>JAYTUC010000115.1:0-7652 GCA_043744775.1 Fimbriiglobus sp. | reverse complement strand
GCCGCTGACGGGGAAGACGTACCGGGCGGTGAACGTCGGCATCGTCACATCCCCGAGACTTCCTCGATCTTGCCGGCCCGCCACGCCCGGTCGAGGCTCCGCCGGTAGTACCACTGCGAGCCGACCAGCAGCACGACCGTCGTGGCAGTGAGCGCCAGGGTCAACTCGGTGTCACTCCACACGGCCAGCGGCGACGACGCCAGCGGCGAGCCGGGCGGCGCGGGGCCGGTCAGGGAGCGGCGCATCCCTTCGAGCCAGTACGTCGTCGGCAGGCACAGCCCCACCGCTTGCAGCCAACTCGGCAACACGCTCAGCGGGAACACCACGCCCGACAGGAAGTAGACCACGCCGGCGATGCCCTCCGAGAGGAACGAGCCGCTGCGCGACATGTTGAGCATCGCCGACGCCAGGACCATCCCCGCCGACCACAGCATAACGCTGCCGATGCCGAGGTAGACGAGCAGCCCCAAGGGGTTGACGTTGGCGGGGTCGAGGGCCGCGCGCACGGGCGGGAGTAGCAGCCCGGCCGCGAGCGTGATGACGGCCCCGCCCAAACCTTCCGCCATCTTGGCGAGGCCGCGGCCGAGGAAGTAGACCTGGAAGTGCGCGGGGCTGATGAAGATGTACTTCAACATGCGGTACGACTCGCGGTCGGAGATCACGACGCTGCTCATGCCGAACATGACGGCCCCCACGAGGCCGTAGCAGGCGTTCGAGACGTACACATACGGCAGGAACTCCATCGGCACGCGGCCGGCCGTGCCGCCGGCGTTGGCCCCGAGGTCGGCGGCGTACTTGGCGGCGTAGAACATGCAGACGAGCATCATCGACCCGGTGACCGGCTTGACGACGAGGTACAGCAGGAAGAGCTTCCAGTTGGCCCAGTTCGACTCGATCTGCCAGCCCAGCCAGGTGGACCAGCGCAGGGTGCGCCAGGGTTCGGTCATCGCGGCGCGTCTCGCAAAGGGGGCACGGGGGGACGGCGTATTGTAGGGGCGAGCCGGAAAGCGTCAGCGACCGGAGCTTGCGATCCGGGCTCCGGGCGCTGACGCTTTCCGGCTCGCCTTCGGACCGGCTGGTTACTACAACCCCCGCATTCGCGTGTGGCTACTCACGAACACGACTTACGCGACCTGGCTGCCGGGCAACCCCAAGGGCAGCGTCACGTCGGTGCGCGACCGCCGCGAGGGCGACCCCGCCTCCGCGGCCCGCGCCGAGCACGCCCTGCCGGGCACGCCCTACGACGGCGGCATCCCCGGCCTGGCCCGCCACGCGGCCGAGGCCGCCGGGGAGCCGGTCTTCTTGACGGCCGCCCAGGCGGCGGCGGTCGCCGCGCAGTTCCGCGAGACGGCCGCCTACCGCGGCTGGGCGCTGCTGGCGCTGGCGGTGATGGCCAACCACTTCCACGCCGTGCTGCGGGTGGAGGGCGACCCCGAACCGCGGAAGCTTTTGTACGACCTCAAGGCCCACGGCACCCGCGCCCTAAACGACGGCTTCGGCCGGCGCAAGCGGTGGTGGGCGACGGGCGGCTCGGTGCGGAAGCTGCCCGACCCCGCGGCCGTGGCGGCGGGCGGGCACTACGTGCTGCGTAAGCAGTGGGCACCGCTGGCGCTGTGGCCGGTAGCGCGCGGCGAGCCGGAAAGCGTCAGCGACCGGAGTCCGTAGCCGGCGAGCCGGAAAGCGTGAGCGACCGGAGCTTGCGATCCGGGCTCCGGGCGCTGACGCTTTCCGGCTCGCCGCGAAAACACGGCGGGAACGGAGTGACTTAGCCGGTCCCCCGCCGACACCCCCACCTGGGAACTGCCGCCAATAAAGTGGGCCGGACTTTATCGGCGGCAGTTCCCACCACACTAGTGTGGGAGACGGCAATCAATCGGGGAGCGTCTGCAAGTCGTCGAAGAGGACCCCCTCAGTCACCACTTTCTTCCCCGCCGGCATTGGCGGCAGCCCGACGCGGTACACCGGCCCGCCCTCGCGGGGCGAACGCTCCTCCTTGTCCCACTCGCCCGCGGCGCACCCCGCCGCCAAGGACTCCCGGAACTTCTTCTCGCCGCGGCCGCCCCCCCCCGGCACCGCCTCGGTCACCCCCTTCGCCGTCAGCCCCTCCGGCCCCGCCGCGAAGAGCGCCTTGCGGATCGCGTCGGCCAAGAGCGCCGACGGGTCGCCCATGTCGGTGCCGCGGTAGACGCCCGCCTCCTCGTCCAACTCGACCGCCCACTCCGCCGGCACCCCCGTCGCCCGGCCGACGGCGGTCAGCACCCGCTTCGCCCCGCCGGGGTCGGCCGCGCGGCCGGCCCGGCGTAACTCGACGAGCACATCGACGAACCCGGCCAAGGCCCCGCTGCCCCGGCTACCGGTCCCCTCGCCGCCGTCACTCTTGCGCAGGTGGTGGACCAGCAGCACCGCCCGGCCGTCGGCGAGCCGCCGCACCGGCTGCAGCGCCCCCTGCACGTCGGTCGCGTTGTTCTCGTCCTTGACCGGCCACAAGTCCGCGAGCGTGTCGAAGACCACCAGGTCGGCCGGGTCGTTGGCCAGGATGTTCGCCAGGTGCAGCAGGAACGCCGACCAGTCGTCCGCACTCGGCCGCTGGAAGAACGGCCGCGACAGTAGCCGCACGCAGCCGGTGAGGCCCAGCCGGTCGCGGCGGTCGGCCCAGACCTCCGGCGACTCCTCGGACACGACCAGCGCCCGCCCCGTCACCAGCGGCCGGCCGCAGAAGCTCCCGCCGGACGCCAGGGTCTTGAACAGGTGCGCCAAGAGTGTGGTCTTGCCGCACTTCGGCAGCGCACTCAGGAGCGTGACGCCGCCGCGCAGCAGGTAGCCGTCCCAGACCCACGGCACGCCGCCGCCCCTGGGGCCGGTGGCCAGCGCGTCGAGGGGCAGCGGCAGCGGGAAGCGGTCGGCGCGGGGGGCCGGCTTCGCCTGCGCCGCCGCGGCCGCCCCGCGGGCCATCATCGCGGCGATGTCGCGGCCGATGGCCAACTCCGGCTCGTCGCCGGGGCTAACCGCCGCCCCGCGAATCGACCCGCCGAGGGCACCCTTGAGGCGGTCGATGACCCACTCGCGGGCGTCCTTGTACTGCTCCGGCGGGCAGGCGGTCAGCACCGGCCGGCCCATCGCCTGACTCAAGGCCGCCGCGACGAACGCCGCCCCGTCGCGGCCCGGCCAGGTGCCGTCGGGCTTCAGGTCGTTCTCGCCCATCACGATCACCGGCCGGCCGGCGGCGAAGCCCTGGCCGAGCAGGGCCGCGAGCAGCTCGACCCCGCCGCGGGCGCTGGGCCGGCCGACGACGCACAGGCCGCAGTGGGCCAGGGCGACCGCGTCGGACATCCCCTCGACGATCACGACCGGCCCCGGCTGGTCGGCCCACCCCGCCGGCAGCGCCAGCCCGCGCCGGCTGCCGGGCGCGGCCCGCTTGGTGCCGTCGCGGTAGCGGGTACTGATGCCGATCACGTGGCCGCCGGCGTCGCGCTCGGGGATGGTCCAGCAGCCGGCGGCGGGGTCGAAGCCGAGGTCCGGGACCAGCGCCACGGCCGACGCCGGCAGCCCGAGGCGCTCGGCCAGGCCGTCGGCGAGCGTCGGGCTGAGCTTGCGGCTGAACCGCTCGGCCATCGCCGGGAAGTCGGTCGGCTTGGCCGAGGGCACCGCCGGCGACGGCTTCCAGCCGCCGGGCGAGGTGGCCATGCCGACGGGGTCGTCGGGCCGGTAGAGGTGCCAGGTGGGGTCGTCGCTCGCGCCGAGGTGGCGGAACCCCGGCACGGCGTCGCGGCTGCGGCCGCAGAGGATCAGGCCGTCGTCGGTGAGGCTGCACTTGTGCGACCCCGCGCAGACCGGGCAGGGCCGCGACGCGGAGACGCGGCGCAGTTGGGCTTTGGCCATTGACGGATTCCCCCTTCGCCCCCCCCCCACGAAGTGCCGCCGTCAATGTTGCCGGCGGCGGGGGAGGGGTAGTGAACGTGTGAACACTAGTAACGCAAGGGGGAGCGTACACCAGTAATGGCGTGCCGGGCGGCAAGTAGCGAGCCGGAAAGCGTCAGCGCCCGGAGTCCTTGACGCGCAGGACTGGCGAAGAACTCCGGGCGGTCACGCTTTCCGGCTCGCCTTTCTGATACCCTGGTCTGTCACCCTGTCCCCGTGTCGGAGGTCGGTCATGCGCAAGTTGTGGGTCGTGGTGGTGTCGGTCGCGGTCGGGGCGGCGGCGTGGGCCGCGCCGGCGGGGGACAAGCCGGGGGAGGTCGCCGCCGACAAGCTCGGGGCCGTGGCGATGCCGGAGTTCGCCGGCGTGACGGAGTGGGTCCACTCGGAGCCGATTGCTGCCAAGGACCTGAAGGGCAAGGTCGCCGTCGTCCACTTCTGGACCAACGGCTGCATCAATTGCGTCCACAACTACCCGCACTACCGCGCCTGGCAGGACAAGTACAAGGGCGAGAAGTCGCTGGTGATGGTCGGCGTCCACACGCCCGAGTTCGACGCGGAGAAGGACGTGGCTCGCATCAAGAAGCGGGCGGCCGACAACAAGCTGACTTTCGCCATCGCCGTCGATAACGCGTCGGCGACGTGGGCGGCGTGGGGCAACCGCTACTGGCCGTGCGTCTACCTCGTAGACAGGTCGGGCAAGGTCCGGCACCGCTGGGAGGGCGAACTCGGCGACGCCGGCGCGAAGAAGTTCACCGGCCTCATCGACGAGTTGTTGGCCGAGAAGCCGTAGCCCGGCGAGCCGGAAAGCGTCAGCGCCCGAAGTTCTTCGTCAGCGCCCGGAGTTCTTGACAGGTCAGAACTCCGGGCGCTGACGCTTTCCGGCTCGCCAGTCACCGCGCCTCGACCGAGGTCGCCGCGCAGCCGTCGCCGAGCTTCACGAAGCTGCTCGACCGGATCGACACGCCGCAGCCGCGGGCGTCGATCAACTCGGCCGTCACGCTGTAGTGCCCGGCCGGCAGCGGCGGCAACGCCAGCAGGAACTCGACCGACTCGCCGGGGGCCACGACGCGGCGGAACAGCCCGGCCTGTTGGCGGGCCACCTCGGCGCTGTCGCTGCCGGCGACCCGCACGAGCAAGTGGACCGCGGCGTGGTTGCCCGGCTCGAAGCGCCACGGCTCGTCGGAGAGGTTCGTCGCCCGCAACGTCAGCGCGAACGGCTTGCCGGCGGCCACGGTCGCCGGCTTCGCCAGCCACTCGTAGCGGCTCGCGGCGAGGCCGGGCGTGTAGTGATTCTGCACCCAATCGCGCAGCAGGTCCGGGGCGTGGGGCCGGCCGGCCAGCCAGCGCTCGTAGCGGTCGAGGAAGTCGTCCATCGCCACCGTGCGGCCGACGGGGAAGTGCCCAAAGACCGGCCAGAGTTCGCGCCGCGCCGCCGCCATCGTGCCGCCCGGCTCGAGCAGGATCGCCAGCGCCGAGACGAGGCCGGTGCGGTCGGCCCCCTGCTTGCAGTGCACGAGGATCGGCCGCTCGGCGCGGTCGAGGACTTCGATCGCCCGGCGGATCTCGGCCGGCGGCGGCAGCAGGTACGCCGACAGCGTGATGTCTTCCTGGGACACGTCGGCGGCGAAGGTCGCCTCGGCCTCGGCCTTGTACCACGCCGACTTCGCCTCGTGCAGCTTCTGCGACGTGCCGCGCAGGTTCAGGACCGTGCGGACGCCGTGCCGGGCGACCATGCGGTCGATGCCCCACGCGCTCGGCTGCGAGCAGCGGTAGACCTGCCCCGGAATCACGGCGTGGTCGTTCAGCCCGGCGAACACCCAGGCGAAGTAGCCAACGACGGCGGCACCGGCAACGAACGCGGTGAGCTTGCGGGCACGCCGGGGGGTGACGCGGAGCATGGGGCGACCTGTCAGAAAAGGCACATTCACCGCAGAGGGCACATGAGGGCACATGAGAAAGGCCAAAGGCGAGCAAGACAACAACCCGTGCTAAAACGACTCCGCCACAGGCTGCCACCGCCGCGATTCGGGCCGAACGAGAAGCTCCCTCGGTTTTAGCGTGGCTTACGTGACGATGATCGGCAACGCGGCGAGGCGATCGGGCCGCACGAGAAGCTCTCTCGGTTTTAGCTCTCCTCGGTTTTGGCCTTTCTCATGTGTTCTCTTGTGCCCTCTGCGGTCGATTTCCGGTGTCTTACTTGATCGCCACACTGACAGTCTCGCCCGGCTTGACCTCGACCGGCTTGCGGTCCCACTCGGTGCCGGCCTTGAGCGTCGCCACGAGGTCGTAGCGGCCCGGCGGCACGGCGTCGAACGCCTTGGCGTCGGAGGCCACTTCGAGCCTCAGCGCCAGGCCCAGCGACAACTCCGGGACCGTCGCCGCCGCGTCGCCGTCCTTCGGGACGAGCCGCAAGGTGCCGTCGGGTTGCGTCGTCGTGACGGCCAGCTTGCCGGCCCGCTTGGCGTCGAGCGCGAGCGGGGCGTCGGTGACCACGCCGGCGGCGACGCTAACCCACTGCCACGCCAGCGGGCCGGGGGTCTGCCGCGCCCAGACGAGGTAGCGGCCGGCCGGCACCAGGACGTGCTCGTAGCGGAACTCGCCGCCCGCCCCGCAGGCCAGGGCCGTGCGCCGCACCGACTCGACGCGGTTGACCCGGCCGGGCGGGCCGGCGACCGGCAGGGTCACGGTCTCGGTGACGACTTGCCCCGCCGGCTGGCCGATCAGGCCGACCTCCAGTTCGCCCTTCGTCTCGCCGGCCAAGGTGACGAGGCCGTGGACCGCCGGCGACTCGTCGGGGCCGGGCGGCTCCCCGGCGGCGCGGCGGGCCTCGGCGACGAACGCGCCGGCCAGGTAGCCCTTGGTGCCGTCGGGCAGCGACAGGGCGAGCTTGCCCGGCTGCTTGCCGGCCTCGCGCTTGCCGAGTTCGAGGGACAGGGCGTAGCCGTTCGGGTAGACGTGGATCAGCGGCTTGCCGCCGGCGGTCGTGAACACCTCGACGCCCGGCAACGCCGGCGACTCCGGCTCGTCGGACTTGACCACGAGTTTGAAGCCGTCGGCGAGCTTGACGCCGGCCGCGGGGAACCGGACCGTCAGGCTGCCGGCCACGCCGCCGGCCTGGAGGGCGGCGAAGGTCAACTCGTTGCCCGTCAGGGTGACTTCGGTCGGCGCGAACCGGCCGCCGCCGAGAGTGCCGGCCGCCGGGGTCGCCGGCACGACGAGTTTCGCGGCGTCGAGTTCGTGCCCCGCGACCGCGACGACCGGCGAGCCGGAAGCGTCAGCACCCGGAGTCTTCGCGTCAGGAACTCCGGGCGCTGACGCGGGAACTCCGGGCGCTGACGCTTCCGGCTCGCCAGTCGTCGCCGCGGTCGTGGGCGGTGTCGAGTTGCCGCAGCCGGCCAACAAGCCGCCGAGGAGTGCCAGGGTCGCCCCGGCGAGAAGTCGTGGCATGGTCGTGTCTCCGGGCGTGGCGTCCTGCACGCCGGCTTTCTTAGCAGGTCGGGCGACCGGCGGACACGCCAAGCCCCTACGGGCGCGGGCGTGAGGGGATTCGGAGAAATCCGGATGAAATCGGCTTTCTCGTCCGGAATTGGCCCACAGGGCTTGACGCGGGGTTAGGATGGAAGTGTCTTGCACGACGCGAGCGATGGAGTAGGAAGCGATTCCACCAGTCGAGTCGGGGCACCCGCTGAGTCAAGGGGTGCCGTCAAGTTAATCCCCTGGGGCCGGGCCTTCTT
>JAYTUC010000114.1:0-28307 GCA_043744775.1 Fimbriiglobus sp. | reverse complement strand
AGCGCCCCACCGCCGTGACCCTCTCGCTCGACGACTGCGAGCCGAACGCCCTGCCGCCGGTCTGCTGCAAGTGCGGCGCGGAGGCGACCGGCGAGAAGCGCGTCTGGTTCCGCTACATACCCCCCTGGGTCGCCCCGGTGGCCTTCGCCATGTTCATGCTGTTCTTGCCGTGCGCGGCCGTCTCGGACAACATCGCCCCCCTCATGATCACCGCGGGGGTCCTCGCCTCGCCGTTCGGCCTGGTGCTGCGCAAGTACAAGGAATCCCGCTACGCCCACCTCCCCGTGTGCGACCGGCACAAGGGCATCTGGAACTGGGGCACGACGGTGGCGGCGTTCAGCTTCGGGCTACTACCCTTGTGCGGGGTGGCCGGCTTCGGCCTCGCGACCGTCGTGGCGAGTCTGGCGGGCATCCCGGAGCGGCGCGTGACCGACAGTCACCTCCTCGGCATTGCCGTGATCGCCCTGCCGATGCTCGGCTTCTTCGTCGGCTTCGGGATGCACTTCGGCACCGGCGTCCGGCCGTCGCGCATCACTAAGACCGACCTGACCCTCGTCGCGGTCGCCCCCGCCTTCGTCGAGGCGGTCGAGGCGCAGCAAGACGCCGACGACGCCGCGTACGAGGCGAAGCGCGCCGCCCGCAAGCGGGCGTGATTCGCTACAACAGCCTGGCCCCGCCCGCCCGCCCGGAGATCGACCCTTGACGCCGCGTGAAGTCCTCGCTTACCTGCGCGAGAAAGAAGTCAAGGCCGTCGATTTGCGCTTCATGGACTTCCCCGGCTCGTGGAAGAACGTCACCATCCCCGCCGAGATGCTCACCGACGACGCCTTCGACGACGGCGTGGGGTTCGACGGCTCCAGCATGCGCGGCTGGCAGAAGATCAACGAAGCCGACATGCTGCTCGTGCCCCAGCCCGACACGCTGTTCCTCGACCCGTTCCGCCGCGACACGACGCTGGTCATGCTCTGCAACATCCAGGACCCCAGCACCCGGCAGGACTACACCAAGGACCCGCGCAACGTCGCCCGCAAGGCCGTCAACTACCTCAAGTACAAGGGCGTCGCCGACGCCGCGAACTTCGGCCCGTCGATGGAGTTCTTCGTCTTCGACGACGTGCGCTTCGACCAGACCTCGCACTCGGCCTTCTACGCGGTCGATAGCGTCGAGGCGGCGTGGAACACCGGCCGCGCCGAGACGCCGAACCTCGCCAACAAGATCCCCTACCGTCGCGGCTACTTCCCCTGCCCGCCCGTCGATCAGATGGTCGATCTGCGCAGCGAGATGATGCGCGTCATGATCGACTGCGGCCTCACCGTCGAGAGCCACCACCACGAGAAGGCCACCGCCGGGCAGTGCTCGATCGACGTGCGCTACGCCGACCTGGTCACGAGCGCGGACAACGTGCTGAAGTACAAGTACGTCGTCAAAAACGTCGCCCACCGGCACCAGAAGTCTGCCACGTTCATGCCCAAACCGCTTTACGACGAGCACGGCAGCGGCATGCACGTCCACACCTCGCTCTGGAAGGGCGGGGCGAACCTCTTCGCCGGCACCGGCGCGACCGGCCTGAGCGAACTCGCCGAGTACGCCATCGGCGGATTGTTGAAGCACGCCCGCGCTCTATGCGCCATCACCAACCCGACGACCAACAGCTACAAGCGCTTCGTCCCCGGCTTCGAGGCCCCGACGCGGCTGGCGTACAGCCAGCGCAACAGCAGCGCCGCCATCCGCATCCCCGTCTATTCAAGCCGCCCCGAGTTGAAGCGGATCGAGTACCGCCTGCCGGACGGCGCGGCCAACCCGTACCTGGCGTTCGCCGCGATCCTCATGGCGATGCTCGACGGCATCGTCAACAAGACCTCACCCGGCGAGCCGCTCGACAAGGACCTGTACGACCTGCCGGCCGAGGAGATGGCCAACGTCCCCGCGCCCCCGGCGACGCTCGACGAGGCGCTGACCGCGTTGGCGGACGACCACGAGTTCCTGCTGCAAGGCGAGGTCTTCACCGAGGACGTGATCGAGACGTGGATCGAGTTCAAGCGCCGCGAGGAGGTCGAGGCGATCCGCCTGCGGCCCCACCCCTACGAGTTCGCCCTGTACTACGACACCTGACCCCACGCCGGCCGGTGGCGGCAGCCGGTTCAGGCCGCAAAAGTGGAATATTCGCCGAATCTTGACGCACGGCGACGAAATGTTTGTTACCGTGTCGGAATGCGACTGCCGACGCGCCACCTCCTGCGCTGGACTGCTTTGCCCCTGGCCGCGCTGGCGCTGACCGCCCCGCGCGCCGCGGCGCAGGCGACGTTCACCTGGAACAACACCGGGACCGCCTGGCAGAACGCGGCGAGTTGGAGCCCGACCGGCGTGCCGACGGGCCTCGACTCGGTGCTGTTCAACCGGGCCGGCTCCGCGTCGGGGGTCGCCGCGACCGACCCGACGGTGTCGGGGTCGGCCGCGGCCTTCGCGCTGACGGCGGGCCTCAACCCCAACTTCGGCGGCTGGACCTTCGCCGGCACCGGCCCCCTGACGCTCGGGGGCACCGGCTCGGCGGGCCTGGCGGTCCAGGGGCCGCAGACGACGACCTTCCGCGGGCCGACCCTGGCGGGCGCGGCGGCGGGCAACCTCGCCGTCGCCGTGAACGCCGGCTCGACGCTGGTGTTGGCCGGCGCGACGACCGCGGTCACGAACGTCAGCGGCACCGTCAGCGTCTTCGGCGGCACCCTCCGGCTCGACGACACGCTGGCGGCCGTGACCAACCGCCTGGCGGCGGCCTCGACGGTCGGCCTCAGCGGCGGCGGGGCGTTGGAGCTGGTCGGCAACGCCGCGGGCGGCACCTCGTCCGTCGGGCCGCTCAGCTTCGGCAGCAACACCGCCGGCGGGGTCAACGCGCTCCGGGTGACGCCCCAAGGCGCGGCGGCCCCGACGGTGCTGCTCTTCGCCAACGCCGACGCCGGCGGCTTCTCGACGCGGCCGGGCACCCGCGCGGCCTACTCCTACGAGGCGACGGCCGGGACGCTCGGCTCCGCGACCGGCCCGCAGATCCGCTTCGCCGGGACGCCGTTCCTCGGCGTCAACGGCCTGCTCTCGAACCTCAACGCCGGCGGGGTCGTCGGCTTCGCCATCGCCACCGACGCCGGCGGCACCGACTTCGCCACCTACAACACGTTCGGCGTCGTCCGTGCCGGAGCGAGCGTGGCCGCGACCGCCACCGACGCGACCGGCCTGGCGACGCTCACGGCCCTCTCGCGCGGGCAGTTCAACCCCGCCGCCGGCGTCACCACGATTGCCGCGGGGGCGGTCACGGCCGGGTCGCTGCGCGTCACGCCGGTGGGGCCGGGGGCGACGCTGGCCCTCGGCGCGAGCGCGCTGGCCACCAACGCGCTGATGCTCGACGGCGCGGCCGACTTCGCGGTCACCGGCACCGGGGCCTTCGGGGTCAGCGGCGGCACGCACTACGTCTACGTCAACAGCAGCGCCGCGACCCTCTCGACCTCGCTGGTCGTGGCGAGCGGCACGAACCTCACGGTGTTCGCGGGGCCGGGCTTCGTCAACCTGACCGGGGCCGCCTCGCAGAACACGCTCAGCGGCACGAACCGCTTCGTGGTCGCCGGCGGCACCGTCCGCGCCACCGACGCCCAGGTCGGCTTCGCGGCCGCGGGCAAGGGCGTCGTGTCGCTCACCGGCGGCGTCCTCGAGCTGAAGGGCGGCAACAACGGCACCGGGGCCGCCGCCGACTTCACCCGGCTTGTGGGGGCCTTGGCCGGCAACGTGTCGTGGGGCGCGAACACCTTCTTCGAGTCCGGCGGCGGCGGCTTCTCCGCGGCCGGGTCGGCGGCGAGCGTCAACCTCGGCGGCCTCCCCACGCCGGCCGCCTTGCGCTGGGACGCCACCGACTTCGTGCCGACCGGCTACGCGCTGAAGTTCGGCTCGGCCAAGTCCGACGCGGTGCTGACCTGGGCCAACCCCATCCGCCTCGACAACGGCACCCTCCCCGTCGCGCGCGAGTTCAACGTCGCCAAGGGCGTCGGCGGCGACCGGACGGTCCTCGCCGGTGTCCTGAGCGGGGCCGCGAACGCCGACCTCCTCAAGACCGGCGACGGGACACTCGTCTTGGGGGCCGCGAACACCTACGCCGGCGGCACCCTCGTCCACGCCGGCACGCTGGCCCTCGGGGCGGCCAACGCGCTGCCCGCCGGCGGGGCGGTCTTCCTGGGCAACGCCACGCTCAGCAGCGGCGTCGCGGCCGGCTTCTCGGCCGACGCGGGCGCACTGAGCCTCGCGGCCGGCACGCCGACCGTGGCCCTCGGCACCGGGGCGCACACCCTCACCTTCACGACCCTGGCGGTCAACGTGCCCGGCCTGAGCGTCACCGGCTTCACCGGCACCGCGGGGGCGACGGGCACCGGCGGCAAACTCGTGTTCACCGGCCTCGGCGGCGACCCGGCGTCGGCCAACGGCTCGTTCGCGAGTTTCCTGGCCGGCACGAGCTTCGCCGGCTTCCCGCTCGGCGCGAGCTTCATCCCCGCCGGCGGCGGCCTCGAACTCGTCCCCGCGCCGGTCCCGGAGCCGGCGACCGTCCTGGGCCTGGCGGCGCTGGGACTCGCCGCAGCCCGGCTGGCCCGCCGCCGGGTCACGAAGACGCCCCGCGACTAACCGCGAACGGTCGGCCGCGGGGCGACGGGAGTTGGCGGGCGGCCCCGGTCGGGTCCCTACTTGGCCGCGCCCTTGGGCGGGGTCAGGTCGAGTTGGAGCGTGTTCGCCCCGGCCTTCACGTCGAAGGTCGCGTTGTTGCCGGTGGCGTCGGGCGGGACCGCCGCCGCGGCCGCCGGGGCGTCCTTCGCCTTGGCCGCCTGCCGGTCCTGGGCGGCCTTGGCGAGGTCCCCCGTCGAGACCGGGCCGCCGCCCGACCCGGCCCCGCTCGGGGCGTTGGTCGAGACGTACACGACCATCGGCCCGACGCCGACGTTGGCCACGGAGAACTTGCCGCCGGCGACGGTGCCGCCGGCGACGGCCCCCTTGCCGCTCTTGGGCGTGAACTGGATCGACCCCTCCTCGACCGGCGCGCCGGCGTAGGAGACGGTCCCGGAGACGGTGGCCGTGGCCCCGCCGTCGCCGCACCCGGCCGCGAGGGCCGGGAGCAGGGCGGCGAGCAGGGCGAGTTTGGTCAGTGGTCGGAAGCGCATCGCGGAACCCCTTCGCGTTTTCGGCAGTTAGTTGTCGCCGATGACTTCGCCGTTGGCCGCCGTGCCGAGGGCACGCCAGGCGGCCACGTCGATGCTGTCGCGGAAGAAGCGGACGCTGCCGTCGGTCATGCCGACGTTGACGCCGCCGACGTGCTTACTGCGGGCCGCGGCGTGGGCCCCGGCGGCCGACTGCGTCCACCAGGCGTTACCCGCCATCGAGTTGCACGGGGCCTTGTACGACACGTCGCCCTGCGTCACCGGGCACGGCCCAATGACCTGGTCCGCGGCCGCCGAGTTGGGGGTCAGGGTCGTGGTCATGAGGCCGCCGCCCATGTTGCCGTAGAGCGCGGCCCCGAGCGGGCCGCCCCAGCCGGCCACCTGCGGCGCGATGCCCTCCGCGAACGAGATGGTGCTGGAGGTGCCGTCGGTGATACTGACGATCCGCATCTGCCGGGACTTCGGGCCGCCGGCGGGGTCGGCGGTCTGGCCGTTCAGGACCCCGTAGACGCCCACGGCGAACGGGTTGGGCGTCGCGGCGAGCTGGCCGGCCGGCAGGTTGCCGTACATGTCGCCGCTGCCGACGCACGCCCGGTAGCTGCCCCGGATGGTGCCGTAGTCGGTCGTGTTGAGTTCGTTGCCGAAGGGGCCGCCGTCGCTCGGGCAACTGTACGTCGAGATCGGCGTCGTCCGCGCGGCGCGCTGGTTCGCGTCGTTGCCGATGGGACCGTTCGCGCCGGGGTAGCTCATCACGAACACCGGCGACGCCAGCGTCGAGTAGCCGTTGAAGACGTTGCCCTGCTCCATGTACGGCAGGATCGGCACGCTCCAGGTGTAGGTGTCCCACTTGTCGAACTTGCGGCCGTAGGGGAAGCCGCCGTTGGCGTCGTGGAAGGCGTGCGCGGCGATGCCGATCTGCTTGAGGTTGTTACTGCACTTGGCGCGGGCCGCCGCCTCGCGCACCTTCTGGACCGCGGGCAAGAGCAAGCCGATGAGGATGGCGATGATGGCGATCACCACCAGCAGCTCGATCAGCGTGAACGCGACGCGACGCCGCCGGGAAAGAGTGGGCACGGGTGCCCTCCGTTCAGAGAGAATGAGTCGGGGTAGGAAGCCCCGACGAGGGAGACAATGTTTAGGGATATTTCCTAAACAATCTTGACTATCTCTTGTTCACAGCAGTAGTGCAAGGGGAAAGTGGAAAATACTACCGAATCCGATTCGGCCTGAGACCTCAATATTGAGTTCGACGGAGGTGCATCCAGCCCTACGCGCTGTGACAGGCGACCCTTGGCGAGCCGCTTGCGGGAGCGGGGGGGGCCAGCGTGCCCTCGTCGGGGCCGGCCGGGTCATCGGGGCGTTCCGACACGTAGCCGTTCAGAACCCGCCCGCTGACGCAATCGGCTCGCCAAGAGTCGCCTGCGGTGGAGCCACGCAAAGAGGTGCAAGGTTAGCGTGGGGGGCGGGGCGTGAAGCCGGGGCGGACGAGGGCCGGGACGGACGCCGGCGTCACGGCCTCCGGCACCGCGGCGGGTTGCGGCACGGCGACCGCTGTCGTGGCGGCCGGGGGCACCGTCGCCGCGACAGCCGGGGGCACCGTCGCCGCGACGGCCGGGGGCACCGTCGCCGGCGCGGGCCGCGTGACGGCCGGGAGCGGGTCGGCTCGGGTCAACGGGGCGGGCGCGCTGCCGTCGGACTTCGGCGTCGGCCGCGAGTAGTCCTTGGGCAGGCTGATCGGCGGGCCGGCCTTGGGGGCCTGCTCGAAGTCGTAGTCGCCGCCGAACTCCAGCAGGAGCACCACGACCCCGGCGAACATCGCCAGCGCGGTCAGGCCGAGCATCCCGACGTACACGTCGTTCCGCGGCGGCGCGTCGATCAGGCGTTGGCGGGCCATCGAGACTCTCCGTTAGAGGGCGGCCGGCGCGGCGGCCGGCGTCACCAAAGCGGGCACCGCCGCGGTCGGGTTCGACAGCGGCGAGGCCGTCATTTCGTTCGAGTCGAGCAGCAGCAGGACCGTCGCCCCGACCAGGCAGACCAGGCTGATGAGCAGCATCCCGGTGTAGGCGTCGTTGCGCGACGCCTTGCGCGGCGCGGGGGCGTCGTCCTCGTCGCGGTCGTCGTCCTCGAAGTCGTCTTCGTCGAGTTCGGCGGCGCGGGCCTTCTTCCTGGGCTTCTCGTCGGCCTTCTTTTTCTTCTTCGCCATGACGCGCCTCGGGTCGGTCTGGGGGACGAATCGCGGGGACGGGTCAGTTCGCCGAGACCTGGTCGCCGGGCCGCGGCAGGCTGTCGGGTGTCGGCGCGGCCCGATTGTCGGAAGGCTCGAAGGTGCCGACGCCGGCTTTCAACTCGGTCAGCGTCACGGTCAGCTTGCCGAGGTAGCGGCCGGCGGGCACGAGGCGGTCGAGGCGCAGAATCGTCCCCACTTTGAGGCCGGCGTCGAGGCCGGGGCTGAACTGCACATAGACGACGCCCTTGTCGCGCTCGACGTTCGTCACCGTGCCGCGGAAGCGCTCGGGGGCGACGGGCGGCCGCACGCCGCCGGCGATGCCTCCCCCGCCGCGCCGCGCCTCGGCGGCCTCCTCCTGATACTTCTGGGCGAGTAGGCGGTTGGTCTCGGCGGCGGCCTTGTAGCGGTCGCGGTCGATCTCGGCCTGCGTCAGTGCGCCGACCGCCTTGTTCTTGGTGACCTCGGACTGGTTGGCCTGCTCCTCACGCTTCTTCAGGTCGTCGTCGATCGTCTTGACCTGCCCGGAAAGTTTGTCGATCATCGCCTGCAACTGCGCCGCCGCGGCCGCCTGCTTCTGCTTGTCCGAGAAGGCGACGTTGTACTGCTGGCTCAGCGTGTCCCGCACGGCGACGAGCTGCGCCACCTGCGTGTAGTAGCGGTCGCGTTCCTGCTGAAGCGCCCGCTTGGCGTCGTCGGCCGACTCGGCCTCGGCGTCGCGCAGCGACTTCATCTTGTTGGCCGCCTCGGCCGCCGCCACCGCCTCGGCCTGGTACTTCTTGGCCTCGCGCTGCCAGTTGGTGCGCGCGACGAAGCCGTTGACCACCAGCGCGTTCCAGACGAGGCTCAGCAGCAGCACCAGGAACACCAGCATCTTGCCAATCGCGGTCATCGCTGTCCTCCGTCGGGCACCGGTCGCCCGGTCGGGTCAAGGGGGTTAAGTCGCGGGGGTCACGGTCACTCAGAGTCCGGGGGCTTTGACGCCGACGCTTTGCAGCCGGCCGCCCAACTGCCGCTCGCGGCGTTGCAGCGACTGCAACTCGGCGACCCAGTTGACGCGCTTGTCGCCGAGGTAGGCCGCCTCGTCGCCCAGGTTCTTCTCGACAGTCTTCTGCCGGCCGATCGCGACCTCGTCGCGGGTGATCAGGTCCGACAAGAGGGTGTGCAGCCGGCGGAGGTCCGCGATCCCGAGCTTGGGCGTCAAGTCCGCCACCTGGGCCAGCGTCGTGGTGCCGCTGACGATGTCCATCCACTGAGCCTCGGTCTGCAGGCCCTGGCCGTTCTGCAGTTGCTCGATGGCGCGGACCTCGGCGGCGAACTCGTCTTGCAGGGTCTTGAGGCCCCGCAGCGGCTTGTTGTCCGGCCCCAGGATGTCGGCCCCCTCGCGGGTCACGTCGTAGATGACGCCCTCGCCGAACGCGCCCCTGTCCTCGGCGATCTGCACCTTGAAGCGGCCACTGCGCGCCTGGCCGAGCCGTGTGGCGAAGACGCGCGACCGCTGGTCGAGCCGCTCCTCGCTGACGCCCAAGGCGTACTTCTTGACGGAGTACCCGGACTGCGTTTCACCAATGGCCTTTTTGAGGCGGGCGATCTCCTTGGCGAGGAGCGAGATTTGCCCCTCGACCTTGCCGTCGGCAGTCGTCGTGTCGAGCCAGTCGATGCGGTTGGTGTACAGCGACAGCGCCCACGCCAGCAGGCCGACGCTGGCGACGAGGTTCACGAACACGAGCAGTTTGCCGATCGTCGTCATGGTGCGTCGCCCTGAATTCGGGTGAGTCTCGGGCCGGCTACTTGCGCTCGGCGGCGGCCAGGTCGGCTTCCAGCCCGGAGTTCTTGCGGAGCGTGTCGCCGACAGCCTTCTGCACCTCGAACAGCCGCCTCTCGGTTTCCGCCTGGGCGACGAGTTGGGCCGCGACCCGCTCCTGGACCGCGGCGAACGTCGCCCGGCGGTCCTCGGCCAGCAGCCGGCGTTGCGTCACGAACTCCTCGTCCCTGGCCCGCTGACCTTGCAGGTCGGTCCGCACGCCGATTTGCGACTTCAGGAGCAGCGACTGGCCGACGGCGAGGGTCTTGAGCAGCTCGTACTCGTCGGCGAAGCGGGCCTGGTCGAGGATCACCTGCTGCTCCGCGGACCCGGCCATTTTCTGGAAGCGGTTGGCCTGGTCCGACAGGGCCGCGAGATACGTCCGCAGTCCGACGGTTAGGGCGACACGCGTCTGCCAGCCGGCGTTGTCGGCGAGGTTCATCAGGACGTGGGCGATGCGCTTGCGGCGGTCGCCCTCGTCGCGGCTGGCGGTGGTGCCGACGGTCGCCAGGACGCCCTGGAGCTTGGCGTACTCGGCGTTCAACGTGTTCAGCGCCGCCTCGGCCGCGCCGCCGGCGGCAATGACCGCCGCCTGGTCGGCGTCGGCGGTGGCGATCAACGCGGTGTACGCGGCGAACTTGCGGCGGGCGTCGTCGTTGGCCTTCCGCACCGCGTCGGTCGCCTCCTTGACGGCGGCGGCTTCCACGTCGGCTTGCTTGGCATCGACTTTAGTCAGCGCCTCGAAGCGGCGGGCGAACATGTCGAGCAGCGTCTTGGCGTTGGCTTCTTTCTTGTCCGGTTGCCGCTCCCACGAGGTCGGGTCGGCGAGCCGGCGGATCAGCGATCGCTCGGCGTAAGTCTCGGCCATGTTGGCCAGCCAGCCGGGCGTGAACGCGACGCGACTGCTGGCGGGGTCGGCGGTGTAGCGGCCGGCGAGTTGGGCGATCTGCTCGGCGGGGGACATCCCGGAGAGCTTGGCGTCGGCCTTCTTCTTGGCCGTGTCAATCGCCTCCATCTGCGTGCGGGGGAAGGGCGTGCCGGCGAACTCTTCACCACTGGTGCCGGTGAAGTGCGCTTCGAGCAGGCTCGCCCGCACCGTCTCGACCGGGAGGAAGCCCGAAACCACCGTGCCGAGCGCGACGCCGCCCGAATCGACTTCGGCCCCGGCGGGCGCGGCGACCGGCATCCCGGTGATGACGAGTTGGTGCTTGAGGGCGTTGGTCACCGCCGCCTGGCGCGCGGCCCACGCCTGCGTGGCGAAGTAGGTCAGCCCGCCGAACGCGGCGAAGTTGACGAACAGCAGGATTTTCCCCAGCGTCCCCATTTGGGCGGTCCCTGTCGCGTGTGGCAGTCCGGGCCGGTCGGGGCCGGGCGGGTGGCGTCTAGAGATTGTGAGGGCGCGCGGCGTCCGACGCAAGAACTTAACGGCGGCAAATCGCGCAGTTTTGGCACTCTGAGAGGGCGCGACCGGCACGGCCGGCCGATTGCGGACCCGCAATGCCGTCCCGCGGAGTTTCCGGCGACAATCGCGCCGCCGCGTCGGTATTTCCCTCGCGGCCGCCCGGAGTAAACTATATCCTCGGTAGCGTCCCCCCGGCAAGGCTCCCCGCCACTCGCCGCCCGCCCGACGCACGACAAACAGTCCTGATGGCCCCGCGGCGGCGGGCCGGCGGCCGGAGTTCGGAATGCCCACGGAAGCGCCCCGCATGACCCGGCAGATCGGCAACTACGACCTGATCTCGAAGATCGCCGAGGGCGGCATGGGCGCGGTCTACAAGGGCCGGAACCGCACCACCGGCGAGACCGTCGCCATCAAGATCATCCCGCCCGAGACCGCCCGCAACCCCTTGCTGCTGAAGCGCTTCGAGCAGGAGTTCAAGGCGGCCAGCCAGATCGATCACCCCAACGTCGTCAAGGCGATCGACTACTGCGGCACCGGCACGCCGTTCCTGGTGATGGAGTTCGTCGATGGCGAGTCGCTGGGCGCGATGATCGAGCGCGACGGGGCGCTCGACGAGGCGGTCGCGGTGCGCATCATCGGCGAGGTCTGCGAGGGCCTGCACCGCGCCCACAAGCAGGGGCTGATCCACCGCGACGTGAAGCCCGACAACATCCTGCTGACGCGCGACCTGACCGCGAAGCTGACCGACCTCGGGCTGGTCAAGGACATCGAGGGCGAGGCGAACCTGACGAAGACCGGCCGGGGGCTGGGCACGCCGCACTTCATGGCCCCGGAGCAGTTCCGCAACGCCAAGAACGCCGACGCGCGGTGCGACGTGTACAGCCTCGGCGCGACGCTGTACACGATGGTCACCGGCGAGATCCCCTTCGACAAGACCAGCCCGCTGGACTGCTGGCTGCGGAAGACGAAGAACGAGTTCCCGCCGCCGAAGTCGCGCAACGCGAAGCTGACCGATCGCACCGACTGGGCCATCCGCCGGGCGATGCACCACGACCCGGCGCAGCGGCCGGCGTCGTGCCGCGAGTTCATGGAGGACCTGCTGGGCAGCGGCTGGCGCATCCAGGGCGGCAGCGGGCCGCTGTCGGGGCAGTACCCCCCGCCGCCGGCCGGCACCGCGACGCCGCCGTCCGCCGACCCGCCGGAGCCGCCCGCGGACGACCTGTGGTACATGGTTTACCGCGACGCGGCGAACAAGATGCACACGGTGAAGGGCGCGACCGAGAGCATCCGCAAGAACCTGGCCGCGGGGGCGCTGGGCGACCTGGGGGCAGTCCTGGTCAGCCGCACCAAGGCCGGGCAGTTCCAGCCGCTACGCACCGCCCCGGAGTTCCGCGACCTCGTGCTGCAGTACCTGGCGTCGGTCAGCGTGACGCAGTCGGTGCCGGTCCTCACACACCGGCCCGGCTCGAAGTTGCCGGCCGAGGGCACGACCCTGTTCCGCCCGGTCGGCCACGCCGCGGGCGAGGACACGCCCGCGGCGGCGAGCCTGGGGACGCCCCGCTCCGGCGTCGCGGTGCCGCGCTACGCCCCGGCCAAAGCCCCGACGCTGCGCGGCAACCCCACGACCGAGGTCCACGCCGTCGCGCCGCTGGCGAAGGCGTCGAGCAGCACCGACGCGACCTCGCCGTTCCGAGCCTTCGCGCCGCGCCGGCCGGCCGCCGACTGGGTGCCTTACGCGACGCTGGGGTTCGTCCTGGCGCTCCTACTCCTCGTCGGCCTGTTCCTGGCCACGCGCTAACGCCGCGCCTGCGGCGGGGCCTTCTGGCACACCCGCCCGCCGTCGCGTACAACACAGGGGAACTCTGGGCGAGGCGACACCATGCGGGCGACACTCCTGGCGATCCTGGCGGCCACGCTCCTCGGCACCCCCGGCACGCACTCCGCCCAAGACAAGCCGGCCAAGGGGGCCAAGCCCAAGGCCGGGCCACTGAGCGAAGCCCGCGAGCGCCGCCTGAAGGGCAACCCCGACGAGGCCCGCGCCGCCTACGCCAAGGCCGCCGCCGCCGACCCCACACTACAAGCGGCCGCCGCGGTCGGCGTCGCCAAGACGCACACCGACGCCGGCGACCACCCCCAAGCCCTCGCCGCGCTCGCCGACGCCCTCAAAATCGCGCCCAAGGACGCCGAGCTGCTCGCCGAGCGCGCCGACCTGCTGTACGCGCTGGGCCGCTGGGACGAGGCCGTCGCCGACGCGACAGCCGCCGTCGCGGTGAAGCCCGAGCAGTTGCTGGCGAAGTGGACGCTGGCCCGCGTCCTCGCCGACCGCGGCGACCTCGACGGCGCGGACAAGGCGACGCGCGGCATCGTCCGCTACTACACCGCCCGCAGCAACGCCGACAGCGACATCACCGACCCCGACGAACTCCTCGTCGTCGCACTCGCCGGCGCGGAGAACGCCCGGCGCAACAACCTCAGCAAGCAGTTCAGCTTCATCCTCAACGAGGTCGTCGCCGACGCCCTGAAGGCCGACCCCAACTTCTGGCCCGCCGAGGTCTTGGCGGGGTCGATGCTGCTCGAAAAGTACAACCGGCCGACGGCGATCGAGGCGTTCGACAAGGCCCTCGCGATCAACCCCAAGTGCGCCGAGGCGCTCGTCGGCAAGGCGCAGTCGGCGCTGCTGCGCTACGACGTGAAGGAGGCCGAGGGCTTCGCCGACCGGGCGCTCGCGGCCAACCCGCGGCTGCCGTCGGCGCTGCAACTCAAGGCGTCGGTCGATTTGATGGCCGGCGACTGGGCGTCGGCCGAGCGCCGGCTGCTCGCCGCGCGAGCCGTCAACCCGCGCGACCCGGTGACGCTGGGCAAGCTCGCCGCCGTGTACCGCCTCCAGAATAAGTCGCCGGCGTTCGACGCGCTCGTCAAGGAGGCCGAGGGCTTCGACGCCAAGCCGGCCGCGTTCTACCACGAACTCGCCGAGGCGCTCGAAGACCGCAAGCGCTACACGTTGGCGGAGGGCTTCTACCAGAAGTCCGTCGCGGCTCGCGCCAACTTCGCCCCGCCGCGCACGGCCCTGGGCATGCTCCAACTGCGCCTGGGCAACGAGGCCGCCGGCCGCGAACTCTTGACGAAGGCCTTCGCCACCGACCCGTTCAACGTCCGCACCGCGAACACGCTGAAGGTGATGACGCACCTCGACGGCTACGCCACGCTCGAGACCCCGCACTACGCCATCCGCTACGACCGGGCCAAAGACAAAATCCTCGCCGAGACGCTGGCCGAGTTCCTCGAAGAGACGCACGCCGAACTCAAAGCACAGTTCGCCTACGAGCCGCCGGGCCGGGTCCTGATCGAGGTCTTCAACAGCCACGACATGTTCAGCGGCCGCACCACGGGCTTGCCGGACCTGCACACCATCGGCGCGTGTACCGGCAAGGTCGTCGTCATGGCGTCGCCGACGGCCAAGGGCTTGCGCAAGCCGTTCCACTGGGGCCGCGTCATCCGCCACGAGTTGACGCACATCTTCAACCTGATCCAGACCGACTTCCAATGCCCCCACTGGCTCACGGAGGGCCTGGCCGTCCGCAGCGAGAAGATGGCCCTGCCGCCGAGCTGGCTGACCGCGTTGCGCGAGCGCCACGCCGCCGGGACGCTGTTCACGCTCGACACGGTGCTCTACGGCTTCGTCCGGCCCAAGACCCAGGACGAGTGGGGCCTGGCGTACTGTCAGAGCCGGCTCTACGTCGATTACCTCATCGCCACCCACGGCGAAGCGGCCGTCGCCAAGTTGCTCACGGCGTACCAGCAGGGCAAGTCGAACAGCGAAGCGATCCCGCTGGCGTGTGGCGTCCCGCAGGCGGAGTTCGAGGCCGGCTACTTGAAGCACGTCGCCACGGTGGTCAAGCCCTACGAGCGCAAAGGGCCGGCGGCCCGCGTCACGAAGCCGCTGACCTTCGACGAACTCGAGAAGCTGCACGACGCCGACCCCGACGACGCCGAAGTCGCGGCGCAACTCGCCGACGCCTTTTTGCGCCGCGACAATCCGAAGGAGGCGAAGAAGCTCGTCGAGGAGGTGCTGTCGAAGGAGAAGACGCACCCCGCGGCGACGATGGTCAAGGCGAAACTCTTGCTCCGCGCCGGCGACGACGACGACGCCCAAAAGCTGCTCTCGACGTTGCGTAAGGCGTCGCCCGACGAGCCGCGCGTGCTGACGATGCTGGCCCGTCTGCACCTCGACGCCAAGGATTACGACAAGGCTGCCGAACTCCTGGAGCACGGCCGCAAGGTCGCGCCGCTCGACGCCGACTGGCTGGGCCAACTCACCGCCCTTTACCAGGCGTCGGAGAACCCGGAGAAGCTGACCGACGTACTCAAGGAAGTCGTCTCGCACGACCCGGACGACCTGGCGGCCCGCGTCAAGCTTGCGAAGGTCAGCCGCGACGCGAAGGACTACCCGAACGCCGAGGGGTACGCCCGCGACGCCCTGCAAATCGACGTGATGCACGAGGAGAGCCGGGCGATCTTGCTGGAGGCCCTGCGGGCGCAGAAGAAGGACGCCGAGGCGACGAAAATCGAGAAGCGCTACACGGCGGACTGAGGCCTGAACCCAGTCAAAGCAGTTTTAGCCGCAGAGACGCAAAGGGCGCTGAGAGAGCCGAAAACCTAACTCCAATTTTGAAAAACAAATCCGATGTTTTGGTTCTCTCAGCGCCCTTTGCGTCTCTGCGGCTAAAACTGTTTTCATCCGCAGCCCCCGAACCCGCACTAGAATCACTGGGGCCACGCATGACGCTCGCGGACTGGCAGGGGCGCATCCGCGAGCAGTTCGGCGCGAAGGACGCCCGGCGCGGGGTGCCGGGCAACTTCATGTGGTTCCTCGAAGAGGTCGGCGAACTCTCCGCGGCCCTGCGCAGCGAGACGCCCGAGGCTCAGGCGCTGGAGTTCGCCGACGTACTCGCCTGGCTGATGTCGCTGGCCAACTGCGCCGGCGTGGACCTCGACGACGCCCTGCGCCGCAAGTACGGCGACGGCTGCCCCCGCTGCGGCGGCACCCCGTGTACCTGTGCGGCTGCCGCCAAACCGTGACGTGAACTTCCTCCGGGGATGACGACCCGTGCGACACTTGCCCGCCTGCCTCACGCTCACTTTTCTCGTGATGTCCGGGGCGGCCCGCGCGCAGTCGCTTGAGTACCCCATCGAGATCGAGGAGGTTCGCGTCGGCCTGCCGCCCGGCCGCTTCGGCGCGGAGAAGGACGCCGCCACGCAGAAGCCCGTCCACGTCGTCAAGCGCGGCGTCTGGGCACCCGTTTACCTCAAGTTCGTGCTCCGGAAAGAACTCGCCGGCGGGGCCAAGCTCAAGATCGAGTGCAACGACGGGGACGAGTTAAAAACGACCCTGTACGTCCCGCTCACCGCCAACTTCAACGGCTTCCTCCCCGGCGCGCGGCTCGAGTCGGCCGACTTCGGCTACACCGCCTACCTGCGCGCCGGCGACCGCGCCGGCGACGGCAAGGTGTCGATCGTCTCCAACGACTCGAAGGAGACCCTGCTCGCCCGGCCGTTCCCCCTGCGCAACCTACTCTTCCGCGACGTGTCGAACTACGTCGTCTTGTCGCTCGGCTCGCGGTTGCCCGGCTTCGACCTGCCCGGCGACCGCACCGCCGACGCCAGCGCCCGCAGTGCGCTGCGTAACGGCCGCGTCGAGGCGGCGGCGATCACCAGCGTGGCCGACATGCCCGACCAGTGGTTCGGCTACCAGGCCGCCGACCTCGTGGTGCTGACCACCGGCAGCGCCACCCCGCAGTTCCTCAACGACCTCCTCGGCGACAACGCTACTGAAGGCAACCGCCTCCGCCGCGAGGCGCTCCTGGAGTGGGTCCGCCGTGGCGGCAAGCTCGTGGTCAGCGTCGGCTCGAACGCCCCGACGCTCGTGCAGTACCGCCAGTTCCAGGCGATCCTGCCCGCGCCGCTGCGCACCGACCCGGCCCTCAAGACCGTGGCGACCCTGCCGATCTACGCGACGCTGCCCGGCTCGACGATCAACGACACCCTCGTCACGAAGACCCCCGGCGGGACGTTCCCCGTGGCGAACTTCGCCCCGAACCCCCGCCGCGCCGCCCGGCAACTGCTGCCGCCCCCGAGCGAGGACGGCAAGCCGAACCCGGCCGAGACGCCGACGGTGCTGCAAGCCGCCTACGGCCTGGGCCGCGTCACCGCGGTGGCCTTCGACCTCGACCAGTCGCCGTACCTCGACTACGGCAACCGCGCCCAGTTCTGGGACTGGCTCGTCCGCGAGGCCGGCTCGTCGAAGTCCGCGCTCGTGCCGCCGGTCAACACCAACGGCAACAGTTGGTCGAACACCGCCGACAACGAGGACGAGTGGGCCGCCGCCATCCGCAAGCACGTCGATACCTTCGACGGCGTCCCCGTCGTGTCGTTCGGCTGGGTCGCCCTGTTCATCATCCTGTACACGCTGCTCATTGGGCCGGTCGAATACTTGGTGTTGAAGTACGTGTTCAAGCGCCTCGAACTCACCTGGATCACCTTCCCGCTGATCGTGGTGACCGTCAGTGCCGCGGCCTACTTCACGGCCTACTCGATCAAGGGTAACGACCTGAAGATTAACAAGGTTGACATTGTGGACGTGGACTTGCAGGGCGGCCGCGTCTACGGCAAGAGTTTCTTCACGATCTTCAGCCCGCGCATCGACCGCTACACCGTCGGCATCGAGCCGCGCGACGGCTGGACGGCGAGCGTGCCCGGCAGCCCCGACCCGGCCCCGCTGGTGGGCTGGATGGGCGGCGGCTCCGGCGGCTCCGGCAGCCTCGTGAGCAGCGGCTACGAGTACCACGCCGACCCCGACGGCCGGGCCGTCGCCGCGGGCCTCGACCGCGTGCCGATCCAGGTCTGGTCCACCAAGGCGTTCACCGCCGACTGGTCCGGCGCGGCCAACCCCGGCACCCCGCTCGTCGCCGCCGACCTGTTCCACCCGCCCGGCAACGCCAAAGCCCTGACCGGCTCGTTCGTCAGCAACCTGCCCGTCGAGACGCTGCGCGACCCGCTCCTGCTGTACGCTGGGAAAGTCTACAAGTTGCCGTCGATCCAGCCGGGGCAGCGCGTGGACGTGCCGGCCTCCGGGCTGCCCGAGGACACCAACTGGGTCAACGAGATGCGCGCGGTGAACCTGACCCCGAACAACAACCAGGGCTACAACTCGCGGTTCAACAACTCGCCGTCGAACGGCGTGGCGATCACGAACCTAAACATCTGGGGGGCGCTGTTCCACGAGAAGGCCCGCGGCTCCGGCAAGGCGCTCTCGAACGCCTCCATGCGTGACCTCGACCAGTCGTGGCGCATCGACGACGCGCGGGCCAAGACTTCGTTCGACGAGGCGATTTTGGTCGCGAGCGTCAGCCCGCCGAGCGGCCCGAGTGAGGCGATGATGACCGACCCGACGGGGGCGTCGCCGACGAAACTCTGGCTCAAGGGCGGCCTCCCCGGCGGCAAGGCGGTCCGCGACGCGGTCCCCGGCACGATGCGCCAGGAGACGTATATTCGCGTCTACATCCCGATCCGCCCCACGGCCAAGAAATAACGTTGGCGTCCACCTAACTCGCAAGGCGACCGCGATATGATCGAGTGCCGCGACCTGACCAAGAAGTACGGCGACCTGTACGCCCTCGACCGGCTGACGCTGTCGCTCGAGAAGGGCGACTGCTTCGGCTTCATCGGCCCCAACGGCGCGGGCAAAACCACGACCATGCGCATCCTGGCGACCTTGCTGAACCCCAGTTCGGGCGAGGCCAGCGTTTGCGGTTACAGCATCTACAACGGCTCGAAGGACATCCGCCGGGCGATTGGCTACATGCCCGACTTTTTCGGCGTGTACGACGACATGAAGGTCATTGAGTACCTCGAATTCTTCGCCGCCGCTTACAGAATTAAAGGCCCGGAGCGTCGCAAGAAGTGCGACCAAGTTCTCGACCTCGTCGATTTGGGCTACAAGCGTGACACCTTGGTGACGAGCCTAAGCCGTGGCATGACGCAACGCCTCGGCCTCGCCCGCGTACTGCTGCACGACCCGCAAGTGCTGCTCCTGGACGAGCCGGCGTCGGGCCTCGACCCGCGGGCGCGGATCGAGATGCGCGAACTCATCAAGGAGTTGCGGGGGATGCAGAAAACGATCATGGTTTCCTCGCACATCCTGCCCGAACTCGCCGACATCTGTAACAAGATCGGCATCATTGAGCGCGGCAAACTCCTGTACAACGGCGACGTGGAGACGGCGATTCGTCAAGTCCGCGGCAAGCACGTCTACATGGTTTCGGTGGGGCGTGAGCGCAACGAGGAGGCGGCCAAGCGTCTCGAAACCTACCACGAAATCGAGAAAGTGGACCTCGACACGACCAACGGCTTCGTCAAGATCACGCTGGCCGAGGGCCAGGAGGACGGCAGTTTCATCGCCGAGCGGCTGATCTCCGAGCAGTTCAAGTTGAAGAGCTTCAAGGAGGAGGAAATCAACCTCGAAGACGTCTTCCTGGGCATCACCAAGGGCATCACGAACTGAACGAGAAGGGTTTGCCGCGGAGACGCAGAGGCGCGGAGAAGACCGCAACCGATTCACCGCAGAGGGCGCAGAGGGCACATGAGAAAGGCTAAGACCGAGAAAGGCACCAAAGCCTTGCTAAAACCAAGACGACCTCCCGCAAAGACGCCAAGGCGCAAAGGTGGTCCGCAGTCCGGTTTTAGCTCTCCTAGGTTTTGGCCTTTCTCATGTGCCCTCATGTGCCCTCTGCGGTGAATCGTTTGCGGTCTTCTCCGCGCCTCTGCGTCTCCGCGGCAAAATTGCTTTCGTATATTAAGTCCCTTGGTGTCACTCATGCCGCCGCCGATCTTGCTGGCTGAAAACTTGACGAAGGTGTATGGCAACTTCGCCGCCCTGAAGTCGCTCAACCTGACGATCCGCGCCGGCGAAGTCGTCGGCCTGCTCGGCCCCAACGGCTCCGGCAAGACGACCGCCCTGCGCAGCTTCCTCGGCTTCCTCAAGCCGACCGAAGGCCGCGCGGCCCTCGCCGGCCACGACTGCTGGCGCGACAGCGTGAAGGCCCGCCGCAAAGTCGCGTACCTGCCCGGCGAACTGCGGCTCTACGACTCGATGACTGGCCGGCAACTCGTGCGGTTCCTGGGCAAACTCCGCGGCGACGTGCCCGGCCCCGAGGTGGACGTGCTGGCCCGCCGGCTCGACATCGACCCCGACAAGCCGCTCACCACCATGTCGAGCGGCATGAAGCGTAAAGTCGCCCTGCTGACGGTGTTGCTGCCGCGCGTGCCGCTGGTCATCCTCGACGAGCCGACCAACACCCTCGACCCGACCATGCGCGACGAGTTGATGGAACAATTGCTGTTGGCGAAGGTGGCCGGCAAGGCGGTGCTGTTCTCGTCGCACGTCTTACAGGAGGTCGAGGCGGTGTGCGACCGCGTGGTGATCCTGCGAAAAGGCGAGTTGGTCCACGTCCAGGACATGAACGAATTGCGTGACGGCCGGCACGTCGCCGCGAACTTCCCCGCCGAGGCCCCGACGCACGGCCCGACCGGCGAACCGCTGCCGCCAGGGGCGCTCGACGAGGCCGGCCGGCTCGACTTCGACTACCACGGCCCGACGCCGGAGCTACTGTCGTGGCTCGCCCGGCAGCCGGTGGAGGACTTGCGCGTCGAGCCGCTGGGCCTCGCGGGCATCTACAAGAAGTACCACGCGTAATCGGCCCTCAAACCAGTGCCAACCGCCGGCCGCTCGACGGTGCCCGGCCCGGCGTGCGAACGACCTTGTTGTACAGCGTGTCGCGCTCGACGGGGTCGCGGCCGGCCTCGACGATCAGTTGCCGCAAGTCGGCGACGCTCAACTCTTGCGGGCTTTCGCTGCCGGCCTCGTGATAGATTTTTTCGTGCACAACAGTACCGTCAATGTCGTCGGCCCCGTAACTCTGCGCGACTTGCGCGATCTTCATCGTCAACATGATCCAGTAGGCTTTAATGTGCGGGAAGTTGTCGAGCATGATGCGGCTCACGGCCATCGTGCGCAGATCCATGATGCCCGACGGCTTGGGGATGTGCGACAGGCGCGTGTTGTCGGGGTGGAAGGCCAGCGGGATCATGGTCTGGAAGCCGCCCGTCTCGTCCTGTAACTTGCGCAGTTGCAACAGGTGGTCGATGCGGTGCTCGGCCGTCTCGATGTGGCCGTACAACATGGTCGCGTTGGAGCGTAAGCCGGCGTTGTGGGCGGCGCGGTGAATCTTGAGCCACTCGGAGCCGTCGGCCTTGTGTTCGCAGAGTTGCGACCGCACGCTCGGCTCGAAAATCTCCGCCCCGCCGCCGGGTAAGCTGCCCAGTCCGGCGTCCTTCATCTCGGCGATGAGGTCGCCGATCGGCCGCTTCGTCAAGCGCTGGAACCAGTCCCACTCGACCGCCGTCCACGCCTTCAGGTGCAGGTCGGGGTACTCGTTATGGATGAGCAACAGGATGCCCTTGTACCACGAGAACGGCTTCTGGTGGTGTAACCCGCCGACGATGTGTAACTCGGTCGCCCCGGCATTGTGAGCGTTGCGGGCGCGCTCCAGAATCTGCTCATCCGACATGACGTAGCCGCGGTCGGACTTCAGGTCGGCCCGGAACGCGCAGAAGTTGCAACGGTAGACGCAAACGTTGGTCGGGTTCAAGTGCTGGTTGACGTTGTAGTACGTGACGTTGCCGTTCTTGGCCTCGCGAACGAAGTTGGCCATCTCGCCGAGTGTCGAGAGGTCGGCGTGCCGGTCGAGGTGGACGCCCTCGTCGAAGCTGAGCCGCCCGCCGCCGAAAACCTTGTCGCGCAGGGTGAGGGTTCGTGTGGCGTCTGTCATAGTCGAAGTCCCGTGGGTAGATACCCGAGTAACCGGCGAAGGCGTAGAGGGTTCACTGAAGGAGAAAGCACAAAACGGTTAGCCGCAGAGCCGCAGAGTCCGCAGAGAGAACCAAAATTCAAGTTTTGGTTCTCTCTGCGGACTCTGCGGCTCTGCGGCTAACCTTGTTTTCGACTACTTCCACTCGATCATGAAGGGCATCAGCATTTTCACGGGGTCGTTGGCCGTGTTCAGCACTGGGGCCGCCATCTTCATGGCCTTCTCGGCTCCGGGGATCGCCCGCAGCGCGCCGAACGGCGAGCCGATGTCGCCGTCGGCGAGCTTGTCGAGGAAGCTGCCGCCCTTCGGCAGTTGGTACAACTCCATCTCGGTCGCCGGGTCGATCTTCGCCAGGGTCTTGGCGTAGGCGATGGCGTCGTCGATCGTGCCCAACTCGTCCACGAGGCCCGCCGCCTTGGCCTGCCGGCCGGTCCAGACGCGGCCGCCGGCGAGTGAGAGCAACTTAGCGCGGTCCATACTCACACCCGCAGCCTTGCGGCCTTCCAAACCTTTGTCGATAAACTGGTCGTAGATTTCCTCAATGGTCGCCGTCATGGCCTTCCGCTCGGAGTCGCTCCAGGCGAATGTTGTGGAGTTGACGCCGGAGTTCTGCCCCTTGCTGATGACGACGGTCTTCATGCCGGCGAATTCCTCCAGGCCGCCCGTGACGATCTTCAAGCCGAAGACGCCGATGGAACCGGTCACAGTCCCCGGCTCGGCGAAGATCTTCTTGCCGGCCATGGCGACGTAATAGCCGCCGCTCGCCGCCACATCGCCCATGCTGGCGACGACAGGTTTTGTACAGGTCTTGGTCGCGCGCCAAATCATGTCGCTCGCCAGGGCGCTGCCGCCGGGGCTGTCGATTCGCAACACGATCGCCTTGACGGTCGGGTTCTTTTCGGCGTCCTGGATGGCCTTGACGATCGTCTCCGAGCCGACGCTGCTGCCGCCCATCAGCGGGTTGACGCCGCCCTTACCCGAGGCGATGCCGCCGATGACATAAATCACCGCGATCTTCGGCTCTTTGGACTCTTTTTTCTTCGAGGGGCTGAGGGCTTCGAGCAGCTTGAACGGGTTCGAGAAGTCGGCCTCCTTGGCCGCGGCCTTGCCGTAGTTCTCGACGACGCGCACGTCCTCGACGCCGAGTTGCTTCTTGAAGTACGCCGGGATCTGGTCCTGGTAGGCCAACGCATCGACGAGGCCCAACGTTAACGCCTTCTTGGCGGTGAACGGCCCCTGGTCAATGATCGCCTTCACCTGCTCGGCGTCAAACTTCTTGGACGGCCGACCCTTAACGATGGCCGCGACGACTTCGTTGTCGTACTCGTCGCCCAAAATACTTTCGAGCTGCTCGCGGTTCTCCTTCGACATGGTGTCGGTCAGGTACGGCTCCACGGCACTCTTGTAGTTGCCCATCTTTAACACGTCGGCCTTGAGCTTCAAGAAGTCGAGCGTGTTCTTGTAGTACGTCACCTCGGCGCGGAGGCCGAACACGGACAGGCCGCCGGACTCGGGCAGCACGATCGCGTCGCAGCCCAGCGCGACGAGGTACGACTTCGCGCCCATCTCCTCGGCGAACGCGGTGATCTTCTTGCCCGACTTGCGGAAGTCGGCGAGTGCGACGCGGACCTCGTTGAGCTTGCCGAACCCGACACTCAGGTCTCCGAGTTCGAGGTACAACCCCTTGACGCGGTCGTCCTTGCCGGCCTTGCGGATGCGGTCCAGCTTCGCCCGCAAGTTCTCGCCTGGCGCTCCGAAGAGTGAGTCGCCAGTGGGGGCCTCGCTCAGGTCGCCGGCGAGCTTGATGTGGGCGACGCGGGCCGCCTTGGTGTCGTCCTTCTTGTCGGCGTCGAGGTCCTTCTTGGGGTCCTTCACGTCCTTGGCCGTCTTGGCGGCTTGGTTGTCGGCGAACGGGTTCGGCTTCGCCGGCTCCTCGCCGCGCGCCGGCAGCGCCAGCAGGGCGACCGCGGCGGACATCGTCAACAGTCGGCGGAACATCAAGAATCCCCTGGGTGGAGTCGAGTCAGCGAAAAGAACACTTACCGCGGAGGAGCAGAGAAGCGGAGACGAGCCAAACCTTGTGTTCGGGTTTCTCCGCTTCTCTGCTCCTCCGCGGTGAAATCGTTTTCGGTCGGGCCGTGCGGTTGGGCTTTCGCCCTGTCGCGTCGCCGTGGTAATTCTACGGCGGCGGGCGGGTTTAGTCGATTCGACGCAGTGGGCGCAGGGGCCGGATTATGCGATTGCTGGCACTGCTCGCTCTGACCCTCGCCGCGCCCGGTGCCTTCGCGCAAGACGCCGACGACGAGCGTTACGACCCCGAGGTCACGCCGGCGCAGTTCACCACGCCGTCCCGCGTCGCGTCGCCGGGCGAGTCCGGCGGCGGAGCGGTCGCCGACCCCGCGACGCCGGTGGTGCGGATCCAGGTCCGCGCCCCGGCGCACCTCGCTCCCGGCAAGCCGCTCGTCTACCGCATTACCGTCACGAACACGTCGAGTGCCACAGCCTACCGGGTGCGGGTGCGGCACCCGTTCCCCCTGGAGGGCGTCAACGCGCCGCCGGTGGCGGAGCCGCAACCGGAGCCGGCGGCCGTCGGGGCCAACGAGTTCGCTTGGGTGTACAGCGAGTTGAAGCCGGGGGCAACCAAGGAGATCACACTGACGTACACCATGAAGGCGGACGCCAAGGGCGTGACTGCGAAGGCGTTCGTCGGCTTCGAGCACGGCCAGGCGGTCACGACCGACCCCGAGAAGCCCAAAGTCACGGTCACGAAGTCGGCCCCCGAAAAAGCCGTCGGCACCGAGCCGATCCCCGTGCGCGTGCTCGTCAAGAACGTCAGCCGCGTCACGGTGAAGGATGTCGAAGTCGTCGAGGACATCTCGAAGGGCTTCGAGTTCGTCGCCGACGGCGACAGTGAGCCGACCGGCGTCCCCGGCCAGCGGAGTTGGCGCATCAAGGAACTCGCGCCGGGGCAGTCACGCGCGATCGAGTACCGGGTGCGGGCCAAGGAGAAGGCGAAGGGGGCCGAGTTCGTCGCCACCTCGAACGTCAAGTCCGGCGACGTGAAGGGGATCACCGAGCCGGCCAAGAGCGTCACGCGGGTGCTGTCGCCCGACCTGAAACTCGACGTGACCGGCCCGGCCACCAAGTCACTCGACGAGCCGGCCGAGTACGCCGTCAGTGTCACCAACACCGGCAACACGACGCTCAACAGCGTGCGCGTCGTCGCCGACGTGCCGGCCGACTGTACTGTCAAGAAGATCACCAACGGCGGGCAGCGGTCGCGCGACCAACTCGTCTGGGACGTGCCGACCGACCGCAAGAACGGGCCGCTCGGGCCGGGCGAAACCGCGACGGTCCGCTTCACCCTCGTCGGCAAGCGGGCGGGGGCCAGGAGAGTCGCCGTGAACGCCGACGGCGGCCGCGGCGTCGAGCAGGCCAGGGAGGTGACGACGACGTTCACCGGGGTCGCGGCCCTGAAGTACACCGTCGAACTCGACCCCGGCGTGGTTGTCGTCGGCAAGAACGCCATCGTCCGGTATGCCGTGCGGAACACCGGCTCGACGGCGGCGAAGAACGTCGTGTTGCGGGTCAAGCTCCCCGGCAACGTCGAGCCGGTGCAGACGTTCCCGACGCGGACCAACGCCGTCAGCGGCGAAACTGAGTTCGAGCCGCAGACGGTGCTCGCCGGCGACGAAATTCGCTACGCGATTACCTACACGGCCAAGGCCCCCGGCCCCGCGGCCTTCGTGTTCAAACTGTCGGCCGACGGCACCGAGACGCCCCTGACGGCCGAGAAGCGCGTCGCGGTCGAGCCGGCCAGTCCGTAAAGTAGCCGCATGCCGACGCCACCGCCCGACCCCAGCCGCCGGGACCAGCACCACTCGCCCACACCCGCAGCCGAGCGAGAGTTCGGCGTCGCCTTCCCCGGCCACGTCGTCGCCGCGTCGAAGTGGACGCAGACGGCGCTCAAGGCGATGCCGACCGACGGCCCCCTGAACTGGCGCGACCTCTTTGGCCGCGACGCCCCGGTGGTGATCGACCTCGGCTGCGGCAACGGCCGCTACCTCATCGGCAGCGCCATCGCCCGCCCGACGCACGACCACTTCGGCACCGACATCCTGCCCGTGGTGATCCGCTACGCCCGCAAGCGCGGCAACCAGCGCGGCCTGCCGAACCTCAAGTTCGCCGTGCTGGGCGGGCACGAACTGCTCGAAAAGTTCGTCGCGCCGGGCAGTGTGGACGAACTGCACTGCTACCACCCGCAGCCGTTCTACGACCCCGCGCAGGTCCACCGCCGGCTCGTCACGCCGACGTTTCTGGCGCTGGCGCACCGCACGCTGAAGCCCGGCGGGGCGTTCGTGGTCCAGACCGACAACCCCGGCTACTGGAAGTACCTGCAAGCCGTCGTGCCGGTCTTCTTCGACTTCCCCGAACACGTTGGCCGCTGGCCGGACTCGCCGAAGGGCCGCACCCGCCGGGAAATTATCGCCCTCCAGAAGAAGCTGCCCGTCTTCCGCGGCCACGGCACCGCGATGCGGAACTTGAGCGAAGCCGACGCCCTGGCCTTGGCGGAGAGCCTGCCGCCGCCGACGTTCGACGCCGACCGGCGGTTGCGCGACCTCGACCGGCTGGGGTGAAAGTGGCGAAACCGGGCTTTGCCGACTTGCACGCCCGCGATAAGGTGTGGCATTGGCGAAACTCACGGCGTGCCTTCGGGCGACTGTCATAAGGGGCTGGAATGGGTTTGCGGATGCGGGTTCACGACAAGGAACCGATCGGTCAGGCACTGCGTCGCTTCAAGAAGCTGATCGAGCGCAGCGGCATGCAGAAGGAACTCCGCGCGCACCAGTACTACGAGAAGCCGTGCGAGCAGCGCCGGCGGGCCGAAGTCCGCAAGCAGAAGGCCGCCCGCAAGGCCTCCCTCGGCCGCGCGTAACCGCCCGTCGCCGACCAACGGCCACCACCCCGCCAGGCGAACGCCTGCGCGGGGTGATTGCGTTGGCCCGTCCGCTGTGGTATCGTGAGCCGACTCAAATCCTGACGGGGGACGCCGATGGCACCGACTCTGGAGTCACTCGGGATCGACCGGCTGAGCGTAGCCGAGCGGATCGAACTCGCCGAGGCGATCTGGGACAGCGTCGCCACCGAGGTGAACGACTTCGCCCTCACGGCCAACCAGGAGCAAGACCTGCGGCGTCGCGTCGCGGCCTACGAGGCGGACCCGAAGGCCGTTTCGAGTCGGGACGACGTGAAGGCCCGTCTACGGGCGTGATCGTGAGTTTGCCGGTCGTCCTGACGCCCGACGCGGAAGCCGACCTCGCGGAGGTCCGGGCGTGGTACGACGGCTAGCGAGCCGGCCTGGGCGACCGGTGGATTTTGTGCGTCGAAGCGACCCTGAGCCGTATCGCGTTCGCTCCGTTGGGCGTCGCCGAAGTCTCGCGCGGGGTACGGCGGGTGCCGGTGCGTCGGTTCCCCTACGGCGTCTTGTACCGCGTTGATGTGCTGCAAATTGCCGTGGTCGCCGTGTACCACGACCGACGCGACCCCCGCGGCTGGCAAGCCCGCGTCTGAAACCCGAGTTGGATGGCCCACCGAGGCACTCACGTCTGGTTTCGCACTTCGTGAAACATCCCGGTAGACTGACCCCCGGGGAGCCGGAAGCGTGAGCGCCCGGAGTCCTTCGCGTCAAGAACTCCGGGCGCTCACGCTTCCGGCTCGCCGGTCGAACGCCACTCGCGCCGGGGCTATCGCATGATCGTCTTCAGCACGCGCGGCCGCGACGGCGTCCGGCAGTTGCGGCTCCTCCCCGGCAACGAACTCGCCGCCCGCACCGGCACCGGCCTGTGCGTCTGGGACCTCGACACCCGCGAGTTGCGCATCGACGAGGCCGGGTGCGGCCTGACCCCGTTCTTGTTCGCGCCGGACGGCCGGTCCGTTGTCGCCTACAGCTATCGACACCCCCCTTCTCGGGGCCTGGGCGTCTACTCGCTGGCTAAGGCGAGTTGGGTCGGCGCGCCGCTCCGGGAAGACCCCTGCCACTTCCTGCTCTGGTCGCCGAGCGGCCAGACGCTCATGCTCGGCGACGACTCGTTCACCTACGTGCCCGACGGGCCCTCACGACACACGCTCGCGGACGCGTTCTACCGCGTCGCCGACGGGCAGCCCGCGCCCGCCTTCCTGACCCGCCGACCCGCGACCGGCCACGGCGAACGCCTGACGTTCCACCGTCACGCCGCGATCAGCCCCGACGGCCGGCGGGCGGTGACGTATTCCTCGGGGACTCTGCACGTCTACGACCTAGTGGCGGACCGGTTCGTCACAGAAATCACGCTACCGATCCTCGACCCCAAGCCGGGGCTATTCACGCCCGACGGCTCACGCTTCCTGGTCTGGTCGGTGTTCAAAATCTACGCGATCGACCTCGACGCGGGCAAGGTTGTCTTGGCGTACCCGGCCTGCCCGCGGGCGGTCCACGGCGCGACGCTGACGCCCGACGGCCGGCACCTGCTGCAAGTCTCCGCCGGCCGCACCGTCCGCGTGCTCGACGTGGCGACGGGACGACTTGTGAAGGACTACGCCTGGAGCGCCGGCAAGCTCGACGCGGTGGCCGTGTCGCCTGACGGCCTGCTCGCTGCCTGCGGCGGCAGCGGCGGCAAGGTCGTCGTCTGGGACCTCGACCTATGACCGACGCGGACTGACTCGGCGAGCCGGAAGCGTCAGCGCCCGGAGTCTGTTCGCTCGAAGACTCCGGGCGCTGACGCTTCCGGCTCGC
>JAYTUC010000113.1:0-7669 GCA_043744775.1 Fimbriiglobus sp. | reverse complement strand
CTGCAAGACTGGACGATCAAGGCCGACCTGCCGCAGGGGGGCCAGGGGCTGTGGCGGCTCGACGTGGCCGCGGCCGGCAGCGGCGTCTCCGGCGACCTGCTCGCCCACTGCATCGACACCGCCGTCTGGCTTAACGGCGCGATGGAAAGCGTCTGTTGCATGACCGAGACGTTCGTCAAGGAGCGGATGCACACGCTCACGGGCAAGGTCGAGGCCGTCGGCATTGACGACGCCTGTATCTTCATGGGCAAGTTCGCCAACGGTAGTCTCGCGAACTTCGAGAGCACCCGCTACGCCCGCGGCCACAAGGCACAATACACGTTCGAGATCAACGGCGAGGACATGAGTATCTCGTGGGACTTGCACGACCTGCACCGCCTGTCGGTGTATGACTACAAGGACGAGAGCAAACTCCGCGGCTGGCGGAGCATCCACGTCACCGACAACAGCCCCGACCACCCGTACATGGCCAACTGGTGGGTGCCGGGCCTCTCAATCGGCTACGACAGCAGTTTCACGCACCAGGTCGCCGACTTCCTCATGGGCCTCGAGACCGGCAAGCCGCAAGGCCCGACCTTCCGCGACGCGCTCGAAACCCAGCAAATCCTCGACTGCATCCTGGCGAGTGCCAAGTCCCGCCAGTGGGTCGATGTGCCGAAGGCGTAAGTGGCCTCGACACCGCCCGCGCGGCCGCGATAGACTCGGCGGATGCGCATCACCCACCTGACGGCGAGTACGTTCTACGGCGGGCCGGAGCGGCAAATGCTCGGGCTGGCCGAGGCGCTGCCTCCGCACGTCGAGACACGCTTCCTGAGCTTCGCCGAGGGCGGCCGCGGCGTCGAGTTCCCCGCCGTGGCCCGCGGTCGCGGCTTCCCCGCCCGCACCCTGACGCACGACACCCCGCACCTCCGCGCCGCCGTCCGCGAAGTCGCCGCTGAACTGCGTGGATCGTCGGCCGACGTGCTGCTCTGTCACGGCTACAAGGCGAACGTCCTGGGCAGGTTCGCCGCCCGGCGCGTCGGGATTCCCGCCGTCGCCGTGTCACGCGGCTGGACGTGGGAGGGCCGCAAGATGCGGGCCTACACGCGACTCGACAAGTGGCACCTGCGGCTCATGGACCACGTCGTCAGCGTCTCCGAGGGCCAGGCCGCCAAGGTGCGGGCTTGCGGCGTGCCGCCCAGTCGCATGACGACGATCCGCAACAGCGCCCGACTCGCCGCGTTGACGGAGCCGGACGTTTCAGACTGCGCGAAACTGCTGAGCCAGTTTACGCCGTCGGACGGGATCGAACGGGTCGTCGTCGCGGCCGGCCGGCTCAGCCCCGAGAAGGGCTTCGGCGTGCTGATCGACGCGGCCGCCCGAGTGTGCGCTGACGACCCCGGCGTCGGCTTCGTGCTGTTCGGCGAGGGCCACGAGCGTGCGGCCCTCGAAGCGCGAGTCGCCGCGTGTGGCTTGACGCGGCGGTTCCGCATGCCGGGCTTCACGCCGGACCTCGACCGCACCCTGCCGTGGGCCGATGCCGTCGTCCTGTCGTCGTTCACCGAGGGGTTACCGAACGTGCTGCTGGAGGCGAGCGCGGCCGGGGTGCCGGTCGTCGGCACCGCCGTCGGCGGCGTCCCCGAAGTGATCGCCGACGGCGAGACCGGCTACGTCGTTCCGCCGGGCGACCCCGTGGCCCTCGCCGCGCGGATCGCGCAGTTACTCGGCGACCGAGACCTGCGCCGGGTGATGGGAGACGCAGGCCGCCAACGCATGCGGACGCAGTTCACCTTTGAAGCACAGGCCGACGCCTATTTCAAATTACTGGAGGAGATTTGCTGTCACAACATCGCATCGCCCGGTCAAAGTCTGGACACGGCACGACTGAAATCCTAAAGTCTCTCCGTGCAGATTCTTAACCACGGAGTATTCAAATGCGACGGATGATTTTTGCGGTTTTCGTGGCGGCTAGCCTGCACTCCGGGGTGATTGCTCAAGGGGCGAAACCTGCGCCCGTCGATGACGGGTTTCCCAAGGTGAAGCCCAAGACGCTGGACGCGAAGGTCAAGTCCCCCGAGGCCCGTGTCGCGGCCTGCAAGGCGGTCGGGGACCTCGGCGCGGCGGGCAAGCCCCAGCGGCGCGCGCTGTGCGTCGCGATGCTCGACGCGAACCCGGCCGTCCAGGTCGCAGCGATGGACGCGATGAAACTGGTCGATGCCGAGATGCACCAGCAGTGCGTCAAGATCCAAGTCGATCAAGATTTGCGCACCGTCACGCAAGTTAGCCTAGTAGGTGACGCCTCCGCGCCACTCCTACCACTCGTCATGAATTTAGCAACGGCTCACCTACGACTTTCAGCCGGGAAGAGTGAATTCGATGCGCAAGGGTTTCACCGCGTGATCAACATCTGCACGCAAGCGTTGGTCAAGATCGACCCCGCCGACGAGACCGTGAATCGACTCGTGTTGACGATGCTGACGAACCCCTCGCCGGCGCTCTGCTCCGTGGCACTCGGCCAAGTCCCGCTGATCGAGAGCAAGAAGCTCGCGCTGCCGAGGGTCCTGGCACTCGCCGCGAATTCCGACGACCGAATCGCCGCAATCCGCACCGTGCCCGGCTTGACTGACGAGAAGACAAAGGCGGCGGCGATCAAAGTCATCGAGGCGATGCGGTACGACAAGTCGCCCGCGGTCCGCGAGGCCGCGGCCGAAGCCTTGAAGACGTTGGAGTGACCATGCCCGCGCGGGGTGAGCCGGTCGCCGTGTCGTTCGTCATCGACAACCTCGGCCGCGCCGGCACCGAGTCGCAGTTGCTCGCGCTGATTCGCGGCCTCGACCGCCGCCGCGTGTTGCCGTCGCTGGTGCTGCTCGACGGCCGCGCGGCGAGTTCGCGCGAGTTGGAGCCGGCCGACTGCCCGACGATCCGCCTCGGCGTCACCAGGCTCGCGGGCCTGAACGCCGCCCGCGCGGCGTTGCGGCTGCGGCGCTTCTGGCGCGAGCACCCGCCCGACGTGGCGACGCTCTACTTCCTCGACTCGGCATACTTCGCACTCCCCGTGGCCAAGCTCTGCGGCGTGCGGCGGGTCGTCCGCGTCCGCAACAACCTCGGCTACTGGCTCACGCGCAAGCACCGCGTCTTGAACCGCCTCGCCCGGCCGTGGGTCGATGCCGTCCTCACCAACAGCGACACCGGCCGGCAAGCGCTCCTCGACGCCGACGGCCTCGACCCGGCGCGGGTCGTCGTCATCGAGAACGGCGTCGATCTCGACCGCTTCGCCGACGCCCCGCTGCCGTTCTCGGGGCCGGGAGTCGTGAGGATCGGCTGCGTCGCCAACTTGCGGCCGGTGAAGAACATCGACGGCCTGATGCGCGCGGCGAAAGTCGTGCTGACACGCTACCCGCACGCGATCTTCGAGGTCGCCGGCGACGGCGAGCAGCGTAGCGACTTGGAGCGACTGCACGCCACACTCGACCTCGGCGACCGCTTCGTACTCCGTGGCAGTGTCGCCGACGTGCCGGGGTTCCTCAAGTCGATCGACGTGGCGGTGCTGCCGTCGCACAGCGAGGGGATGTCGAACGCGCTGCTCGAAATGATGGCGGCGGGCCGGGCGGTCGTGGCGACCGACGTGGGGGCGAACGCCCGACTCGTCGCCGACGGCGTGTGCGGCCGCGTCGTCCCGCCGGGCGACGTTGCGGCACTGGCGGACGCGATTTGCGAGTTGATTGGGGCGCAAGAAACTGCCCGCCGTTACGGGCGGGCGGCTCGGGAGTGCGTCGCCGAGAATTACGGCCGGGCGGCGATGGTCGCCCGCTTCGAGGACTTCTTCGAGCGGCTTACTTGCGGCGCAAGTCCGTGACCGCCAGGTCGCGCAACGGGACGGCCGTAGGCGGGGCCTTGAGGGTGTTCAGGAAGCTCACCACGGCCGCCTGGTCCGCCGGCGACAACGCCGTGAACGCCCTCGTGACGCCCTTGGCGTCGCCGTTGTGCCGCAGGATCGCGTCGTGCAGGGTGATCGCGGTGCCGTCGTGGAAGTACGGCGCGGAGTCGGCGACGCCCCACAGTGCCGGCGTCTTCCACTCGGCCGGCGTCGGCAGGTCCTCGGGCCGCGGCGACTCCGGCGGCGGCTCAGGGCCGTAAGGGCTGCTGCCGCCCGGCGGGGTCGGGTCGTCGAGGGTGTACAGCAGCAAGTCGGTGTAAATCCCCTTCACGCCGCCGAGGTCGGGCACATGGCACGCGACACACCCGACGGTGCCGAAGAGCTTCTTGCCGAGATTCGCGACGGCGCGATCCACGGGCGAATCGGGCACCGCCTCGACCGGCTTCGGCAGGGTGTCGATGAAGGCCATGAGTTGCCCGAACTGCCGGCGGTCGAGGTCGGGCGTCACGTCCGGGGCGTCGGGCTTGCCGATCGGCTTGGCCTGTTTCACGTTGGGGGTGCCGAGGCCGATCTCGTTGGCGCAGGCCGTGGCAACGAAGTCTTCGAGCGACGCGAACTGGGCCTTCCAGCCGAAGCGGCCGACGCGGCCGTCGGGCAGCGTTCGCAGCCGGCCGACGGGCACGGTGCCGAAGTTCAGGCCGAACTCCTTGCTAATGTTCGAGAAGGCGCGGCCGCGCATGTTCTGGACGATCGCCTTCTCGGGGATGCGGTCGATCCAGCCGGAGCCGAAGATCGCCGTCGATTGCACCGAGATCGTGCGGACGGGGTCGAACGGCGGGACGCTGACTTGCTGCGGCGCGCAATTTTCCATCGACGAGGGGCGCGACTCGGTGCGGCCGGCCCTGACGGGGAACTGCTTGCGGAGCAGCTTGAAGCTCTCCTTGTCGCCGGGATCGACGCTGAAGTTGTGCAAAGTGCCGGCGAGGAAGCGCGGGTCGCTGGGCCGCGGCAGGACCTCGAAGCCGGTGGCGTTGTGGCCGATCTCGCCGCCGCCGCCGACGCCGCCCTGGAAGTGGCAGGCCGCGCACGACTTGGCGTTGAAGACCGGGCCGAGGCCGTCGCCCTTGGCGAGCGGGTCGTTGGGCGTCCACTCGTGCTCGAACAGGTCGCGGCCGGCGGAGGCGTCGGCGGCACTCGCCCGCGGCCCCCACATCACCGGCAGGCCGGCCGAGAAGAAGAACCAGTAGACGCCGACGACGAGGCTGAAGCCGCCGATGAGGGCGACCCAGCGACGCTGCCGGTGGATCGTGAGCCGAGACATGGCACACCCTTGCAATACGCGGAGACGTGGGGAACCGCTCTCAAGACGGTAACCGAGGCGAGGGGCGGCCGCAAGGGGCAAGGTGCGGGAATCCGATTCTCCGCGGGGGGTTACGAGAAGTGTCCAAACTGATTTCGGCGGCTGCGAGCACGAAGTCACGACTCGCGGAGACGCGAGCACGGGTTGAAGCTTCCAGAACTCCCAACTTGACGCGATCATCACTGCTGTTAATCGTGAGCCTGGATTTTCGGTTCGCGGCTCTTCACCCACCAAAACACGAGGAGGTTGATTTTGAAAAACAGTTTCGCCCGACTTGGCATCGAGTGTTTGGAGCGTAGGGACACCCCGAGCGGTGCGAGCGATTTCTGGGATGTCTTGACGACCGACCCCCTCGCCGGGGCTGCGGCTTTTTACGAGGGCTACTCTCAGGGGGCCGTCAACATCGTCTCCGGGGCGCGCGACGCGATCGTCGAGACCGCGAAAGTGGGCGTGGATGTCGCCACGATTCTGACGACGGACAAAGGTCGATTCAGTCCCCGCAAGTGCTTGACCGCTGCCGTCAGTCTCCCCCTGGCGGTCGCCACCACGAGCGACCTTGAGATCGACCCGACGCAGATGAGTTCGTCGCTGTTCCGAGGGGCAGCTGAGACCGCCGGCAACCCCGCGGTGGCGTCGAAATTCGACAGGCAGTTGGGTTACGGCGTCGCGACGATGGGGATCGGGCCGCTGGTGGACGCGGGGTCCAAGGCCGCGGAGACGGGGGACTCGACGGAGTTCTCCAAAGCGGCGGGCGGTTTTGGGGTAATGGTGGTCGCGCCCTACGGGGTAGGCCGCGGGATCGGATACCTCCGCGGCCCCTAGGTGGCCCTCGAAATACCGCCTGCTGCGGTGGTCCCCGAGTTGCCGCCGTCGCCGTTGCCGCGCATGCCCGGAAGTACGCGGGCCGCCTTGCCGCCGGTTGAGATTCCGCCGGAACTGGTACCGGTTACCGACAATCTGTTCCGAACGTTGTACAACGAGGTGACCGCTAACCCGCCGCCGGTACGAAAACTTCAAGTGATCGAGGGGGTCCAAGCCGGTGCCGACGGTGCCCCCACCACGGCGATCAGTGGTGAAGTCGTGGCAAACATTCCGGGGATCAAGACGACGCCGTTAGCTGCGCCGCCGGAGGGAACTCCGCCCCCTGGCAACTGCGGATTGCCCAACGCACTTGCCAAGGCGGTCGATCCGGCGACGGGCGTGTTGCCGGAGGGTCCGATTTCCGCCGTGTCGGGCGGTTTCCGACTTCGGAACACGGGCCAAGGCGGGCCTAAGGAAGTTCGCCTTGTGACCAACTGCGAGGAGTGCGCGAACGTCATTGGTCAGAACCCCGGTCGTCTCACTCCGACGGGTTTCCCACCCGACGCGGTACTGGTGGTAACGCGGGACGGATTCAAGTCTGGGAACGTGGACGTGCCCGTTGGTGGGCGCTTGATAATCAACAGTAAAGGACTGCCCACGTACAATGGGCAACCCATCGAACTGCCCACGAACACCGAGTTTGGCTTCGAGCCTCCTGCCCGTTGGGCTGGCCCTGATGGCGTGACGCTCTCCGTCCCGGCTCCGGTGCCCACACTCACCAGAATGACTCCCCCTCCGATCGACGCGGCGGGGGCCGCTGCGGGAGGGTCCATACTCGGGGCCGGAGGTGCGAGGCAATGATTACGTACAGCAACTGCTTGTTACCGGAGACTCGGGAGCGCATGAAGGCTCACGACTGGTTTCCAGGACGGCGGGTTGATCTCGAGCAAGTGAGCCGCGAACTGACGCGGCTCGGCATGCCACTCAACAAACCAGCTGAAGCATTTCTCGTGGAGTTTCAGGGGTTAGGATTCCCGGCGACCGTGGGGGGGTTACGCGGATATTTTTGGCCCAACCCCGTCGGGATGATGACCGACCTTCTGTACCCGGAGTACGCGCCGTACATCCAACGCTGCCACCCGCTGCCGCTGTGCCCGATCGGCTACGGCGGCGGGTTGTGCCTGTTCGCGGCGTCTAACGGCGAGGTCGTCTGGCTCGACGAGCAGTTCCGCTACTTCGCGTTCAGCCCGTCAATCGAGAAAACGTTGCAGAACATCTTCGAGAACAGCGGCGGGCCGGGCAGCGTGGGGCCGTGGATCTGGGTGCCCGACGAGGAGTCCCCCGATGTCGAGTACTTCGCCGACCGGCCGCCACTGGTGACCCCGCCTCTGCCGCGCCCGCCGCTGTGGGACCGGCCGCCGGGCCGCCCCGGCTCGTGAGGATGACTCATCGCAAGCCGTGGGGACATCGCCTCTGCCCGCTTCGACCCTCGCTCGCGCTTCGGGCTAACGCGCCTGCGGCGGGCCGGAGCGCTTCAGCCCGTAGCCCCACAACACCAGCGACGCCGCCGGACCGACGCCGCAGTCGCGCATGGCCGTCGGCAGGTCGTGGGGCAGCAGCATGACGAGCACGATCGCGCCCCACGCCGCGAG
>JAYTUC010000112.1:0-7674 GCA_043744775.1 Fimbriiglobus sp. | reverse complement strand
CAGCGCCCACTGCTCGTCGGTGATGTCACTGGGGTAGGGTTGGGTTCTCATGGGCCATTTTACGCACCCCATCACCCCTTATGGGACAGTCACTAAGTAGACGCGCTCGCCGCCGCCGTGCCGGAACGCGACCGCCTGCTCGAACCTCTCGGTCAGCGTAGGTCGTTGGGTTTCGAGCGCGTCGCGCACGGCCTCGCGCAATGCGTCCGGCGGCGGCCACGGTGCGGGGGCCTCGCCTTCGGCGGGGGCCGGACGCCGAGGAGCGTTTGCGCCGCCGGGTTGGCCGTCTGGACGCGGCCGAGGGTGTCGAGGACGACGACGGGGTCGGGGAACGAATCGATCGTCGCCTGCGCCGCGCGCTGCGCCCGACCGAGACGCTCTCTGTTGGCCCGGCAGTAGGCCCGCAGCTTCTCGGCCATCGCCTTGGACGCCTCCGCGAGCCGGCCGACCTCGTCGCGGCTGCCGGCGGGCACGACGAGGTGCAGTTGCCCCCCGCCGATCGCGGTCGCCGCCGCGGTGACGGCTTCAATGGGCAACCGCGTCGTCCAGCCGCTGATGGTCGGCAAGTGACGCCCGCGGGGGGTCACGCCGCGGCCAGCACCGCGTCGCCGATTTGCGCCGTCGTCGCGCTCCCGCCGAGGTCCGGGGTGCGGACTTTGCCCTCGCTCAGCACCTTCGCCACGGCTGATTTCACCGCGGCGGCGCTCTTTGAAAGGCCGAGGTGTTCGAGCATCAGGCTCGCGGACAGGATCGCCGCCATCGGGTTCGCGATGCCCTTGCCGGCGATGTCCGGGGCGCTGCCGTGGACCGGCTCGAACATGCTCGGGAAGGCCCGCGTCGGGTTGATGTTGGCGCTCGACGCCAGGCCGATGCTGCCGGTCACGGCGGCGCTCAGGTCGGTCAGGATGTCGCCGAACAGGTTACTCGCCACGACCACGTCGAACGACTGCGGCTTGCGGACGAAGTCCATCGCCGCGGCGTCCACGAGCAGTGTGGACGACTCGACCTCGGGGAACTCCTTGCGCACGGCGAAGTAGGCGTCGTCCCACAGGCCCATGCCGTAAATCTGGGCGTTCGACTTCGTCACACTCGTGAGCTTGCGGCGCGGGCGCTTCATCGCCGCCTCGAAGGCTGCGCGCAGGATGCGCTCGCAGCCGCGGCGGGTGAACACGCCAGTCTGCACGGCAATTTCGTCCGGGGTGCCGGGGTAGAGGTGGCCGCCGACGGGGGCGTACTCGCCCTCGGTGTTCTCGCGGTAGACGAGCATGTCGATGGCCCCCGCCGCCTGGCCGACGAGCGGGCACTCGACCCCCGCGAACAGGTAGGCCGGCCGCAGGTTGACGTACTGGTCGAACTTCCGCCGCATCGGCAGTAGCAGCTCGTGGACGGTGACCTTGTCCGACACGACCGCCGGGTTACCGACCGCCCCGAAGAGGATGGCGTCGTGCTTCGCCAGCGTTTCCCAGCCGTCCGCCGGCAGCATCCGGCCGTACTGCTGGTAGTACGCCGTGGACCACGGCAGCTCGTTCCAGTGCAACTCAGCGGCGTCGAACTTCGGGGCGGCGGCCTGGGCCACCCGCACGGCCTGGGCGATCACTTCGGGGCCGATGCCGTCGCCGCCGAGGACCGCGATGCGAAACGATGCCATGTCGTGCTACCCGAACTCGTGCGAAGGGAATCGCGGACCCGGCACAAGCCGTGCATCCGGTAAACGTCGGGCGGAATCGGCTAGAAGCGACCCTGGCGCTCGCCGCCCGAGTGGACCGGCGGCGTCCCACGGGCAAAGTTTACAAGGGCGCTCGCCGTTCGGCCGGCCCCTGGGAGGATCGGTCCGATGTTCCGCAACAAACCCCTCGCGCAACCGCACCGCGTCCGCCGCCTGCTGGCTATATCGCTCGTGGCCGCGTCCTTCACCGGCTGCAAAGCGTTCACCGGCGGGGGCGGCGGCTCGACGGAGCGGCCGGCGTCCGACAAGCGCGGCGACCCGATCCTCGGCATGCGGTTGCCGCCGCAAGACGTGCCCGTAGGGGGCAAGGCCGACCTCGCCGGGACGAAGCGCGACCCCATTTTGACCTCCCCGTCCGGCCGCCCCCGCGACAACGCCAACGGTCACGCCAACAAGTCGGCTCCCGGCGAAGTATCGTCGCTGCCGCCGCGGTTGAAGACACCCGACGACGGCCGTGCGCCGTACCGCCCCGGCGTCGAGGCGTCGCCCGCCGCGTTGGCCGCCGGCCCGAAACCCGACGACACGCTGACGATCAACCGCCTGGCGACCCCCGCGTCGATCGTCACGCCCGACGACGGCAAGGTCGAAACCCTGTACGCCAAGGCGACGCGGCAACTGCGCGACTACAACGCCACTTGGGCGACGCCGGTGAAGACCGACGGCGGCTACTCGGTGACCGTGCAGCGCTCGCAAAGCGCCAAGAGCGACGGGCCGTACCGCAAGTATCAGGGCGTCGGCGCGACCCCGACGGCGGCGCTGCAGTCGGCCGCCGAGCAAATCCGCGCCGACTTTCGGTAGGCTTTCACTCGACCACTTTAACGCTGGCGACGCGACGCGCTTGCGCGGCGGTCACGACGTTCGAGAAGATGACCATCTCGCTGACCTGAAACGTCTTCGCCTTCGACCCGGCTGCGAAGGTGCCGAGCCTGATCGGGTGCGGAGAGCGGTCGTCGGTGCCGCTCACCTCGAAGGCTCCGGGCACGCCCACGCCGTCCAAGTAGAACCGCACGACCCCGGTGCGACCGCGCGTGAGCGTGTAGTGGTGCCAACCCGGCGCGAGTGCTGCGGAAATGAACGCGGGCGGCCCGGTCGCCGTCAACGCCACGCGGGCCTCGGTGGCGGTCAGCGTGAGACGCAGGTCGCCGAGCGCGAGTAACTCCAGCGGCGTCGCGCCGTCGTAGCAGGCCCAGATGGCGGCCGTGAACGGAGCGACTTCGCCGGGCTTAGGGGCGACGCCGTTGCGGGCCAGCGGGACGAAGCGCCACGCGCCGAAATCGACCGCCGGGTCGCCGGCCTTGGGCGTGAAGGCGTAGCCGCGGCCGGCGGGGGCGTCGGCGTCGGTGACCGGGCCGTTGACCCGGTAGGCGCGGCGGGCGGCGGCGTCGGGCAAGCTGCCGGTGCGGGCCGTCGCGGGGTCCCAGGCCAGGTACGCCAGCGGCTTGGGCAAGCCGGTGTCGGGCCGCAGCCAGTACGGCATGTCCCCGGCCGGCGGCTCCGGCGCGGCCGCGAGTTGGCGGATCTCGGGGTCGCTCAGCGACCGCGCGAACAGACAGACCTCGTCGAGCGCGGCTCGGAAGTCGCCGGCGCTCGGCTTGGCCAAGCCGCCGGCCGGGCCGCCGACGCCGACGCGGGTCGTCGCCAGGTCGAAGGTGTCGGCGGCCGTCGGCGGCCCCTCGAACGCCAACTCGCCGTCGAACCAGAGCTGCGTGCCGGCCGGCTCCGGGTCGGCCCGGCGGACCAGCGCGACGTGGTGCCAGTCGGCGTCGGCCGGCCGGGGCAGCTTGACCTCGCGCGGCCGGCCCTTCGGCGACGCAGGCAGGTGGAACACGACCTCGCCGCCGACCAGATCGACGCTGCCCTCGGTGTCGTGGTCGGGGTGCAGGTCGAGCAACCTGCCGTCGCCTGGGGTCGCGCGATACCAGAAGGTCAGCGTCGAGACGCGGCGCGGGAAGACGGTGACCGGCCGGGGGAAGTTCGCCGTCAGGGCCGCGGCGTTGCCGAACGCGAGCGCCGCCCCGCGCACCCCCTCGGCCGACGCCGGGGCCGCACGCCAGGTCGCGTCCGCCCCGCCGCGGGCGTCGGCCCAACTGCGGCCGGCCGACCCGTCGCAGCGCCAGTGGTGCGTCAGCCCGGCCCAGACCGTCGGGTTGGCGACGGCCGGGCCGCCGTAGGTCTGCCGGTCGAACGCCTGCCAGGCGTCGCGGTGCGTCCCCGACCCGGCCGACCGCGCCAGGGCCGCCGCCGCAGTAGCACGCTCGTCGTCGTCGGTGCCGCGGAAGGAGCGGAAGAAGCCCTCGACATCGGGGCGGGCCAGCGTCACGGACTTGCCGGCGGCGACGAGCAGGTAGAGCCGCGGGCCGCCGTGGACGACCCGCGCCACGACGTTGCCGTACTTCGCCGTCGTCGCCGACGCCTGCCGGACGAGCGCGTTGGCGTCCGGGACCGTCTCGGCGGCCGGGGCCAGGCCGCCGGGAAGGGTCTGGAAGAATTCGCCCAGGAGGCGGTCCATCGCCGGCAGCGGGTCGTCGGCGTCGGCGTCGAAGTCGTCGGGGAGTTCGCGGGCGGCGAGGCCGAAGCTCTCCCAGGGGAAGCGCCGCCGCGCGGCGTACTGCGTGCCGTCGGCCAGGCGGGCCGGCAGCAACGCCGACTCGTGGACGCCGCCGGGCATCTCGACGGCACACTTCATCCCGACCGGCGCGAACTCGCGCGGCACCTGCACGAACCAGCCGGAGTTCCACAGGCCCAGGAAGAGTAGCCCCGTGACGACGACGAGGCAGAGCGTCAGGACGCCCAGGACGGCACGCCAGGCGGCGAACGGCGGGGCGGGCGGCGAGACTTCGGGCGGCCGGGGCATCGGGGGCGTCTCGTCAGGGACTGAGGCCGGGCAGCCGCACAGGGAACGTCGGGCCGGGGCCGGCGGGGTTGAGCATCAGGCCGTCCATGCCCTGCGCCGGCAGCTTGTCGAGCAGTTCGCGCCCGGTCGTGAAGACGACCTGCAACTGCGACCGCAGCGCCTCGGGCACGCGGCGTAGGATCGCCTTCGCGCAGTCCGGGGCGGTGCAGACGACCGCCGGGTTGGTCAGGCCGCCGTGCTCGGGCATCGTCAGCACGGTGCGGTTGGGGAAGACGAACGCCTCGAACTGGGGGTAGTCCGCGAGTGCTGCGAGGTCCACCGCCGCGCCGGCCGACCATCCCCGCACCGCCTGCTCGAAGCGGAGGACTTGAGTCCAGGCGAGCGCCGCGGCGAACGCCTCGGGGGGGAAGTTCCAGGTCAGCTCCGCCGGCGACACCGGGTTGACGCGCACGGCGCTCACGCCCGGCGGCAGGCCGGCGAACAGCTCGACGCCGGCGAGGCCGGTGGCGTACCCCCCGAGACTGCCGCCGGCGGCGACGGCCCGCTCGGCGGCGTCGCCGTCGGTAAATAGCCACAGTTCGCCCGGCGGGAAGTCGGCGGGCTCGCCGTAGCTGACGCCGCGGGTCGGCGTGCGGCCGTAGTGCCCGGTCAGCGTCGCCAGAGGGACAAGCCAGTTCTTGTAGCCGACGACGGCGCGGAACACGTCGTGGACATCCGCGCGGCGGGCGGGGAACGCCTGGAGTGTCGCGCACGGGTTGGTCGGGTCGGAGGCGAACACGGCTCATCCAGGGGTGCCGGGGGTAGAGTGGCAACCAGTGTACGGGCCGCCGGGGGAAAACGAAAACCGCCCAGGTTTCCCCAGGCGGTTTCGCAGTCGCCGCGGGCGAGGCGGCGACTTTAGACGTCCTTCGGCTTGCGCTGGAAGCCGCCCATGATCTCGGCCTGAACCTTGGCGGCGTCGATCGGCACGCCGGTCATCTCGGCCCAAGTCTTCTTCTGGTCAGCGCTCATCGTGGCCATGACCTTGCTCAGGGTCTCCTTGGTGATGGCGGCGCGCTTCTTGTCGAACTCCTTGGCCTTGTCGGCGTCGTCCGGCTTGCCGGCGAAGCCCTTGACGCCGTACTCCTCGTTGAGGTCGCGGCCTTCCTTCATGGCCCCGTCGGTGGCGTCCTTGATCGTCGCCAACTGGTCGTCGGTGATCTTCAGCGCCGACTTGACCTCGGCAGAGTTGAAGGCCCGCAGCCCGGCGACCTGGACTTCGATCTGCCTGAGGCGCTTGACCTGTTCGGGCTTGAGCACCGTGGCGAGTTCGGTGTAGGCGGCCTGGGAGACTTTCGCTTGCAACGCCGGCATCTTCTCGGCCATCGCCTTGCGGTCGGTGCGGTCGATCCCCTCCATGCCGGCCTTCATCATCTCCTGGGCCTTCGTCGCGAACTCCTTCGACCAGTCGGCGAGTTTCGTCTGCTGCTCCTCGGTGATCTTGACATCTGCGGCGACGGTCTTCGACTTGACGAGGGCCGCCGGGCCGCCGCCGAAGCCGCCGCCCTGGCCGCGGCCGCCTTGTTGGGCCTGGACCGCCGTGAGCCCGGCGGCACCGACGAACACGGCCATCGCCAACAGGGAACGCTTCAAGACCTTCATGGGACATTCCTTCGGAGGGAGGGGAGCGCGAACCGACGCCCGAGGCCGTGGCCTCGATGGGGCAATTGTGCCGCGGCCGCGGTGAGAGGGGGGTGAGTAACGAAGACGCCCCGGCGACTGCTCGCCGGGGCGTGGGGGAAGTGTTCGGCAGTCCGCTACTTCGGCACGACGCCCGGCGTCGGCACGACGCCAGGTCCGGGGATCGCGGCGGGGCCGGGGGGCGTCGGGGTGGCTAAGAGGAGGCTCCGCGCGCCCGGCGCGTACTGCACGACGTGGTTCCACGTCTTCTTGTCGATCGGCGCGGGGCTGAAGTCGGCGGGCCCGAAGCCCTGCACGTTGATCGCCGGACGCGGGAAGTCCCACGTCTCTTCTTCCTGGTTCTTGTTGCGCATCACGACGACCTGCCGAGGCAGGTAAGCCGGTTGGCCCTCGACGTTGCGGAACAGGACTAGCACCATCGACTCGAAGTCGCCCAAATCTTCGGGTTTCCGCGGCTTCAGTTCGAGGTAGAGGTAGTTGGCGTCTTCTTTGAGCAACTTGATGTCGAAGCGCTCCGCGGCGGCGCGGGCGGTGATCGCCCCGGAGATGAAGTCTAGCAGCAGCATGCCCTTCATGCTGCCCGGCGGCAGGCGCGTCTCGATGAGGCGCTTGTTGTTGCCGTCGTACTCCAGGATCAGGTCGCTGGTGGCGATGTACAAGTCGAAGTCGTTGGGGTCGGCCTTCTCGCCGGGGCCGGGGATCGCGGACAGCACCATACGGGCCTTGCTGGGCATCTGGCAGCGAATTTCGGTGCGCGACTCCTTCCTGCCCTTTCGCGCGCCGACTTTCGTCTCCTGAATCTTCTTGCCCTCGCAGTAGAAGTTCTTCGCCCCCTTCATGACGGCTTCCCAGTTCACGAGGTGCTGCCAAAGCTCCTGGCTCAGCGCCGGCTGCGGGGCAGCCGCCGGGGCCGCGGCGGGGGGCAGGGGGCCGGCCGGGGGGGCTTGCGCCAGAAGCATCGCCGCCGCGCAAGCCGCCCACGCCGTCGCCAAGGTCCATCGCGTCATGACATCACTCTCCGGGGACACGGTCGGCGACCTTGTACCCCAGACCGCCCGCGGTGCCAAGCCGGACTTCCGCGTGAACGGCGACGCAATCTCGCGGTTCCTAACCCGTGGTTGTTGATTGAGTGGTTGCATCGGCGTAAACTTTTAGTTGCTCACGGGCAACCGGTCCCCTTTTTTCAGGTAGCAAGCGTGATGGACGGACGCACACTCACGGCCAGCGGCGAACTCCTTTACACCGACGTGATCGGCCGCGACGCCTGCGGCATCGGCGGCGTCGCCGCGAAGGACGGCAAGCCCTCCGTCGAAGTGCTTCGCAAGACCCTCAACGCCCTCGGGGCGCTCGAACACCGCGGCGGCGTCTGCGGCGAGGCCGGTGACGGCGCGGGGATTTCGTGCCAGGTGCCGCA
>JAYTUC010000111.1:0-28384 GCA_043744775.1 Fimbriiglobus sp. | reverse complement strand
GGCAGTTGCAGCGCCCGGACGAACTGGAACTTCCCGGTCGTCACGCCGCCGTCGGTGGAGGTCACGACGGTGCTGCCGCTCATCGTCTGGTTGGTGGTGTCGCCGTTCTCGTCGAACGACCAGACCCCCGTGGCCCCGTCGAAGTTCTTGACCGCCAGCGCCGCGGCCCGGATGGCGTCGCGGTCCTTGCGGCCGGCCCGGCGGATCGCTTCGAGGGTGACCAGCGCCGCCTCGTAGCCGTAGGTGGCGTAGGCGTCGGCCGGCGGGGACTTGTAGAGGGCGGTGTACTTCTCGACGAACTCCTTGCCCTTGCCACTCGTGAGGGCGTCGATCGGCAGGCCGCCGAAGGTGGCGTAGAACTTCAATTTGTCGAAGGTCTCCGCGCCGTTGGTGTTGATCATCGCCTGCTCGAAGCAGCCGTCGGGGGCCATCATCGGGCACTTCATCCCGACCTTGACCATGTCCTTGAGGAGCTGCCCCGCCTTCGTCTGCGTCGTGCCGCCGAAGTAGACGAGGTCGGGGTTCAGCGCCTTGATCGTCGTCATCAGCGGCGTGAACTCCTGGGCTTTCGAGTCGATCGACTGGTGGCCGAGCACGGTGATGCCGTACTTCGGGCACTTGGCCTCGACGACCCCGGCGATGCCGCCGCCGTAGACCTCGTTGTCGTCGAGGATGTAGACCTTCTTGACGCCCAGGTCGCGCGCCCAGAGGACCGACAGTTCGCCCTGCAAGTCGTCGGTCGGGATGACGCGGGCGAAGTTGACGACCCCGCTCGGTCGGTAGCACAGCGGCTCGTGCCGCTCGCCCTCGCCGGCGCGGGTGAGTGCCGGGGCGGTGTTGGCCGGCGACACCATGAAGATGCCGGCGCGGTTCAGGATCGGCATCGAGACCTTGGCCGCCCCCGAGTTGTAGGTGCCGATGTACGCCACCACGTCGGGGTCGTTGCGGGCCAAGTTGGCGTTGGTGATCTCCTGCTCGATGGTCCACTGCCCCGCGGCCGCCGTGGCGTCGTCGAGGTCGAGGTACTCGATCGCGAACGTCCGCTTGTCGCCGGTGGCGGGGTCGGTCACGTCGAGCTTGTAGCCGATGTCGTAGAAGGCGAGCTTAATGCCGTTGGAGATCACGTCCGTCTGGCCGCGGGCGCTCCCCGAGCGCGGCAGGCTCGACACGATGGTGATGACATCCGGCCGGCCGCGCGTCTCCCGGCGGCCGGCGGCCAGGCCGATCGCGACGAACGCGACCACGAGGATCAGGGGCGCGGAAACCCGGAACGGCATGAGGTGCCCAGCGCGGCCAGGGGTCGAACGGTCAGCGGGCGAGAGGGTGGCGAGATGTTACGACCGCCGCGCGCCCCCGGCAACGTGGCGGTGCGCGGCGTGGGAAGAAACAGTGTCGCGGGGCCGCCGGGCGTTACGGTTTCGGCTCGATGACGCCGTCGTCGTGCTCGATCCGGCAGGCCGGCAGCGCTGCCGCGAACGCCGCTAGCCCCTTTGGCGTGACCTTTGTCTTATGCACCTCAAGGTGATCGAGGCCCTTGAGTTCCTTGAGGTGCTCCAACCCCCCGTCCGTCACCGCCGTGCCATCCAGGAAAAGGTGCGTCAGGCCCTTGACATCCTTAAGCGAAATGAGCCCCGAGTCCGACACCTGTGTACCGCTCAGGGTGAGGAAACCCAGGCCCTTGATGTCCTTGAGGTGGGCCAGCCCCGCGTCCGTCACCTGCGTTCTGTGTAGGTTGAGGTGCGTGAGGCCCTTGAGGTCCTTGAGGTGCGCCAGCCCCGCGTCCGTCACCTTCGTGCCGTTCAGGTCGAGGTGCGTGAGGCCCTTGAGGTCCTTGAGCGGAATGAGCCCCGCGTCCGACACCTTCGTGCTGGACAGCATAAGGTCCGCCAGGCCCTTAATGTCCTTGAGGTGCACCAGCCCCGCGTCCGTCACCACCGTGCTTTCCAAGCCGAGGCGCGTCAGGCCCTTGAGGTCCTTGAGGTGCACCAGCCCCGCGTCCGTCACCTTCGTGTAGGCTAGCCAAAGGATCGCCAGGCCCTTGATGTCCTTGAGGTGCTGCAGCCCTGCGTCCGACACCCGCGTACTTTGCAGGTTGAGGAACGTCAGGCCCTTGAGATCCTTGAGGTGGGCCAGCCCCGCGTCCGTCACCGCCGCGCCTACGAGGTCGACATGCGTCAGGGCGAACCGCTCCTTGGGCAGGTCGCCCGAGGCCTTGATGTCCTTATCCGCACCAGCGACGCGGACAGTCCCGCCCTTCGCGATCACCCATATCGCCGCCTCGCGGTTGGGGTCGGCCGCGGCCGTCCGCTCGATGATCCCGCTGTCGTGCTCGATCTTGCACGCAGGGAGAGTCGCGGCGAACGCTGCTAGCCCCTTTGCCGTCACCCTAGTCCCGCACATGTTGAGCCAGTTCAGGCTCTTGATGTCTTTGAGGTGTTCCAGCCCCGCGTCTGTCACCGCCGTTTTACCAATATTTAGAATGGTTAGTGTGTTCAGGTCTTTGAGGTGGACTAGCCCCACGTCTGTCACCTGCGTATTGAACAGGTCAAGGCTATCTAAGTTCTTGAGGTCCCTGAGGTGCGCGACCCCCGCGTCCGACACCTGCGTGCCGCCTAGTAGTAGCGATGTCAAGCTCCTGAAGTCCTTAAGGTGTATTACCTCCGAGTCAGTCGCATTCGTGTCGTACAGGCTTAGAAGTGTCAAACCCTTGAGGTCTGTAAGTTGAGACAGCTTTGCGTCAGTCACCAGAGTGCCGTGCAGGCGGAGTTGCGTCAGCCCCTTAATTTCCTTGAGGTGCGCTAGCCCCACGTCCGAGACCAATGTGCCGCTCAAGGTGAGACATGTCAGGCTTTTGAGTTCCTTGAGCTGGACCAGCCCTACGTCCGTAACCTTTGTGTCGTAGAGACCGAGATCCGTAAGACTTCTGAGTTCCTTCAAGTGAACCAATCCCACGTCCGAAACTTGCGTATGATGCAGGCCGAGTTGCGTTAGGCCCTTGAGGCCAGTGAGGTGGACCAGTCCTACGTCCGACACTTTCGTGCCATGCAGGTCTAAGTTCGTCAGCCCCTTGACTTCCTTAATGTGTTCTAGCCCCACGTCGGTCACTTTTGTTGTGAAGAAGAGGCCGATGCGCGTCAGACTCTTGAGGTCTTTGAACCGTTCCAGCCCGGCGTCCGTCACCTCCTCCGTGTTGCTCAAATTCACTTGGGTTACGGTGAACCGGTCCTTGGGCAAGCCGGCCGCGGACTTGATGTCATTGTCCGCGCCGAGGACGCGGACGAACCCGCCCTGCGCGATCACCCAAGTCGCCGCGGCGCGGTCGGGGTCGGCCGCCACGACCGGCTTCTTCACCGGCCCGACCTGCGCCAGCGTCTTGCCGTCGTTGCCCTTCACCGTGACGGTCGCGCCGTCGGGGACTTCGATCCTCGTCTCGGTGCCGTCCCTGTTGCGGATGACGACGATCACCCCGCACAGGACCAACGCCGAGAACGCCGCGAACCCCGCCGCCACCGCCCGCCACCGGCTGCCCGGTTTCTTGCGCACCGGGGCCGCGACGGGGCCGCGTGACACGAGTTCCGTATCGAGGTCGGCGAAGGGGCTGGCTTCGGGGGCCGCCGTCACCGACATCGGGACGTGCAGCACCTGCACGCTCGGGTTCGCCAGGGTGGTTGCGATGGCCCGGAGACGCTGCACGACCTCGGCCGCCGACTGCGGCCGGGCGTCGGCCCGCTTGGCGAGGAGCTGGTGGATCAACGCGGCCAACGACTCGGGCACGTCGGGGTTCGCGTCGCGCACCGGCGGTGGCTCCTGCGTGCCCAGCGCCATCAGCACCGACATCACGCTCGGGCCGTGGAAGGGCACCGTCCCCGTACACAGCCGGTACAGCACGCCGCCGAGGCTGAACAGGTCGGTGCGGTGATCGACCTTCTCGCCGCGCGCCTGCTCGGGACTCATGTACGCCGGGGTGCCGACGATCGCCCCGCTCTGCGTCAGCTCGACCTCGGCGTCTACAGGCCGCGCCAGCCCGAAGTCGAGGACCTTGACGCGGCCGTGCGGGGCTTCGAGCCACAGGTTGGCGGGCTTGATGTCGCGGTGGACCAGGCCGATCTTGTGCGCCGCGGCCAGCCCCGCGGCCGCCTCCGCGCCGATCCGCAGCACCTGCAAGATCGCCAGGTTGCCCTTCTTCTTGAGGTAGCCGTCGAGCGGGTAGCCGTCGAGGAACTCCATCGCGATGTACGGCACTCCCAGGCGCTCGTCGGCCTCGTAGACGGTGACGACGTTGTCGTGCTTGATCCGGGCGGCGGCGCGGGCCTCGCGCAGGAATCGCCCCTTCGCGTTGGCGTCGGCGGCGGACGCCGGCAGCATCACCTTGAGCGCGATCCGCCGTTCGAGGCGGGTGTCGAGGGCGGCGTAGACCGCGCCCATGCCGCCGCGACCCAACTCTTGGAGGACGCGGTAGGGGCCGAGCGTGCCGACCTCACCGTCCGCGGCCGGCGGGTCGAAGCCGCAGACGGTCGCGGCGTTGGTTGAGGGGGGGACGCCTGCGTGTCATCGACATCGCTGCGGGCCGACGCGGCATCGGAGGTTTCGACTGCGGGCCGCGGGACGGATGGGACGGGCATGGTGGGACTCCGTGAGTACCGTCGATTGTACTTTACAGCGTCCCCCGGTCAATGGGCAGCCGTCTACGCCGGGCACCCGTGCGCGTACACTACTCCGGTCGCCCCGCACGGAGGTCCGGCGTGCTCAACGCGTTTCTCGCCCTCATCGCGTTCTCGTTCCGGCGTCAACGGCAGGTCCGCCAGATGGCGTGGGTCGCCGGGGGGCTGCTCGCGCTGCTGACCGTCACCGTCGCAGTGATGTCCCACGGGCCGTCGGGGTGGGGGTTTCAAAACCGCTACTCGATCCGCTACGGCACGGAGGTCCGCAACATCCCGGCGCTCATCGACCTGGTGCAGATGACGCCCAACACCGGCGAAGGCTCGGCCCTCACGATGGCCCTGTACGCGCCCTTTCGCGCGGCGCTGGCCGACGACAAGTTCCTCGACGACTGGGCGTTCCTCAACTTCTCGCGCTGGGTCGTGTTCACGATGCACCTCGGCTTCGTCATGCCGCTGTTCACGCTCGCCTACGGGTCGGCGGGGCTGGGGGCGGAGCGCGAGAGCCGCACGCTGATCTGGCTGCTCACCCGGCCGCTGCCGCGCTGGGCGATCTACCTGGCCAAGTTCCTCGGCGGCCTGCCGTGGTGCCTCGCGGCCTCCGGCGGCGGCTTCGTCGTGCTCTGCCTCGCCGGCGGTCCGTTGGGCCTCCGGGCGCTCGCGACGTACTGGCCGGCGGTGGTCGCCGGCACGGTCGGCTTCGCGGCGCTATTCCACCTCTTGGGCGCGGTGTTCCGCCGGCCGGCCGTGGTGGGGCTGGTCTACATCTTCTTCTTCGAGATGCTCGTGGCTAACTTGCCGGGCAGTTTGAAGCAGCTCAGCCTGAACTACTACACGCGCTCGCTTCTCTACAATGAGGCGACCGCCGCGCTGACGGTCGTGAACCAGGAGAGCCTCGACGTGTACGCCCCCGCGAGCGGCCCGGAGGCGTGGGCGACGCTCCTGGCCGCGGCGGTCGTGTTCACGGCGATCGGCATGGTGCTGTTCAGCCGCCAAGAGCCGCAGGACGAGACGTAATGGTCCCCCCGCCGCACACCCCTCCCGACGACGCCCCGCTGCACGGCTACCGCGGCCTCGACACGCCCGCGCCACTACTGGAGCGGCCGCAGGCGGTGACCGTGGCGGTGAGCCGCGAGGCGGGGTCGCGCGGCGTGAGCGTCGGCCGGGCGGTCGCCGCGCGGCTCGGCTGGCCGGCCTACCCGCAGGACGCCCTCGACGCGCTCGCCCACGACGCCGACGCGCGGGCGGAACTCCTGCGCGACCTTCCGGCCGCGGCGGCGCAGTGGGCCGACCTCGAAACCGCGAAGCTGCTGTTCCGCCGCAAGCTCCCGCCCGACGACCCGGCGGCCGCCGTCGCCCGGCTGATTTTCGCGCTCGCGGCGCGGGGCGAGTGCGTGTTGGTCGGCCGCGGCGCGGGCTTCCTGCTGCCGCGGGCCACGACGGTGCATGTCCGCGTCGTCGCCCCGTTCGACGACCGCGCGGCGTACCTCGGCCAACTGCTGCGCTTGACCGCCGGCGAGGGGGCCAAGGAGGCGATTCAGCGCGACACGCGCCGCGGCGAGTTCGTCGCCCGGCTCACCGACCGCGCGATCCACGACCCCACCAGTTACGACGCGATGCTGAACACCGCCCGCCTGCCCGACGGGCTGATCGCCGAAGTCGTGGCCGCCCTCGTCCGCGCCAAGCAGCGTCAACCCGGCGACGCGCAATGACGCCGTTCGACGACTTCCGCCGCGCCTGCGGAGTGGCCCGGCCGCGTGTCGCCGTCGTCCTCGGCTCCGGCCTCGCCGGCGTCGCGGACGCCTTCGTACCGACGCACGCGCTGGCCTACGCCGACGCGCCGGGGCTGGCCGCGCCGGGGGTCGCCGGGCACCGCGGCGAACTCGCGCTGGGCACCTGGACCGGCGTCCCGACGCTGGTCTGCTTCGGCCGCGTCCACTTCTACGAGGGCCACGCCTGGCACAGCGTCACGCGGCTCGTCGAACTCGTCGCCGACCTGGGCGTGACGCGCGTCGTCTTGACCAACGCGGCCGGCGGGCTGCACGGCGACTTGAACCCCGGCGACGTGATGCTGATCGCCGGGCAAGTCGAGTTGCTCACGCCGACCGACTGGCCGCGCCTGGCGGAAGCCCGGCGACTGTACGCGCCGGCGCTGATCGCGCGGTTGCGGAGTCTGGAGCCGGCGCTGATCGCGGGCGTCTACGCGGGGCTGACGGGGCCGTGTTACGAGACGCCGGCCGAGATCCGCGCGCTCGCCGCCTGCGGGGTGGACGCCGTCGGCATGTCCACGGTGCGCGAGGCGGTCGCGGCCGCGGCGCGGGGCCTCGAAGTCGTCGGGCTGTCGTGCGTGACCAACAAGGCGGCCGGCCTGGCACCGGGGACGCTTCACCACGCCGACGTGCAATCGACCGCCCGCCGCGCCGCCGCGAAGCTGGCCCGCCTGATCGCCGCGGTCCTCTGAGCGGAAGGGGTCAGTGTCGCTACAATCGCAGGGCATTAACGCCGGACTACTCGCAGGAGGTGACGCGTGCGGACACTGATTACCGGGGGCGCGGGCTTCGTCGGCTCGCACCTGTGCGAGCGCTTCCTGGCCGAGGGCCACGAGGTCATTTGCGCCGACAACTTCATCACCGGCCGGCCGGTCAACATCCAACACTTGCGGTCGAACCCCAAGTTCCGCGTGCTGGTCCACGACGCCTCGCAGCCGTTCTACGTCGATGGCCTGCTCGACAACGTGTTGCACTTCGCGTCCCCCGCCAGCCCCATCGACTACGTCAAGTCGAGCATCCAGACGCTCAAGGTCGGCTCGCTGGGCACGCACGTCGCGCTCGGCATCGCCAAGGCCCACGGCGCGCGCTTCCTGCTGGCGAGTACGTCGGAAGTCTACGGCGACCCGGCTGTGCACCCGCAGACGGAGAGTTACTGGGGCAACGTCAACCCGGTCGGCGAGCGCAGCATGTACGACGAGGCCAAGCGCTTCGCCGAGGCGATGACGATGGCGTACCACCGCGAGCACCAGGTCAACACGCACATCATCCGCATCTTCAACACCTACGGCCCGCGCATGCGCCTCGACGACGGCCGGGTGCTGCCGAACTTCGTCGGCCAGGCGTTGCGCGGCGACCCGCTGACGATCTACGGCGAGGGCCAGCAGACGCGCAGCTTCTGCTACGTGCTCGACTTGGTCGAGGGGATTTACCGGCTGTTGCAGACGGACTACGCGCACCCGGTGAACGTCGGCAACCCGTCGGAGATCACGATCAAGCAGTTCGCCGACGAGATCCTTAAGCACACCGGCAGCCAGTCGCCGATCGTCTACCGCCCGCTGCCGCCGGACGACCCCAAGCAGCGCAAGCCCGACATCACGCTGGCGCGGAGCCTTCTGGGCTGGGAGCCGAAGGTCGGCCGCGAGGAGGGCCTGAAGCTGACCCTCGACTACTTCCGCACGAAGGTGTAGAGACGACGGAGGCGCGGCGAGCGTGAGTCCGCTGTTCCGGCCCGGAACGCAGACAACGACCCCGTGCATGAGTCGAAATCTCTCGTGACTTGCCGCTCCGGGCTAGACCAACGGGCTCATACGCCGCCACGGAGTCGAAACTGACCCGCAGAAACTTCAACCCGCTAGCCTCGACATCACGCCGGCGGGGAATCGAATTATTGTTCCTCAGACTCCTCGACAGTCCAAAACTTTTCAAACCGTGTGTGAGCCAAAGGTTTGCCTAAGCGTAGAATATTATCCGCGAAGTCTATGATCGTACACTCCGGCGTACCGCCAAACTGCGTGCCCCGCAGCCCGCGACCGATAATCTGTTCGTATAGCACCTCACTTGTTGTCGGCCGGCAAAGGGCAATACAATCAGTCCTGGGTGCATCGAAGCCCGTTGTCAATACACCGAAATTGCAAAGAAACTCAATTTTCTGATCTTTGAATTCTTGAACCAGACCACGTCGCAGCACGACGGGTGTATCTGAAGAAACGGTACGTGATACTCGCCCACGCGCATTCAAAATTGCAGATAAAAAGTAAGCGTGTTCTACAGTACAGGCATATACTAAGGTCGAAGTACCTTTAGGCAATTGCAACAGGCGTCGAACAATCAACAAGTTGCGATCGTGGTCAGCTGCGAGTTGTTTTAAGAAACCCAGTGGCAAGTCATGCTCCCGTTTCATCAACTTAACCTGCTCATCTGTGAGCTCATGCTCGCGTCCAAATTTGAAGACGATGTGCCTTGCCTTTGCGAGATAGTTGTGATCACGAAAGTACTGCAAGGGGTCGGCTTCGTAAACTCCACCGAGTTCTGGCTTGACTAGTTGGGCTTGAAAGCGCCCCACCAACTCAGTCGTCCCGGCTTGGCCGGCTGTACCTGACCTGCCTGGGGTTGCGGTCAGCCCGCAGATCGGAAACAGTTCAGGGCCGTGGATCTCTTCCGCACGATTGATGAAGTTGTCATACATACTGGAGACTGCACGGTGCGCTTCGTCAATAATGACAGCCCCAGTGTCCTTCAGTATCGCATCCATTGACTTATCGCCGGACTTAATCCGTGAATCCAACTGATGAATGCTGGCGACGACAGCACCGCCTTCTAACTCATCAGTAGGAATATTCCTGCCGCCAAAGAAGCGGTACACCCGTAGCGGTCGGATGAACTCACGCGACCCCCACATTTGTTCAATACACGCAATGGCTTGCTCGCACAGTTCCTCGCTTTGAGCGATCCAGATAAGGTATTTGCCCTCAGCAAATCGCGGGTGCAGCCAGTCAATGAACGCCTCGACCGCAACTCGGGTCTTGCCGCCACCGGTAGGGAGCGTCACGACGCAACGCGTCCACCTACCCTCTCGGTCCAAGACTTGGCACATGCGATCTTTCAAGCTGACCTGGTAATCGACCAACTTCGGCGGGATGACCCTCGGCGATACGTCGTAAAACGAAGGAACGTAATCCGGCTGCACCGCCCCCGCGTAGATTAGCGGGAATCCGAGGGCCGTGACGAAGTCCTTGGCCCACGACTTCCCCGAGTGCCACTTCTTGGCTGCGAGTGGCTTGTACATTCGTGCCGGGATATTGATTGACGTATTCGGAGGCGAATGTTTACCATAAAGCTCTCGAATCGTCTCGTCGTCGAGTTTGCCGAGGAGAAATTGGCGGAACTTACGGGTGTCATCAGCACCACCCGCAAACAGCGCCGCGCCATCCCTTTGCACTAACAATCGGGCGACATCGAGACTTGAAAGGCGGCAGTTGCCCAGCGCCTGGAGGAGCGAACTTGCTTGATCTCTCTGAACTACGCCGAAGAGGTGGCCTAGCAATTGAGGTGAAACACTATAGCGGTTGATAAGCAACCCCGCCGCCTTTTCGATTTCTACCATGGTCGGGAACGTGTGCATTTTATGTACTCATTGTATGTATTTTGTAAATATGGTAATGTACTGCCAATCGGGTATATCTATCTAATCATATCACATACGATCCGCAAATCATTTTACCAGTCGCGTCAGTTATCTCACTAGTAGTGTCTCGCGGCTCTGCACCTCCTCGTGGCACTTGCCTAAGTGGAAGGCGTTCCGTCGGCTACGTTGCACGGATTACTGGAGGTGACGCGGCCGGCGAAATAGGTCGGGAGTTGGAAATTGCTCTGCTATTTGCAGAACGTGGCGGGCGTTATCGCCCTCTGATCTGAGGGCGGACTCTTCGGTTATGCGTTATAGTATAATTTATCACCCCGCCGTCAACTCCGCCTGCGCCGTCCGCGCCGCCGCGACGACTTTCGCCTCCCACTGCGTGTCGTCGGGGCGGAACGGGAAGGTCACGCCGCGGCTGCTGTTGACGATCGCCCCCAAGCCGTCGGGCCGGAACGCCGCACGCGCGTCGGCGGCGGTGCCGCCCTGCGCGCCGTAGCCGGGGACCAGGAACCACACGTCGGGTAACGCCGCGCGCAGCTCCGAGAGTTCGCGCGGGTGGGTCGCGCCGACGACCGCGCCGACCGCCCCCAAGCCGCACGCCCCCAAGGTCGGGGCGTTCCAGGCGGCCACGGCGTCGCCGACGGCGCGGTACAGCGGCCGGCCGTCGCACACCAGGTTCTGGAACAGCCCGCCGCCGGGGTTGCTCGTCCGCACCAGCACGAACAGCCCCCCGCCCGCGGCCACCGCCGCGCCCACGAACGGCTCGACGGCGTCGGCCCCGAGGTACGGGTTGACCGTCAGCGCGTCGGCGTGCCACACCGCCGGCGAGAACGCCGCCTCGGCGTAGGCGGCCGCCGTCGAGGCGATGTCGCCGCGCTTGGCGTCCAGGATTGTGACGAAGCCGCGCTCGCGAGCCGCTGCCAACACGCGCCCCATCGCGGCCATCCCAGCGGCCCCGTACTGCTCGAAGAACGCCGCCTGCGGCTTCACCACGCCGGCGTAGGGTTCGACCAGGTCGAGCACCTTGAGCGCGAACGCCTCGAACGCCGCGGGGACACTCCCGGCCGACGCCAGGAGTGCGGCCGGCAGCGACTCGGCGCGGGGGTCGAGGCCTACGCACAGCGGGCCGCGGCGGCGCACGGCGTCGGCGAGGCGGTCAGGGAAGGTCGGCATCGGCGGGCGGCTCCTCGGGCGGGTCCAGGGTCGTCAACTGCGCCGGCACCGTCACCGTGAACGTCGTGCCGCGGCCGAGGTCGCTGTGCAGGGCCACGTCGCCGCCGAGCAGCTTGCACAGCTCGCGGACGATCGACAGACCCAGGCCGGTGCCGCCCTGCTCGCGCGTCAGGGGGTTCGACGCCTGGCGGAACTTGTCGAAGATCGACACCTGCTCCGCCGGCGCGATGCCGACGCCCGTGTCCGCCACGCTCAGCGTCAACGTACCGCCCTCGACGCCGCCGCCGACGGTGACGCGGCCGCCCTCCGGCGTGAACTTGATGGCGTTCGAGACGAGGTTCGCCAGCACCTGCCGCAGCTTGCCGCCGTCCTGGCGCACCGCGCCCGGCGGGTGTTCCGGCACAACCACGCGCAGCTCGATGCCCTTCTTCTCGGCGGCCGGCCGGTCCATCGCCGCCGCCTGCTCCGCGAGTTGCGGCAGGTCGAGCGCATCGACGCGCAGCCGCAGCTTGCCGGCCTCCAGTTTGGCGAGGTCGAGGATGTCGTTGATGAGTACGAGCAACTGCTGGCCGCTGGTCATGATGTTGCCGGCGTAGCGCGACTGCTTGGCCGTCAGCGTGGCGTCGGCGACGAGCACCTCGCTGAAGCCGATGATGCTGTTCAACGGCGTGCGGAGTTCGTGCGACATCGTCGAGAGGAAGTCGCCCTTGAGGCGGTTCGACTCGTTGAGCGCCATGTTGAGGCTGCCGAACTGGTCGATCTGCTTCGCAAGCGTCGCGATGAGGTCGCGGTTGCGCATCTGGGCCTCGGTGAGGTTGCGCAACATGCGGTTGAACGCCTCGGAAAAATCCTCGAACTCGTCGCCGGTCTGGATCTCGGAGCGCAGGTTCAGTTGCCCCGCGGCGATGGCGTCGGCGACACTTTTGAGGTGCCGCACCGGCCGCACCACGAGGTAGCGCACGATGGCGTAACTACTCACGAGGATCGCCAGCGTGGTGCCGACGGCGAAGGTGAACAGCACGGCGCGGTTGACGTGCAGGCCGTCCTCGATGAGGTCGGTCGAGAGCTGCACCCGCACCACGGCCATCAGCTCGCCCGCCTGCAAGTCCGGCTCCGCGAGGTTCACGACGGCCGGGTCGGACACCGCCACGTCGAGGTAGTCGGCGAGGCGTTGCGCGGACCGGTGGCAGCCGACGCACGACGCCCCGGCGCGGATCGCCCCGTAGTAGAGGTAGGCCCGCTCGCCCTCGACGGTGCGCGTCGCCTCCGGCACGTCGGGGTTGGCCTTCAACTCGGCCAGGATCGCCAGGTCCTCGACGGGCGTCAGGTTCTCGGGCTTCACGGCGTTGGGCCGGATGAGCCGGTACTCGTACCGCTTGAGCTTCTCCGGCCACTTCTCCTCGGTCAACTGCTGGAACCCCGCGACCGCCTCCTGGAGTTCGCCGCGGGCGTGGACGGTCGTGACGATCGGCGAGACGAGCGCCCGGCCGGTCTGCGCGAGTTGGTCGTAGGCGAGGCCCTCGGTCTGCCGCGCGTACAGCCAGAAGCTCAGCATGATGAGCGACAGCACACTGACGCCGAGCAGCAGGCGGAACTTCGTCTCAACGCTGAGGCCGTCCGAGGCGCGGCGGGTGGAGGGCGACGCCATGCTACCCCTTCGCGACGCGCTGGCACTGCGGGCAGAAGTGCGACGACCGGCCGGCGACCCGCACGCGCTCGATCGGCACGCCGCAGGTCGTGCACGGCTCGCCGGTGCGGCCGTAGGCGCGGAACTCGCGCTGGAAGCCGCCCTTCAGCCCCGACCCGCCCACGTAGTCGCGGATCGTCGAGCCGCGCGCCTCGATCGCGTGCGTAATGACCGCGGTGATCGCCTCGCGCAGCCGGTTCACCTGCGGCCTGGTCAACTGCGCGCCGCGCGTCTCGGGGTGCAGCCTCGCGCGGTGCAGCGCCTCGTCGGCGTAGATGTTGCCGACCCCCGCCACGAGCGACTGGTCGAGCAGGAGTGCTTTGAGCGTCCGCGTCGTGCCGGTCACCGCCGCGTGGAAGCCGTCGCGCGGGATGTCGAACGGCTCCGGGCCGAGCTTGGCGTCGAGGCTCGCCATCGCCGTCGCCTCGTCGGCCACGAGTTGCATGCTGCCGAAGCGGCGCACGTCGCGGAAGCGCAGCTCGACCAGGCCGCTGAGCGTGAAGACGACGTGCAGGTGGTCGGGCCGGAGTGCGAGCGTCGGGACGGCGGTGAACTGCCCGGTCATGCCGAGGTGGACGACGAGCCGCGCCCCGCCGGACACGTCGAGCAGAATCCACTTGCCGCGCCGGCGGATCGACTCGACCGTCACCCCGGTGAGTCGCCCGGCCCAGGCCGCGTCCCACGGCCTGCGCAGCGCCCGCGCGCCGACCTCGACGCGCAGAATGGTGCGGCCGACGACGAGGGGCCGCAGGTCGCGCACGACTGTCTCGACCTCCGGCAGTTCCGGCATCGCCCACCCCCCGCATCGACTGACGGGGGTATCGTATGCGGCGACGAATCGAACGGCGGCGCGGCGAACTCGTCGGAAAACGCCCGCTCGGTACGTTAGCGTGCCGTAGGCCGACGCCCTCGTGAGTAAGCTCCTATCATCTCCCCAGAACAAGGTGCCACCGGCACCCCGTGACCACGGCCGTCTCGCCGGTCCGTTATCCCGAGTTCGTGAATGGCCTTATCGGAAAACCGGCTCCTCGCCGCCTTGCCGCCGCACGACTTCGCCCGCCTGACGGCCCGCATGACGGAGGTCACCTTCGAGCACCGCGGCAGCGCCTACCGCTCCGGCGGGGCGCTCGACGCGGTGTACTTCCCGCGCTCCGGGGTCATGTCGTCGGTCGTGATCATGATCGACGGCTCGACGGCCGAGGTCGCGGCGACCGGCGCGGAGGGGATGCTCGGCTTCTCGACCTTCCTGGGCGCGACCCGCAGCGTCGAGGAGGTCTTCTGCCAGATCCCGCCGTGCGTCTGCCGGCGGCTGCCGGCGGCGGAGTTCGTCGCCGAGGTCGCCCGCGGCGGCGCGCTCACGGCGGTCGTCTACAACTACACCCGCTCGGTCCTGGCCACGTCGGCGCAACTCATCGCCTGCAACGCCCTGCACGCGGTCAACGAGCGCTGCGCCCGCTGGCTGCTGATGTGCCGCGACCGCGTCGGGGCCGACGAGTTCCCGCTGACGCAAGAGTTCCTCGCGACGATGCTGGGGGTCCGCCGCGCGACCGTCACCGTCGCGGCCGGCACGCTGCAAGCCGCCGGCCTGATCGCTTACCGCCACGGCCGGGTCAAAATCCTCGACGCCGCGGGGCTAGAGTCGGCGTCGTGCGAGTGCTACGCCGCCATGCGTGGGGCCTTCGACACGCCGAGTTGAACGGCCGTCACTTCGACCCCAATCCGGGCAAAGAAATTTCTAAGAATAATGCTTCCGCTGGTACGGTCGCGGACAGTAACGACACCCCGATACCGGTCTACTAAACGTACCAACGGCACGGACCGTCGTCGGGCGAACTTCCCCAGACCCGCCGGCAAGGAACCGCGGAGCCGTTTCATGGTCCTGTCCCCCCACGCGCGACGCCAAATCGCGGGCCGCCTCGACGCCGCCCTGCGCCGGCAGCCGTTCGCGCCGTTCCGCATCCGCGTCGAGGGCGGGGTCGGCTTCCTGGTCCGCCGCCCGGAACTCGTGACCGTCTGCACCCTGCAACTCGTCCTCGCCGCCGGTAACCCGACCCACGGCTCCGAGCGCGTCGTCGTCGAGACCTCGCAGATCACCGGAATCGAGGACGAGCCGGCGTGACGGCTCAGGGGCAGCCGCACGCCGCGTCGGCGCACAGCCCGCCGAGGAGCTTGCGGACGGTCACGTCGGCCCGCTTCCACGCGAAGGCGTCCTTGAGTTGTTCCCGCTCCGCCGCAAGCAGGTCGAGCCGGGCCTTACGCAACTCGGTCTCCACCGGCAGGCCGTTGTTACGTTTCACGGTCAGGTCGGCGACGCGGGCCGCCTCGACGACCACCCGCCGGCGACTCACCGCCAAGCGGTCGCGCTGAGTGTGGTAGTCGTCCACCGCCTCGACGACATCCTTCGCGATCTCCCGCTCGCGGTCCTCTTGGAGCAATTTCACCTGCCGGCGAACCTTCTCCACGTCGGTCTTCTGCAAGAACGGCAGCAGGACGCGCAGCCCCGGCGCGAAGGTGTTGGCCGCGGCCGTGATCGCCCCGAGCGGCGGCAGCAGCCCGGCGACGGCCTGACGCACGGCGTCCACCGTCTGCGTGTCGAGGCCCCCCTGCAACGCCCGCACGGCCCGCAAGTCGCCCCGCCCGGCCAGCGCGTGGGCCACGGCGGCGCGCGGGTCGAGTTGGTCGGTCGCGACTTGGAAGCCGTCGGCCGGGAGGAGGTTTTCCTCGGCGGCTTCGAGGCCCAGCAGCGGCTTCAACTCGGCGTTCAGCCGGCGGACCCCGGCGCGCAAGCTCACCTGCTCCGCGCGGAGGTCGAGTTGCGACTTGCGGAGGGCGAACGCCTCGGGGGCCTCGCTGAAGCCGTTGGCCGCGAGCGTGTCGGCGGCCCGCACCAAAGCGTCCACCTCGTCGAGACTGCGGGCCAGCAGGTCGGCGAGCAGTTCGGCCTCCTGAAGCCGGTAGTAAAGTTCGAGCGCCCCGCCGGCCGCGCGGTTGCGGGCTTCGCGGGCCAACTCGCCGGCCACCGTCCGCCGCAGGTCGTCCACGGCCCCCTTGGCGGACGCGTGCGAACCGGGCCGGGGGTTGCCGTCCACGGCGGCGAGGATGCCCCGAGCGAGTGCGGCGTGCGTGCAGGCCGAGCGGCGGCACTCCTCGGCACTCAGTGACAAGTAGCGGGCCGGGACGGGCGCTGCGGCCGCCGCCGGCAGGGTCGCGGGCAAGGCACTCAAGTCGGGGGCCGGCACCACGCGGGCGGCCTCGACGAGCGTCGGGCCGGGGAGGGTCGTCGGCGTGGGGTCTGGCCGCGGCGTGCGGCACCCGGACGCCGCGACGCCCAGTGTCAGACCGATTCCCCACAAGTACCGACGCATCCGTTCGACCTCCGAGAACCGGCGCTGACGCTGTTATCGGAAGAATCGTCACCCGACGTGACCCGATCTCGCCCGGCGTCCCCACGCGGTTCCGCCCTTCCCGGAGTGTAGGTTCGCGTTACAATGGCCCCTTTCCGCACGTAAACTCCCCGGAGCCGAGTCATGGCCGAACGGATGTCCACTTCGACCCGCGGGGACCGCAACCGCGTCAACGGCCGCATCTCGCGGCAAGAGAACGGCCTGCTGAAGCGTAAGGAGCGGTCGAACCGCGACAAGCGCATGGCGGAACTCGTGACCAAAGGCACGTTCCCCTACACCCCAAGCATCTTGAGTTACCTGAGCGCGAAACTGGACATGCCGGCCTACCGCATCACCGAGGCCGACGCCAAGAAGGCCGTCGCCCCCGCCCCGGCGAAGTCCGCGAAGGCGTAGTTTCAAGCACCGACGTCACCGCCAAGACGCGAAGAGCGCCAAGCGAACCAAACACGAGTTTGGTCTTCTTGGCGCTCTTCGCGTCTTGGCGGTGACGTCGTTTCGGTCACCCCACGTAGACGCCGCCGGTGAAGTCCGGCTCGAACGCCAGGAAGTTGCCGGCCTCGGCGAGCGGGCCGACGGTGTACGTCCGCACCCGCGACACGTTGCCGGGGCCGCGGCTCACCACGATCTGCTTAGTCCCGCTCGCGTTCAAGTCCGCGACGGCCACCCGCAGGCCGCCCAACTCCGCGCTGCCCCCGGCGCTCAGTACGTTGCTGTCCGTCGCCGGCAGCGGGTCGGGGTTGGCGACGACGCCGATGTCGAAGATGCTCAGCGGCGTCACCGACCCGGACCGGCTGTCGCGGATGCTGATCTGCGGCAGGGTGTCGGTACCGGGGCCGACGATCACGTCCGCCGTGCCGTCGCCGTTCACGTCGCCGGCCGTGACGTAGACGCCGCCGGAGTAAGCGGGGTCGAAGGCCATGTACTGGGTCAGGATGCGCAAGTCCGAGGCGTTGAAGACGCGGACGTGCGGGCCGCCGCCGGGGCCGGCCCCCGTCACGATGTCGTCCTTGCCGTCGCCGTTGACGTCGCCCGCCGCGACGCGCACCCCGCCGCGGAAGCCCTTGTCGTAGGCGAAGAACGCGGTCAGCGCCCGGCCGGCCCCGTCGAAGACCTTGACGACCGGCCCGCCGCCGTTGCCCGAGCCGACCACGATGTCGCCGACGCCGTCGCCGTTGAGGTCGCCCACCGCCACGAACGTGCCGCCGGTGAACGTCGTCTCGTAGGCGAAGAAGCTGGCGACCGGCTGGAAGGTGATGCCGTCGAAGACCTGAATGTGCGGGCCGCCGCCGATGCCCGCCGCGACGATCAGGTCCGGCACGCCGTCGCCGGTCACGTCGCCGGTCGCCACGCGCACGCCGCCGGCGAAGCCGGGGTCGTACACGAAGCGGTCGAACAGCACTTCCTTGGTCACCGCGTCGTAGACCCGCACCCGCGGGCCGCCGCCGGCGTCCGCCCCGACGGCGAAGATGCTTCGGACCCCGGCCGCGTTGGGGAAGTTCTTGAAGGCCAAGGCCGCGCCGCTGTCGGTGACGATCCGCGTCTGCGGCGTGCCGAAGAAGGCGTTGTTGGCCCGCTCGAGGTGGGTCGCCTCGCCGGTGTTGACTTTGAGGGTGTTGCCGTTCCGCTTGCGCGTCGGCCCCTGCCCGTCCACGAGGATGTCGAGCGTCGAGGAGGGCGTGACGTTGAACGTGTCGCCCTGCCCGGCCTCGTTGCCGCCCTGGACGATCAGCGTTCGGACGGTCGAGGGGACCGCGGCCACGGTGCGCAGCTGGCCGAGGGACTCGTCCGAGATGACCACGGCCTGGTCGCTGACATCGAAGGTGTCCGCGCCGTTGCCGGCCGTGCTGCCGGCGAGCGCCCCCGCCACGCCGAGGCCGGTGTCGCTGACGCCGACGACGGTCAGCGTGTCGCGCGCCCCGGTGCGGTTGCCGTCGCCGTCGATCAGCAGGCCGGCGGCGTCGCTGCCGTTGACGTTGACGAAGTTGACGACCGGGCCGACGCCGGCCAGGCGGATCTCGCCGCTGGCCGGACCCTTGGGCTGGTAGACGATCCCCGCGCCGGGGTTGGCGAGCGAGCCGAACGCCACGTTGGTGCTATCGCGGTACAGGAGACTGTTGCGCCCGCCCCGGCCGTCGTAGTCCAGGAAGTTCAGCGAGTTGAAGCGGATCGCGTTGCCGACGCCGGTAACCGTGCCGTTGACGGCGTCGGTGAGCGTCACGGCCGGCGTGACCTTGTCCGCGGCCGCGAAGCCGTACACGATCAGGCGGGTCGAGCCGCCGCCGACGACGGCCACCGAGTCGGCGGTGACGCCGAAGACGCCCGAATCGACGGCGACGACGTTCGAGCCGCCGCCGGCCCGGAGGGTTACCGCGCCGCCCACGCCGAGGCTGTCGGCGGTGACGTTGAAGACGTCGTTGCCGCCGTTCCCGTCGATGGCGGTCTGCGAGCCGCTGCCCAGCGTCACGCCGAGGTTGAAGGTGTCGTTGCCGGCGTTGGAGCCGCGCAGCCAGACGCCGTTGCCGTCGGGGCCGGCGAAGCGCCCAGTCGTCTTGAAGGTGATCGGCAGCGGCGTCGCCCCGGCGATGGTGTAGTCCCCGGCGGGAGTAATTCCGACGGCGTAGGTCGAGCCGACCGGGTTGCCGAAGTTGCTCACGACGAGCTGGCTCGACCCCGCGCCGGCGTTGACCAGCACCGGGGCGACGATGCCCAGGAGGTCGCCGTCGAGGCTGTCGCCGGCCGTGCTCGTGACGCGGAAGACGACCGAGCCGGGGCCGCCGTTGAGCGTGACGGGCTTGTTGGCCGCGCGGACGTTCAGCGTGTCCGGGCCGGCGTTGTCCCCCAGGGTCAGCGGCGCGGCGGGGTTCTCGACGCGGAAGTTCTCGGCGAGCGTCGGGCTGTTCGACCCGAGGACCGTCAGCACCCCGACGTTGGCGTAGGCCACGACCGCCGCGTCCGTCGGCCCGGCGAAGCCGAGGATTTGGCCACCGAGGATGTTGGCGTTGGCGTTACCGGCGGTCGCGCCGAAGTCGCTGACGGTGAGCGCGTTCGCCCCCCCGCGGCCGTCGATCGAGACGGTCCCGGACAGGCCGGACAGGTCGCCGGTCCCGGCCCCGCCGGCGGTGCCGTTGAGGACGAAGTCGTCCGCGCCGCCGGTGCCGAGCAGTTGCGTCGTGGCGGCCGAGGTGGACTGCACATTCACGACGTTGCCGCCGACGGCCCTCGTCCCCAGGTCGAGGCGCAAGGTGCCCTGCGCGAGGCCGGAGTAGGCGAGGACCGCGCCGGGGGCGAACAGGTTGTCGCCCGCGCCCCCGCCGACGGTGCCCGCCGTGACGGTGACAGCCGTCGGGACCGCGCGGCCCTCGTCGCTCACGATGATCGTGTCGCCTGGGTCGTTGCCCATGTCGGCGACGACGCGGCCGGTGAGGAATTGCAAGTCGCCGCCCGGCTGGCCGCTGGTGCCCACCGTGAGCGTGTCGGCCCCCTTGCCGCCGACGAAGCTGAACGACGCCCCGGTGTTGCGGCTGACGAACAGCGAGTTGCCCTGACCGTCCGACACGAAGACGGTGCCGGAACTGCCGCCGCTGCCGCCGAAGGTGAACACGTCGTCCCCGTCTGTGCCCTGAACCGTGACGACGGCGGCCTGCCGGATCGTCGGCGAGATGTCGGGCACCTCCCAGACGCCTCGGCCGAGCGTGCCGGCGATCAGGCGATTGCCGGTGATACTGATTGTCGCCACGACGGCGTTCGGCAGGCCGGCCCCGTACTCGGTCCAGCCGCCGGTGCCCGACGCCGGATCGACGATGGCGGGCACGTAGCGGTAGACGCCGCCGGCCCCCGCGGCGAGCAGGACCGTGTTGCCACCCGCGGCGTCGCCCGGCGCGGCGTCCCACAGCGCGAGCGAGCGGATGTCCGCGGACAGGCCGCCGACGGGGTTGCCGGAGTTATCGACCGCCTTGGTGAAGAGGTTCTCGGTGAGGTCAACCCAGGTCGCCCCGGCGTCGGTCGTGTGGAAGACCCTCGAGGGCAGGAACTGCGACGGGTCGAGCAGTTCGGTCGAGCCTTGCAGCACGTAGGCGTCGCGCCAGTTGTCCGGGTCCACGGCGACGGAGCGGATCGCCCCCGCGCCGCCGGGGATGGTGACGAGGTTGTAGCCGCCGGCCGCGCCGCGGATGAAGAGCTGCCCCGTGCTGGTGCCCACGTAGGAGATGCGCGTCAAATTCAGGGCGTTCTGCCGGCCGCCGAAGCTGACGGTCGAGATCTCGCCGGTCAGGCCGGGCGGCGTGACCTTGGCCACCACGTCGCCGGCGTTGCCGGACGGGTCGTTGTCCTCGTAGAGCACGCCGCGGATGCTCAGCATCAGTTCGCGCGGCTCGACGACGTTGAGCGTGAATTTGGAGAAGCGCGACGGGGTGCCGGCCGTGTTGACGTCGAGACCCTTGAAGAACGTCGGGTCGGTCGGCGAGGCGAACCGCACGAACGAGGTCGGGCCGACCTGGACGTTCTTGCTGTTGAAGACGCTCCGGCTGACGAACCCGGCCCCTTCGGAATAGTAGCGCGCCGTCGCGCCCGGCGTCGAGGTGTTGTCGGTGGCGACGGTCCCGTAGTCGTCGAAGCCGATCGTGTCGTAGACGGGGCTGCCGACGGGGCCGACGCCGGTCGTCTGCTGGCCGGTCCCGGTGCCGTAGGTGCCGCCCAGGATGACGTTCGAGTTGGAGTCGTAGGCGAGCGACGAGAACTGGGTCGCCGCGATGTTGCCGGCGGCGCTAGTCCAGGCGCTCAAGTCGGCCTGCGGCGCGGTGCGGCGGAACAGGCCGATCTCGTCGGCGTCGTAAAGGTTGCCGGCCTTGTCGAACGCCAGGCCGAACGACAGGCCGCCCGGCGAGGTGCCGAGCGCCCCGGCCCCGACGATCGGCGACCACTGGAACGACGGGGCGATGGCGTTGAAGCCCCGCGGGGCGCTGCGGTCGCCGCGCATGATGTTGGCGTTGACCCGCTGGCTAACGGTCCCGCCCACGTAAACGAGGTTCGGGTTCACGGGGTCGGCGACGACCGACTGGTACAGCACGCCGAGGTTGAACCCGAAGGCGTTCACGCCGTAGATCAGTTGCCAGGTGCCGCCGCCGGTGTAGACGCCGGTGCCGACCGAGCCGTTGAGCGTGAAGTTGTCGCGGTCGGTGCGGGTCACGACCCAGACGCCGTTGGCCGCGAGGTTCCCCGTCACGCCGGCGAGCTGCACGCGGTCGCCCGTCTGGAGCCCGTGGAACGACGACTTGATCGAAATGGGCGTGGCGTTCGACACGTCCTCGATGGGGACCGGGGTATCGACCTGCACCGGCAAGTCCATTTCGGTCCAGGTCACGCCCAGGTTCGTGCTGAAGAAGACGCCGGTGAGTTGGATGCCCCGCACCGTCGGCGTGGCGAGCGTCAAGTAGACCACGTTGCCGGCCGCCGAGCTGTGGACGGCCATGCGGGCGTTCGAGGTGGCGGCGTCCACCGTAAAGAGCGGGCTGGTGAGGGCCGTCCAAGTCGGCGGCTGCCCGCCGCTGCCCAGGACGTTGTCGGTGCGGTACAGCCCCGTCTGGCCGACGAGGTAGACCCGGTTCGGCACCAGGGGGTCGGGGACGATGTCCAGCCCGCGCACGCCGCCGTTGGCCTGCACCGGCAGCCCGCCGGTCCCGTCGAGGTGGACGAACGTGAAGCCGTTATCGACACTCAAGTACGTGCCGTCGTTGGCGCTCGCGAAGTCGAAGTCGGACCCGGTCGCGAGGATGTAACCGTCGCGCACGACGACCTTGCTGATCGAGAGGCCGGCCAGGGGCGTGTTCGCGCCCAGCACGCGAAAACTCGGCGTCGGGTCGGAGGCGTTCTCCGTGTAGAGCAGGCCGACGAGGTCCGAAGTCTGCGTCCCGTTGTACGGGAAGAACGCCAGCCGCCCCAGGCCCGCCACGAGCTGCTTGGGGTTCGACGGGTTCACACTAATCGACGAGACCGACAGCGACGGCAGGTTGTCCGTGAGTGGCGTGTACACCGGGTCCGCCGCGGTCGCGTTCGTCGTCCGCCAAATGCCCCCGCCGCCGGACGCCACGTACAAAATGTCAGCGTTGGTCGGGTCCGGGGCCACGCCGGTGATCGGGCCGGCGGCCGGGTTCGGGAACGTCCCGACGATGTTGGTCGCTTCGTTATTCGTCAAGACGGTCGGCCCGGCCGACAGCCACGACGGCAGGCCGTTCTGCACGATCGCCGGCACCTCCCGCGACTCCAGCGTCTCGAGCCGCAGCCGAGGGTTGTGGGCCACGGATACCGAGCGCCGCCAGAAGTTCCGTGCCACGTTGCCATCCTCTGATCGACGCGATTTTCTAGTGTCAGCTTAATTCACGATGTCGGCTACGCCCGCACTTACTTCCGCCCGCACCCAAATCCTCACCCGACGCCCCAAATCCAACCGGTCTCTGCGGCGCATCCCGACCCTCAATACTCGACGGACGAGGGTGTCGGAAAGTTGTGGCGGCGACTTCAACGTAAGTGAAAGATTTTCGCGGGCGAGCCGAAAAGTGCGCGGCGACGAGACTCCGACCGGCGACGCCGGCGTCTCCTCACGGGCAAGCGGGGCCGGCCGAATTCCGGGGGCGTCCGGCGGCGCGGCCAACTGTGAACTACGGTTACCGCGCCCCTGGCCTTCCCGGTAACCTCGACCCCGTCCGCGGGGGGTGGCTGACGATGCGCGACCCGACGCCCTTCGAGACGACCCGGCTCGGCCAAGCCCGGCCCCGCGCCGCGAGCCTCCTGCTGCTCACGCTGCCGCCGGCGGTCCTACTCGGCGCGGCCGTCGCTCACGACTCGTACCTCGCCCTCGTCGGCGCGGTCGCCAGCCTCTTGGGGAGTCTCTTGCTGCTGCGGCACCGCCACGTCTGGCGGCCGCCGGCGAGCGGCCTGCTCGTCGCGCTCTACCTCATCGCCCTGGGCTGCCTCTGGTTCGTGACCCGGCACGAGGCCGACGGCTCCGGCCGGCTGGGCCGCGGCGTCTTACTCCTCGTCGCGGTCGCGTTGCTGGTCGGCCACGACCTGACCCGCACCGGGCTGGAGCCGCGCCGCCGCGGCCGCGCCATCGTCCGGCAGTTGCTGCGCCGCGTCACCTGGCCCGCGCGGGCCGGGGACTACGCCCACCTGCCCGAGGTTCGGGCGCTCGCCGAAGTCCTCCGGGACGACCCCGGCCCCGCCGCGGCCCTGTTCCAGGACGACCGCGTCGAGGTGCGCCTGGCCGCCTTCACGGCCTTGCAGCAGCGGACCTACTGGCGGCCCGGCGAGGCGAACGTGGTCCTCGACGCGATCGACGCCACGCGCCACGCCGTCGCCCGCGCCGCCGGCATCAAGGCCCTCGCCTGCGCCACCGACGGCGGCGTACTCAGCGCCATCGGCGTCTACCTGCGCGACAAGGCCCCCGAGGTGCGGCACGCCGCGGCCGTGACCCTGCTGGCCGACGCGCCGGGCCGCTGGCCCCTGATCCGCGACGCGATCCGCGACGCGCTCGCCGACCCGCCGCAGGCCCGCGACGGCGCGCTGCCGGGGGCCGCCGGGGCGATCGACGGCGTCGCACTGTGCGACCTCACCACCTGGGCCGCCGAGCCGGGGCCGCTGGGCGAGCGCAGCCTGCAAACCCTGATCGGCCATTATGGCGTCGTGCTACACGCCGGCACGCGGCCAGAGCTGACTTCCGAAATCTGCGAGCAGGTCGTCGATCCGCAGACGCCCCCGGAACTGCGTGTCGAGCTGGCGCAACTGCTACGCGGCATGGGGCTGATTACGCCGGACCTACTCGACCGCATGACCGACATCGACCAGCCGGGGGCGGTGCGCGTCTTGGCCGCCGAGATGCTCCTGGCGTGGAACCCCGCCAACCCCGACGCCATCGACGTGCTGCGCGGCCTCGGCCGGCAACCGAACCGCGAGACGGCACTCATCATCGCGCGGCTGGTGCAGCAGTACTTGCGCCTCGACATGGGCTTGCCGGCGGGCACCGTGGCGATCAACAGCAAGTCGGCGGCGGAGGTCGCCCGGCGCGTCTTGCAGTGGGCGACCGGCCGGCCGAGCGCCGCGACCGAGGCGGCGGGCGGCGACGCCGGCGACGCCTGGACCGCCCGCCCGGCGACCGCGCCGGCGCGGCCGGTCGGCGGCCCGCTGCCGCCGCTGCCGCGCCCCGGCCGCGGGCGGTGAGTCGGCGTTGACAGGCTGTGGCGCGGCGGGCTAGTGTGCCGCCGAATCGTCACCGCCCCGACGGGTTGCACCATGCCTTTGCGGCCACTCGCCCCGCCCCCCGCGGGCCTCCTCCCGCCCGGCCGGGCCGTCCCGCGGGCGGCGCGTGCCTTGCCGAAGGCCGGCGCGCCGGTCGTCTCCGTCTGCGTGGTCAACTGGAATTGCCGCGAGCACCTCCGCCGCTGCCTCGACTCACTGCTGCGCCAGCCGCAAGGCGTCGCCTTCGAGGTCGTGCTGGTCGATAACGCCTCGACCGACGGCGCGGCCGACATGGTCGCCCGCGACTTCCCCGAGGTGCGCCTGCTGCGCAACGCCGCCAACGTCGGCTTCAGCAGGGGCAACAACCAGGCGTCCGAGGTCGCCGCCGGGGCGTACCTGTTCTTCCTGAACAACGACACCGAGGTGCAGACGAACTGCCTGGCGGAGTTCGTCGCCTACGCCGAGGCCCACCCCGGCGTCGGGATGCTCGGGCCGAAGTTGCGCGGGGCCGACGGCGAGTACCAGATCAACTACCGCCGCAAGCCGACCCTCGCGGCGCTCTTGCATCGCGTCAGTTTCTTACGCTGGACGGGGCTGTTCCGCGGGGCGTACTACAGCTACCGCCGCGACACCTTCGAGCCGGAGGGCACCAAGACCGTCGAGGTGCTCATGGGCGCGGCGGTGTTCCTGCCCCGCGCCGTCTTCGAGGCGACCGGCCGCTGGGACGAGCGCTACCGCTTCGGCGCGGAGGACCTCGACCTCTCGACGCAAGTCGGCCGCGGCCACCGCGTCGTCCACTTCGCCGACGTGGAAGTGTTGCACTACGGCCGCGTCTCGAGCCGGCAGAACATTCGCTTCAGCGCCCCGAACGTGACGATCGGCTACCTCCACTACTTCCGCAAGGCCGGCGTCAGCCCCGTCGCTCTGACGATCTACAAGGGCCTCGTGACCGCCGACGCCCCACTGCAACTCGCCGCGAAGCTGACGCAGTTCGCCTGGCGAACGTTGCGCGGCCGCCGGGCGAAGGCGGCGAAGAGCCTGCTCGCCGCACGCGGCGTGGCGCACTTCCTGGGGCGGGACCTGGTGAGGTTTTGGCGGGCTTAAGCGGAGTACTGAAAACAATTTTTGCCGCGGGGACGCAGAGTCGCGGAGAAAACGAAACATGTGTTCGGTTTTCTCCGCGACTCTGCGTCCCCGCGGCAAAAATTGTTCTGGAGTTTCTAACGCACTACGAGCCGTAGTCGATCTCTTCGATGTTGGCGCGGTGGTTCAGGATAAACTGCTTGCGGCCTTCGACTTCCTCGCCCATCAGCGTGGTGAACATCTTCTCCGCGGCGTGGGCGTCAGTCAACGTGACACGCAGCAGCGTCCTCTTGGCGGGGTCGAGGGTCGTGTCCCACAACTCGTCGGGGTCCATCTCGCCCAGTCCCTTGAACCGCGTGATCGTCATCCCCTTCTCGCCGAGCTTGCGGATCTGCCCGACGACTTCGCGCAGGTCGGCCAAGTCTTTGCGGCCGTCGCCGTGGACAAGGGCGAAGCGCACCGCCGGCTCGCGGCCGGCCAGGCGTGGCAACGGGATCAGGTCGCGCGGCACCAGCCCGGCGGCCTTCAACTTCGCCAGGCCGCGGTTCAGCGACCGCACCTCGTGCCACTCCTCGACCGTGAAGCGGTAGCGCTCCTCCAGCATTTCCACCGGCGGCGTCGTGCCCGCCGCCGCGACGGCATTGACCGCGACCGGGGCGACCGCGCCGAGCAGTTCTTCGCTGAGGAAGAGTTCGCGGCCGAGCTTGGCCGACTCCGCGACGCGGAAGGCTTCGACCTCCTCCGCCGTGTGGAAGAAGTGTTCCTTCGCCCCGAGCCGGACGTGGAACACTGGCAACTTGTCGTCGGCGAGCAGGTCGAGGAAGCCGACGAGCGGGTGGCCGCGGCGCTCGAGGATGTTCACCGCGTTCTCGATCTCGGCGAACACCGGGATGAGCGCCTGCAACTTGTCCGCGGCGAACGTCTGCGGCGGCCGGCCCGACTCGGCGAGCAGTTCGAGCGCCGTGTCCTTCAGGCCGCGGGCGAACAAAATCTTGACCATCTCCTCGCGCGTCTGGATGAAGCGCACGTCCTTCTTCTGCGTCACCTTGAAGAGCGGCGGCCGCGCGACATACAGGTGTCCGTCTTCGATGACTTTGCGCATCTGGCGGAAGAAAAACGTCAACAGGAGAGTGCGGATGTGTTGGCCGTCCACGTCGGCGTCGGTCAAGATCACGATGCGGCCATAACGCAGTTTCGAGATGTCAACAGTGTCCTCTTCCTCGCGCCGACCGCCACTAATGTCCACCCCACACGCGGCGATGAGCGCGGCGATCTCGGCGTTGCCGAGTAGCTTGTCGAGCTTGGCGCGCTCGACGTTCAGGACCTTGCCCCGCAGCGGCAATACGGCCTGCACCATGCGGTCGCGGCCGGACTCCGCGGAGCCGCCGGCCGAGTCACCTTCGACCAGGAACAGTTCGCTCTTCTCGCGGTCGCGGCTCGTGCAGTCCATCAACTTGCCGGGCAGGCCGCCGCCGGAGAGGATGTTCTTGCGCGACGTGACCGCCTCGCGCGCCTTACGGGCGGCGATGCGGGCTTCGGCGGCCAGCATGATCTTCTTGCAGATTTTCTTGCCAATCGCGGGGTTCTTTTCGAGGTACTCCGACACGAACTCGTACACGACACTCGAAGTTAAGCCTTCGACTTCGGGGTTGTTGAGCTTGATCTTGGTCTGGGCCTCGAAGTGCGGATCGGGGTGGCCGATGCTCACGACCGCCGTCAAGCCCTCGCGGAAGTCGTCGCCCTTCAACTCGATCGTGTCCTTGAAGTGGCCTTCCTTCTTGCCGTAACTCTGCAAGACCCGCGTGATGCCGGTGCGGAAGCCACTGAGGTGCGTGCCGCCGACGGGGTTGTAGGCGTTGTTGGTGAAGCAGCGTACCCGCTCGTCTTCGCTGTTGGAGTATTGCAAGGCGACTTCGACACTGATCTTGTCCACAACTTTGTGCATGTAGATCGGCTCGTGATCGACGTGCTCCCCGGTGTTGAGGTACTTGACGTACTCCGCAATCCCGCCGGCGTACTGGAAGTTCTCGGCCTTGCCTTGGATCTCGTCCACGAGAGCCAAGTGCAGGCCCTTGTTCAGGAACGCCAACTCGCGGAAGCGGTCCGACAGCGTCTCGTAGCTGAACGTCAACGCGCCGAAGATTTCGGCGTCGGGCTTGAAGGTGATGCTAGTGCCCGTCGTCTTGGCGGGGGCGGGGCCGATGTCTTGCAGCTTCGAGGTCGCGTAGCCGCGGGCGAACTCCATCTTGTAGACGCGGCCGTTGCGGCGGACCTCGGCGACCGTCCACTCGGAGAGCGCGTTGGCCGCCTTCGACCCCATGCCGTGAAGGCCGGCGCTGACCTTGTAAGCGTCGTTGTCGAACTTGCCCGAGTTGCCGACGACCGTGAGCGCCTCTTCGAGCGCCGACTTGCCGGTGTCGGCCTTGATGTCCACCGGGATGCCGCGGCCGTCGTCGATGACGGCGATGCTGCCGTCAACGTGCAAGACGATCTTGATCTGCTTGCAGTATCCGGCGAGGGCCTCATCGACGGAGTTGTACACGACTTCGTAAGCGAGGTGGTGTAGGCCGCTGAGTTGTGTGTTGCCGACGTACATGTCGGGGTTCTGGCGGATGTGCGCGGCGTCGCGCAACGTCTTCATGTTGTCGCCGGTGTAACTCGGCTCGGTATCGATCGCGGTGCTCATTCATGGCCTCGTCGTTTTCAGTATTGGCGAGCCGGAAAGCGTCAGCGCCCGGAGTTCT
>JAYTUC010000110.1:0-2015 GCA_043744775.1 Fimbriiglobus sp. | reverse complement strand
AGTAGCGCCCCGGCGAGCGCGGCCTGCACACGCCGCTGGGCGGCGTCGATCGACGCGGAGGTGTCGCACCAGACGACCAGTGACAGCGGCGTGTCACTCTCCACGAGGTCGCGGCCGAGTTGCGGCGGGGCCGGCGGCGTGACTTGCAGCAGGAAGTAGCCGTCGGACCCGCGGCGGTGCGGGACGAGCGTGACCGCGGGGGCGGCGTCGGCCAGCTCGATGACCGCCTCGAAGTCCGCGGTAGGCGTGTAGTTCTGCGCGACGAATACGAGCCGCGCCGACGTGCCGGCGAAGGCCGCGCGGCAGGGGTGCGTCGGGCTGGTGACGGCCTTCATCGGCAGCGCCGAGTTGACGCTGAACGTGACGGAGAGTTCGCGCAGCGGGTTGAGGCGCAGCATCTCGCTTTGCAGCGCGTAGGAGTAGCGCACGGCGTTGCCGACGGCGGGGAGCACCTGCGTGTAGGTGATCGCGACGCGCTTCTCGCTGTGGGCGAAGATCGGGAAGACGCGGGCCTTGAAGAGGTTGCCGCCGGCCCACTCGAGCAGGCCGGGGTCGCGCTTCTCGCGCAGGATCGTCTCGAAGATCTCGCGCGCCCGCTGCTTCTCGACGACATCCGCCTCGACCTTCTCGTCGCCGACCCACATGGCGAAGCCGGCGATCGAGGCGTCTTGCGGCAGCGGGAAGTGGAAGACGCCTTCGAGTTGCGAGTTGGTGTGGTTGACGAAGGTCTCCTCGATCGTCGTGCGGGCGATCTGGTCGCGCACCTCGACCAACACCTTGTGGACGCCGACGGAGAGCGACACGGCACGGCCGTCCACCTGGGCGACGAGCGAGCCGAGCGACTCGTTGACCGACGCGCCCTTCAAACTCTTGAGCCAGACGGGGTCGGCGGGCACGCGGGTGACTTTTTCTCCCATCAGGCGGTAGAAGCCGCGCTCGTGGAGTGTCAGCGTGGCGTCGCCGGGGCCGCGCAGCTCGACCGGCGTGCCCTTGGCCGGCGTCACCTCGACCTCGCCCTGGAGCAGGCGCAGTTTCGTCGGCGTCGCGACCTCGACGAGGCCGCCGGGGCCGACGACCAGCGTCGCGTCGGGCGCGAGGCGCACGGTCGCGGCGTTGGCCCCGCGGGCATCGACCCGCAGGTAGTCGCCGGGCATGACCAGCGTGTTCGGCCGCAGCGGCGTGAAGCGCGTCGCCCCGACGGGTTTGATGCTGGCGAGGCCCTGCACGTCGGCGACCTTGCCGACGCGGCCGTCCTCGGCGAGCGTTGCTTGAGGGGCGGCCTTGGCGGCGGGCTTGTCTGCGGCCGGCGGCGGGGCGTCGCCCAGGAGGGCCACGACGGCGGCGACGAGCAGGCCGGCGGCGAGGCGGAGGAGGTGCGTCATCGGCGTGGCCCTGGGGGGAGAAGTGGGCATCACTGGGGCGGGCGGTCGCTTACGTCGGGGGGCCGTGCCAGGCCTTCGCGGCGGCGGCGAAGCGGTCGTCGTACAGCTCGCGGATCTCGCCCTGCGTCATCGTCCGGCCGAGTTCGGTCGCGTGCAGGTACTCGCAGAAGGCCACGCCCAACGCATAGGTCGCCCGGCCGGCGAGGGCCGCGCTCGCCGCCGCGCCGATGCCGGGGACGAACTTCACGAGTTCGCGCAGGGCCTGCCGCGTCCGCAGCGACTGGCCGAGCGAGCCGAGGAACTTGGCAACGGCCCCTGGGGTGCCGGTCTGGGCGGCGAGGTCGTCGAGCATCTGCGTCTGTAAGCCCGGCAGCACGAGCAAGCCCATGCCGGGGATCGGCGTGACGGCGGCGGTGACGGCCAGCGTCGTCGCCCGCAGGATGACCGGCATCGCCCGGTGCAGGTGGTTGTCGCGGAAGGTGTCGGCCAACTCGGTGAGCTGCGCGAACACCGTGCGGTAGGCGTCCGGCAGGGTCTCCAGCAAGACGGCCTTGAGCGGGGTGCCGCCGTAGGCCGTGTCGGTGAAACCCTCCTCGGGCCGCGTCAAATCGACGGGGACGACGCGGTCGGCGA
>JAYTUC010000109.1:0-28769 GCA_043744775.1 Fimbriiglobus sp. | reverse complement strand
AGTGGGTCAACAACACCATCGACATCGACACCGGCTGCGCGTTCGGCGGCAAGCTCACGGCGTTGCGCTGGCCGGAGCGCGAGCTGGTCAGCGTGCCGGCGCGGCGCGAGTACTTCGCCCCCAAGCGGCCACTCTTCGCCCCGAAGCCGGCGCTGTCGCCGCAGCAGTCGGTCGATTTGGTGCTCGACGCCGAGGACGTGACCGGCCAGCGCCGCATTGAGACGCGGCTGCGCGGGGCGGTGACGGTCCGCGCGGAGCAGTCGGCGGCGGCGCTCGAGACCCTCAGCCGCTTCTCGGCCGACCCGCGCTGGCTGATCTACCTGCCGCCGACGATGTCGCCGCCGGAGACGGCCCCCGGCGTGCCGGGCGAGCCGGGGCTGCTGGAACACCCGCGCGAGGCGCTGGCGTACTTCCGCTCGCAGGGGGTGGCGACGGTCGTCGCCGAGGAGAAGCACATGGGGTCGCGGGCGGTCGTGGTCGCCTGCCGGGACGCCGACGCCGCGCAGGAGCGGTTCGGCGTCGAGGCCGGCGAGTGCGGCGCGATCCTGACGCGCACCGGCCGGCGCTTCTTCAACGACGCAGTCCTTGAGGCGGCGTTCCTGGGGCGGGTGTGCGCGGCACTGACGGCCTGCGACTTCTGGGCGCGGCACGCGACCTCGTGGGCCTGCCTCGACTGCGAACTGATGCCGTGGTCGGCCAAGGCGGCGGAGCTGCTCAAGGCGCAGTACGCCGCCACCGGGGCCGCCGCGACGACGGCGTTGAGCGCGACCGTGGCGAGCCTCGAACGGGCCGTCGGCCGGCTCCCCGAGGGGGCGCGGGCCGAGGCGCAGGCGCTGCTCGACGCCGGCCGCGAGAAGTCCGCCAACGTCGAGGGGTTTGTCGCCGCGTACCGCCACTACTGCCGGCCGGTCGTGACGCTCGACGACTACAAGCTCGCGCCGTTCCACCTGCTCGCGGTCGAGGGCCGCGTCTTCGCGGACAAGACGCACCTGTGGCACCTCGACGAGTTGGCCCGCGTCTGCGCCGCCGACCCCGGCGTCCTGCTGGCGACCGCGTCGCGCACGGTCGATCTGGCCGACCCGGCGAGCGAAGCGGCGGCCGTCGCCTGGTGGGAGGAGTTGACCGCGGCCGGCGGCGAGGGGGCGGTCTTCAAGCCGCTCGACTTCACGGCGCTGGGGCCGAGGGGCCTGGTGCAGCCGGCGGTGAAGTGCCGCGGCCGGGAGTACCTGCGGATCATCTACGGCCCCGACTACACGCGCGCGGCCAACCTCGGCCGGCTGCGGAAGCGGGCCGTCGCGCGGAAGCGTGCCCTGGCGGCGACCGAGTTCGCCCTGGGCGTCGAGGGCCTGGAGCGCTTCGCCCGGCGCGAGCCGCTGCGGCGGGTTCACGAGTGCGCCTTCGGCGTGCTGGCGCTCGAGAGCGAGCCGATCGACCCGCGGCTGTGACGCCGGGGTGACCTCGGGGGACTATCGTCCCCCGCTCGCCTCTTCTGCGGGCAGTTTCTTGTACACCCCCAGGACGGCGTGCGTCCCCTTCACCGCGCTACAGCGGAGGTCGCGCACGGTCAGCGCGTCCCCGTCGAGGCGGTACCGGAAGCAGTAGGGCGCGCCGTCGGCCGCGAGCAGTTTCGCGCCCAGACCGCCCTCGTCGGCGGCCGGCGAGTCGAGGGCGGTGACGACGCCGAAGACCAGCCCGTCGCGGCCGAGGGCGTAGTCCGCGTTGACGACCAAAGTCCCGCGGGCCGGTGCGACCGCCTCGACCTGGAGGCGGTCCGCGGCGAACCGGAGCACGACGCGGCAGGTCGCCGTCTCGCGGACCCAGGCGGTGCCGTCGAGCGAGTTCGCCATCGCCACGGCGGCTGGGCGGGCGGGCGCGGCGGGTGGCGTGAGGTCCGGGTCGAAGGCCCCCGTTTGCAGGAACTTGACCACGTCCCCCGAGACGGCGTGGACCTGGGCCGGCGTCGGCGCGGCGACGACCGCGGGCATCACGATCGGGGCCGACGACGGCGTCAGCGCGGCGAGGGCAAAAGCAAGCGGGGCGAGGGCGTGGCCCATGATGGCGAGTCTCCGGCGGGGGCGGCGGCGCGGCCGTCGAGTCTGGCGGTTCCTGACGCGGTCGGCAAGCCCAACCGGCCGGTGCTCGATCTCCGGGCGCTGACGCTTCCGACTCGCCACGGCGGTACACTGACCGGCATGACGACCACCGGCCGGCTCGCCCCGTCGCCCACCGGGGCGCAACACCTCGGCAACGCGCGGACGTACCTCCTCGCCTGGCTCTCGGCGCGCTCGAAGGGCGGCACCGTGCGGCTGCGCGTCGAGGACATCGACACGCCGCGCAACAAGCCGGACGCCGTCAACCAACTCCTCGACGACCTCGCCCGCCTCGGCCTCGACTGCGACGGCCGCCCCGTCGTGCAGTCGGCCAACCTCGACGCCCACGTCGCGGCTCTGGAGGCGTTGAAGCGGCGCGAGCTGGTCTACCCGTGTACCTGTACGCGGTCGGACATCGCCACGGCGTCGGCCGCGCCGCACGCCGAGCACGAGGGGCCGGCCTACCCAGGGACGTGCGCGGGCCGCAGCGCCGGCGACGCGGCGACGCTGGACCGGCCGTTCGCCTGGCGCTTCCGCGTGACGCACTCGCCGGCGTTCGTCGATGGCTTCCGCGGGCCGACGGCGATCGACCTGACCCAGACCGGCGGCGACTTCGTCGTGTGGCGAGCCTACGACGCCCCCGCGTACCAGCTCGCGGTCGTCGTCGATGACGCGGCGATGGGCGTGACGGAGGTGCTACGCGGTGACGACCTCGTGCCGAGTACGCCGCGGCAACTGCTGCTTTACGAGGCGTTGGGGCTGCCCGCGCCGGCGTTCACGCACGTCACGCTGGTGGTCGGCGCGGACGGCCGGCGGCTCGCCAAGCGGCACGGCGACACGCGCTTGCAGAGTTACTGGAAGGCCGGCGTGACGCCCGAAAGTGTGCTGGGGACGCTGGCCTGGAGTTGCGGCTGGCTGGCGACGCCGGAGCCGGTGACCGCGCGGGAGTTGCTGCCGCTCTTTACGCTCAGCACCGTGCCGCGGACGCCGTGGGTCGCCGACGAGGGCTTCCTGCGTGCGACGCGACCGGGGTGACCGCCAGGCCGCGCCTCCGAGAGAGCCAAAACGATTCACCGCAGAGGGCACAAGAGAGCACATGAGAAAGGCACGAAACCGAGTTCAAAAACCAAAATGACCTCCCGCAAAGGCGCGAAGCAGCAAAGTAGGAAACACACTCCGGTTTTAGCTCTCCTCGGTTTTGGCCTTTCTCCGCGCACCCTTGTACCCTCTGCGGTGATTCGTTTTCGGTCTTCTCCGCGACTCCGCGTCTCCGCGGCAAAACTCTTGCTTGGAGGCTACTCGTTCGTCACCACCAGGATGACCGCGTCGCGGCTGTAGTCGTATTGGCTGGCGGTGATCCGGTGCGGCGGGGTGGCGGGGTTGCCGTCGAAGTGCTCGCGCCAAACCGGCTCGGGGACGAACAGGTACGACGGGTGCGCCATCGCCAGGAACGCCCGCGCCTCCGCCACCGTCGAGAAGGTTTCGACGCGGCGCTCGGCGTAGAAGACCAGGCTCTGGTTGTCCGCGGCGTACTGCAACGTCGCCAGGCGGATGTCCCGCTCCGGTTGGTACGCGCCGCTCGTGAAAACGAGTGTCTTCGGGGCCTTCCGCGCGTCCACGGGGAATACCGCGAACGCGCCGACCAGGCCGACGACGCCCACGGCGGCGACGGCCAGGGCCGTCACGAAGTGCCAGCGCTCGTCGCGAAGCACGGCGCGGGCCATGACCGCCGAGGCGATTAGCGGGATCAGGCCGATCGGGGCGCAGCGTTCGAGGCCGGGGAAGACGCGCATGCCCTTCACATCCAGCGGTATGACGCCCGACGCCAGCAGCAGGCCGGCGACGAGGCCGACGCCGGTCAGCGCGACCCCGGCGGCGGCGACGGCCATCACCCAGCGCGGCGGCGAGGTCACGCGGCGACTGTAACTGACGAGGAACCAGGCGGTCAGGAGCGCGAGCGCGGGGTACAGTGGGGCGACGTAGTTGGGCAGCTTCGTGGCGACCAGCGAGAACGGCACGAAGTACGCCGCGACCCACGCCAGTAGGAAGCGCGTCGCGCGGGCCGTGTTCGAGAGCGTGCCGTCGGCGGCGCGGCGGGCGGCCCGCGCGGCGTGGTACAGTGTCACCGCGATGACACTCGACCACGGGGCGGCGAAGACGACCACGCAGACCGCGTAGAAGTAGACCGGGCCGGCGTGGTTCTCTTGCGCGGTCGTCATGCGGTCGAGGTTCTCGTTCTTCAGGAACTTCAGCAGCCACGCCCCGCGCGTCTCGGAGGTGACGAAGGCGAGCCACGGGACCGTCACCAGGCCGTAAACCAGAATCCCCGCGAGCAGCTTCCAGTCGAGGATGCGACGGGCCTCGCGGTTCCAGGCGAAGTACGCCACGAAGGCGGCCCCCGGTACGATCAAGCCGACGGGGCCTTTCGTCAGCACCGCCAGGCCGCAGGGAATCGCCGGCAAGACGAACCAGCCGCGGCCGCCGTTCTCGTGGCCGACCCAGACACCGTAGAACGTGGCGATCGTGAAGAAGATCAGCGGGGCGTCGGGGGTCGCGGCGTGCGACAGCATGGCGAACTGCACCGTGCTCGCCAGCGCCACCCCGGCGAGCAGTCCGACGCTCGCGTCGAACATCCGCCGGCCGAGTCGGTACGTCAACAACACGCTGCCGACGGCCAGCAGGGCCGCGGGGAAGCGGGCCGACCACTCCGACACGCCGAAGGCGTTGTAGCTGGCGCGCTGGAGCCAGTAGAGCAGCACCGGCTTGGCGGAGCGCAGTTCCCAGTTGAACGTCGGCACGATCCAGGTGCCGGACTCCATCATCTCGCGGCTGCACTCGGCGTTGACGCCCTCGTCCATGTCCCAGAGCGCCGGTCCCCCGAGGTTCGGGAGCGTCAAGAGGGCCGTGAGCGCGGCGAGGACGAGCCGGTGCGTCCAGGGGTGGGCGGTCACGAGGTCACGAGGCTTTCGGCGGCCGGGGCGACTTTGCGCGTCGGGCAGTGCCGGCGGTGCAGCCAGGCGGATCGGGCCGTGTAGATGCCCCCGAGCGCGACCATGCCGAGGCCGCAGGCCTCGAACGCCGCGGCCGGCCCGCCGAGATCGACGACCGGCTGGGCCAGGATCGGCGACAGGAATTGCCCCGCGAACATCGCGCTGATCAGCCCGCCGGTGAGCCGGCCGCGCAGGTGGACCGGGGCGGTGCGCATCAGCCAGTTCATCAGTGTCGGCGTGAACAGCCCGCCGCCCAGCCCGGCGACCGCCAGGCCCAGGTACGCGAGGGCCGGGTACTTGGCCAGGCCGACGACGGCGAAGCCGGTGCCGAGGAGGACGAAGAAGGCGGCGACGAGGCGGTCGCGGCCGAAGCGGCTCGCCAGGCGGCCGTAGAAGATCGACGTGAGCGCGGCGTGGGCGGTCATCGTCGCCACGGCCAGCGACCCGACGAACGGGCGGACGCCGAAGCGCTCCGCGACGTGGAACGGCAGTTGGAGCGGCCCGACGCCGAAGGCCGCCATGCCGACGAAGGCGACGGCGTAGATCAGGCCCAGCGTGGCCCACGGCACGCTCAGCGGGTACTCGCCGGTGACGGGCAACGCCTCTCCGGCGGCCGACTTCAGGGGGCCGCGGTCGGGGTCGGTGACGAAGCGAACAGCCGCCAAAAGAATCGGCAAGGAGGCGACGTAGATGACGAACGGCTTCTGCCAGTCACCGGCGTCCGCGAGCAGCCCGCCGACCGGCAGGAAGACGACGCCGCCGAGGACCGTGGCCGTGGCCTGGAAGCCGAGGAAGCGGCCGCGCTCCGCGCCGTGGAAGTAGAACGAGATGAGTGTCGAGGTCGCCGTCATGACCATGGCCACCGCGACGCCGAGCAGCAGCCGGCCGGCGAGGATCGGGTACGGCTCACGGAGGTACAGCCCGCTCGTCCCGGCGGCGGCATAGAGGGCCAGCCCCGCGAGCAGGAGCCGCTTGCAGCCGAAGCGATCGACGATCCAGCCGGACACGGGCGCGAACAGCGCGATCGCCAGTGCCGGTAGCGCCAGCACCATCTTGGCGACGAACTCGGGGTTGGTCACCTGCCCGGCGAAGGCCGCGCCGATCTGCGGCAGCGCGGGCGCGACGATCGCCCCGGCCATGACCGTGAGCGAGCTGGCCGCGAGCAGCGTGGCGCGCGTGGGCCGCGGCACGGCGGGGAACGTCGGGGCGTGGTGGACAGCGCGAGACTTCATGCCGGCCCTCGGGCGTACTCTCGGAACCGGGAGAGGGGAGACGTGTTTTACACGAGACGCCGCACGCTTCCAACGCCAAGGGCCGGAACTGCCTCGAAACGGGCCGGCGAGCAGGCCCCCCGCTATTTTGTGGCGTTCGCATTATTGTCGTGGATAGTCGCGCGGTGTTCGCGTAACGTGGTCTTCGGCGGTGGAAGGAGAATGAAGTTGATCGGCGGTGCGACTCGGTCAATCGCTCGACTTAGAGGAGGCATGGCGTCGGTGAGGCGTATGGATAACGTCGGCATCGTCGTAGCAGACATTTTTGACGCCGAAGGGGGCGGGGCGGATGGCGTCACGGGGCTACGCGGCACGCGCGTCGAGATTGCCATGATGCGTACGCCGGACGGCCACAGCCGGCACGAGTTGTCCCGATTCCTCGCGCCGCCCGCGGTCGCCGATCCCCGCAGCGCCCCGGTGAACCCGCTCGGCCACCTGCGCGTCATGTTGACCGTGGTGGACATCGACGACACGTCCGCCCGTCTCGGGAAACGCGGCGCGGAGGTCGTCGCAGAAGTGGTCCAACACCAAGACAGCTATCGCCTCTGCGACATCCGAGGCCCCGAAGGAATTGTCAGCGGGCTCGCACAAGAACTCGGGCAGCACACTACTCCCCATTGAGCCAATGCGACAGTGACAGACCTGATAGGGTGGGGCTAAGGCGACGTACGACATCGCGGTGCTGGTCCGCTCGCCAAAGGCACCCCGTACCCGGCACCGCAGCCGACGGCGGGGGCGCGTCAGCTTTCCCAAATGGGTGGGCTCGTAAGCTCCGCCGCTGAGCGATGTCGTTCGGCGGCGTATGGGCGACTTCGCCGGAGGTACGGGATGGCGGGCGAAGACCACCGGCGGATGTCAGACCCGGCCTCGACCGGCCTTCGCGGCACCGTCGTGCTCGTCCTCCGGGTGGTCGCCGCAGTAGCCTCGGTGCTGGCGCTGCTGGGTGGGGCGGGACTGTTCGTCGCGTCCGGACTCTGGCTGGTGGACCTGGAGCAAGAACCGAGGGAGCCACCCGGCCAGATCGTGGCGATCATCCCGCTGGCGGGGGCAGCGATCGGGGCGGCGCTCGGCCTGATCGGGGCCGTCGGCCTCGCGCTGGGGATACTCTCGCAGCGGTTGGCAGGCCGGCGAAGTTACGCCGAACGCGGCGACGCTGCCGACCGCAGGGGCGGGTAGGCTTCCCGAGGCGTGTCGCTTCGGCGGTCGCCGTGCCGGGCCGTTCGGCGGCGGAGACAATCGATACGGTTTCGGCTTTCTTACCTTGGCCCTCCCATTCCGCCGTACAACTCCCTCATGCGACGCGTGCGATCCACTCCCGGCCGGCGACTGCGTGGGGCACTGCTCGCGCTGCTGCTCGCCAGCCAGGCCGTGGCCGCGACGGGGATGCCGCTGCCGTCGCCGGGCGTGGCGTCGCCTGGGGTGCCGTTCCCCTGCCAGGCGCGCGCCTGCGGCTGCCTCACCGCGACCGCCTGCTGGGCCGGCGACTGCTGCTGCTTCACGCTCGAAGACAAGCTCCTCTGGGCCGACGCGCAGGGCTTCGAGCCGCCGGCGCACGTCCGGCCGCTCGTCGCCGCCCGCCGGTGTGCCCCCGCCCGCGCCCCGGACGACTGCCCCAAGTGCGCCGCCAAGGCGAAGCCCGCCGCGCGGGTCCTCGGCTTGACGCTCGTGATGGGCGAGGCGTCGCAGAAGTGCCGCGGCAAGTCGGCGGCCGGCACGATCGCGCTCGAGCCGGCCGTCGTCGCCGTCGCCCCGACGCTGCCGGCCCCGAGCTTCGGCGTCGCCGCGCCGGCCGCCCGCCGCGACGACTCCGCCGCGCCGCTGCGGCACGTCCCCCCGACCCCGCCGCCGCGGTCCGTCTGACAACCACCCCACGTCAAGCCAACCCCTAGCCGGGGCGCGATCGCGCCCCGGCGTCGCCCCGTCCGCACGCGCCCGCGTCGCGGCTCCCTTCCGCTGACCCTGGGGACCCCCATGACGACCAGATCCCGCCGCGGCTTCACGCTCATCGAGTTACTCGTGGTCATCGCGATCATCGCCATCCTCATCGGCCTCCTGCTGCCGGCCGTGCAGAAGGTCCGCGAGTCGGCGTCGCGAATGAAGTGCCAGAACAACCTCAAGCAGATCGGCCTCGCGCTGCACGGCTACCACGACCGGAACAACGGCTTCCCGCCCGGCTACTACGACGTGGCCCCGTGGCCGCAAAAAGACCAGGGGCCGGGCTGGGGCTGGGCGTCGTTCCTGCTGACCGACCTGGAGCAGGACAACCTCGGGCGACAGATCGACACCAAACTGGGCGTCGGGTCCGGCACGGCCCCGGTCCCCGCCGTCCGGGCGACCTTCCTGAAGGCGTTCCAGTGCCCCTCGGACCCGAGTTCGGCGACGACCTTCGTGGCCACCGACGGCGGCAGCGGGAGCTGGCAACTGGCGCGCGGCAGCTACGTCGCCTGCAACGGCAACGACGGCGTGGACGACACCACCACGCCGCCCCACGCGGGGGCCTTCGTCCGCGGCACCAGGGGCTTCCGGGTGGCCGATGTGACCGACGGCTTGAGCAACACCTTCTTCGTCGGCGAGCGGTGCTCGACGATGTCGCTCTCGACCTGGGTCGGGGCGATCCCGAATTCCCAGGACCCGTCGGTCCGGTCCCCCGGCGACTTCTCCGGGGCGTCCGGGTTCGTCCTGGGGCATTGCGGCGCGCACCTGCCCAACGACGGCGTCGTGACCGACGCCGACGCCATGTCCAGCGGCCACACGGCGGGCGTGCAGTTCCTGCTGGGCGACGGCTCCGTCCGCCAGGTCAACAACGCCGTCAGCCAGTCGGTCTACGACGCCCTGGCCACCCGCAGCGGCGGCGAAGTGCCGGGCGACTATTAGCGCCAGGCGGCCCGCGACCCACGGACTTGTCATCGGAAAGGCGCTCGCGGTATGAAGCCGAAAGTCTTGGTGTCGTGGAGTTCGGGCAAGGACGCGGCGTGGGCGTTGCACCTGCTGCGGCGGCGCGGGGAGGTCGAGGTCGTCGGGCTGGTGACGACGCTGAACGAGGCGTTCGGGCGGGTCGCCATGCACGGGGTGCGGGCCGAACTGGCGGAGGCCCAGGCCGCCGCCGCCGGCCTGCCGCTGTGGCCGGTGCCGCTGCCGTGGCCCTGCCCGAACGACGAGTACGAGGCCCGCATGCGGGCCGTGGTCGGCCGGGCGCGGGCGGCGGGCGTGACCGCGTTCGCGTTCGGCGACCTCTTCCTCGCCGACATCCGGGCGTACCGCGAGCGGCAACTGGCCGGCACCGGGATCGACCCGTTGTTCCCCGTCTGGGGGACGGCGGACGACACCCCGGCCCTGGCCCGCGCGATGATCGCCGCCGGCTTCCGGGCCACCTTGGCGTGCGTCGATCCCCGGCAGTTGTCGCCGGCGTTCGCCGGCCGCGCGTTCGACCTCGCCCTCCTCGCCGACCTGCCGGCGGGGGTCGATCCGTGCGGCGAGCGGGGCGAGTTCCACACCTTCTGCCACGCCGGCCCCGTGTTCGAGACGCCGATCCGGGTCCGGGGCGGCGAGGTGGTCGAGCGCGACGGCTTCTGGTTCGCCGACCTGATTGCGGCGGAGGACGAAAGCCACTGAGCCGCCCGCCGGGAGCCGGGGAGATTGTCGATTCGCCCCGTGGCTTTAACGCCGCCCGCGGGTACACTTGGGGGCTACCGACGTATCGACCGGGGCCGCGTCCGGCTAAACTTCTTTTCAGGCCGGCGGATGAACGCGGGCGTGTCAACTACCCTACGCAGGAGTCGGGACGATGGCGGAGAACGCGCGGGACAGTAAGGAACTCAAGAACGCCCTAGCGATGATCAGTAAGGAGTTCGGCGAGGGGGCCATCATGTCCCTCGGCGAGTACTCCGGGGCCAACGTCGAGGGCATCTCGACCGGCTCGCTGAGCCTCGACTTGGCGCTCGGCGGCAAGGGCATCCCGCGCGGCCGGGTCGTCGAGATCTACGGCAACGAGTCGAGCGGCAAGACCACGATCGCCCTGCACGCCATCGCCAACGTGCAGCGCGCCGGCGGGGTCGCCGCGTTCATCGACGCCGAGCACGCGCTGGACCCCACCTGGGCCAAGCGGATCGGCGTCGATCTCGACTCGCTACTCGTGAGTCAGCCGACTTACGGCGAAGAGGCGTTGCGCATCGCCGAGATGCTCGTGAAGTCCAACGCCGTCGATATCATCGTCATCGACTCGGTCGCGGCGCTGGTGCCGAAGAACGAGCTGAACAACGAGATCGGCGACGCCAGCGTCGGCCAGCAGGCCCGCCTGATGAGCCAGGCGCTGCGCATCTTGAACCCCAGCATCTGTAAGACGCGGACCTGCATGGTCTTCATCAACCAGATCCGCCTCAAGATCGGTGTGATGTACGGCAACCCCGAGACGACCACGGGCGGCTTAGCGCTGAAGTTCTACGCCTCGGTGCGGCTCGAAGTCCGCAAGTCAACCGTCATCAAGGACGGCGACGAGCCGGTGGGGTCGGAGATCAAGGTCAAGGTCGTCAAGAACAAGATCGCGCCGCCCTTCAAGACCGCCGAGTTCTGCCTGATGCACAACCGCGGCATCGACCTCGAAGACGACGTGATCAAGGTCGCCGTCGAGGACGACATCCTCACCAAGGCCGGCGCGTTCTTCAGCTACAAGGAGCAGCGGCTCGGCCAGGGCAAGGACAACGCCAAGGCGTACCTGCGCGAGAACCCGTCGGTCCGCGACGCGATCATCGCCGAGGTGCTCGCCAAGCACGCCGCGATGACCGCCGAGAGCCTGTCCGGGGCGATGGCGCTGCACGACCGCGACGGCGACAACGGCGACGGCAGCGACGAGTTCGACCCGGACGCCGAGGCCGCGGTCCCGATCCCCGCCCCGGCGAAGAAGCGCGGCAAGCCCGCCGCCGAGTAGCGCAGAAAAACCGTTTAGCCGCAGAGACGCAAAGGGCGCGGAGAGAACCAAAACATTGTGTTTGGTCTTCTCCGCGCCCTTTGCGTCTCTGCGGCTAAACTCTCCTCTTCCAGTCATCTCCACGGAGTTCCCACATGAAAATCGGCTTGGTCGGCTACCAGGGGACGGGCAAGAGTACGGTCTTCCGCTGGCTCACCGGGGTCACGCCCGACCCCGCCAAGGTGCAACAGGGGCAAGTCGGCTCGACCAAGGTCCCCGACGAGCGGCTTGCGAGGATCGCGGAGAAGTTCCAGCCGAAGAAGCTGACCTACGCCGAGGTGCAGTTCCTCGACACGCCCGGCCTCCTCGCCGACGAGCGCGAGGGCAACCCCCGCCGCCTGGCGGTCTTGCGCGAGTCGAACGGCGTCGTCGTGGTCCTCGACGGCTTCGGCGCGACCGACTTCGCTACACAGTTGGCGAAGTTCCGCGAGGAGTTGCTGTTCGCCGACATGGAGGTCGTCGGCAACCGCGTCCCCAAGGTCGAGGCGCAGTTCAAGAAGGCGAAGCCGGCCAAGGAGCGCGAGGCCGACGAGTTCGAGCTGGCGACGCTCAAGAAGGTCGTCGCCGCGCTCGAGGCCGGCACCCCCGCGTCGCAACAGCACATCACCGAGCAGGAGGAGCGGCACCTGCGCAGCTTCCAGTTGCTGACGCTGAAGCCCGAGGCGGTGTTCGTGAACCGCGGCGACGGCGGCTTCAACGACCCCCTCCCCGCCGACCTGCTGGCCCTGGCCCCTACGGCCACGCAAGCCCCGGTGAAGCTCGAAGCCGAGTTGGCCGAGCTCGACGACGAGAGCCGGCAGGCGTTCATGGCCGACCTGGGCCTGACTACCTTCAGCCGCGACCGGGTGGTGCGCGACCTGTTCTACGCGATGGGCCGGGAGGTCTTCTTCACGGTCGGCCACGACGAGTGCCGGTCGTGGGCGGTCGATCGCGGCAGCGACGCGGTGGCCGCGGCGGGGGCGATCCACAAGGACCTGAGCGAGCGGTTCGTGCGGGCGAACGTGATCGGCTACGCCGACTTCGAGTCGCACCACTTCTCCGAAAAGGAGTGCAAGCTGAAGGGCCTCGAGCGCACCGAGGGCAAGACCTACGTCGTCAAGGACGCCGACGTGCTGCACATCCTGGCGAGTAGCTGAGGCGCTCTTGGTCCGGGCAACCAGGCTTTTCTGAGCAGGTAATCGTCGGGAATTCCCGACGCGTGTTCATGAGACACAATCAAGTATTAGGCTGATGGAGTCGCCCAGGCATGGGTTCCGATACGCACAGGTGGACCTGAAATGGACGAGGTCGATCGCATCATTGACGCCATCAAGCGCGACGACGCGGACGCCGTCGGTGCTTTGCTCCGCGAGTATCCGCAACACAGGTTTCTTGATAGTGGCCGGGAGCAATGGTTGCCGATGGCTGTCAACAACGGTCGCCTGGAGGTGCTCAAACTGCTAGTGTCGCTGGGGGCCGACGTGACTGCCCCTGCCAACCCGACCGACTCCATCCCGCAGCCAGAGGGGCCGATGATGTACGCCGCTGCGGCCGGGCACCTTGAGGTGGTTCGTTACCTGCTCGACATCGGCGTGCCGGTCAACTGCATCTTCGAGGGGTGCGTGCGGTCTGTGCCCTTGAGCATGGCAGCGGGCGATGGGCACTTGGACGTCGTGAAACTGCTCGTCGAGCGCGGGGCGGTGGTGAACCCGCTAGAGGCAAGGAGTACGCCGCTCGACGCCGCTCGACGGGCAGGCTGGGGGGAGGTTGTCGATTACCTCCGGTCGGTCGGCGGGAAAACCCACGCCGAACTCGCCGCAGTACGGTCCTGACTGCCGGCGATCATAAACCTTAAGACCTCGCTTACAAAAATTCTGCAATGTACCGAAGCAAACCACCACACTGGTAAGCCACGCGAACTACTGTTCCAAGGCGTCAAATATGAGCACTACGAAGAGGTGGAGTTGATTGACAGAAATGATTGGTGCGTAAAAAGTCAGCCGGCGGGCACTCGGCTCGCCGGCTGAAAAGACAAGCATGCAGCCGGGCGGCACCTAGAGGTGCCTGCGGACCGTTCGTGAAGCCCTCCCAACCGCACCGAATTATTACCGCCTTCGCCCAGGTAGTCAAGTCATGTTCCTCCTATACCTCGACGATTCGGGGTCCGCAAGCAACGCCAACGAGGACCACCTCGTATTGGGTGGCGTCCTCATCTCCGAACACCAAGTCAACGACCTGACGCATCAACTGGACCTCTTGGCCCGTGAGTACAACCCTGCGGACTCTGACGCGGTCGAGTTCCACGCCTCCGCGACGTGGGCCGGCAGAGACGACCCGTGGAAGCTCATGCCCAAACCGATGCGCAAGCGCGTGATCCACAGCGTGCTGAACACGTTCGCGGCCGCCCCACTGCCGGCGTGCGCCGTTGCCTGTGCGGTGCATAAGCCGTCGTACCCCGACCTCGACCCGATGGGCGCGGCGTTCCGCGTCATCACCGAGTCGTTCGACCGGTTCCTTCGCGCGCGTCACCTGGAAACTGGTTACGACGAGAAGGGCATGATTTTCCTGGACGAGAGCACCAGCGAAACGACGCTACGCCAGATCGCTCGCGACTTTCGTCGGGCCGGCGTCAGCAGTGGAAGCGCGAGCTACATCGCCGACGTGCCGCACTTCGTCTCGTCGAAGAACACCCGCTGCGTTCAGTACGCCGACCACGTCGCCTACGCGGTCTTCCGCGCTTACCACGCGAAGGACCACGACTACCTGGATGTGGTCCTCAACCGCTTCCTCACGGACGGGAGCGTGATGCACGGCCTGCAACACCTCCACGCCGCGAAGGCCGACTGCGTCTGCGCCCCCTGCTTGATTCAGCGCTCGACTGTGGGCAAACTCGTCAAGGTGTGACGGCCGCCCGGCGCGCTTCGCGCAGTAGAATACTCCCGCTGTCGGGCGTTCTCCACCGGACGGGGGTATTGGGCATGGACGGGCTGAAGCACGAGTGCGGCATCGCGGCGCTCTACCACTTCGACGAGACGATCCCCTCGCGCGTCCATGACGGCGACCCCGACCAGATCCACACCCTCATGCCGCGCATGCTCGTGGACCTCCAGAACCGCGGCCAGCTCGCCGCCGGCATGTCCACCTACCACCCCGACCGCGACTCGCTGCTCGACACCTACAAGGAAGTCGGACTCGTCGCGGAGGCGTTTCGCATGAGCCAGGTGGCGAAGTTCGAGAAGATCATGGAGGACTTCTCCGGGCGCGCCGCCATCGGCCACACCCGCTACGCCACCAGCGGGCCGACGACCCGCGCCTACGCCCAGCCGTTCGAGCGCAAGCACGGCTGCAAGTGGAAGTGGTTCGCCTTCGCGTTCAACGGCAACCTCGCCAACCTCGAGGAACTCCGCACCGAGATCCAGTCGCTCAACGACTACCACCTGACGCGCGACAACGACACCGAAGCGATCATGCACCTCATCGCCCTCGAACTCGTCGGCCCCGACGCCCCCGACGTGGTCGAGGTCTTCACCCGGCTCGCGGGCAAGTTCGACGGCTCCTACAACATCGTTTTCTTGAACGCGATGGGCGAGATGGTCGTCTGCCGCGACCCGCTCGGCCTCCGCCCCGTCTGCTGGGCCGTCGAGGGCGGCGTCTTCGGCGCGGCTAGCGAGAGTGTGGCCCTGCAGAACCTCGGCTTCCAGAACGTGCAGTCGCTCCGGCCCGGCGAACTGATCCACGTCAAGCCGGGCAGTTGCAAGGTCCACCGGTTCGCCCCCTCAACCGGCACGGCGCACTGCTTCTTCGAGTGGATTTACTTCGCCAACGTCGCCAGCACGCTCGACGAGCGGAGCGTCTACCTGTCGCGCACCAAGCTCGGCCGCGAGTTGGCGATGCAAGAACTCCGGCTCGACGCGATCCCCGACCTGTACGACGGCAACACCATCGTTTGCCCCGTGCCCGACACCGCCAAGGCCGCGGCCGACGGCATGGCCTTCGCGCTGAAGCTGCCGTCGCTCGAAGGGCTAATGCGCAACCGCTACGTCGGCCGGACGTTCATCGAGGCGGCCAAGCGCGGCGACAAGGTGCGGCTCAAGTTCACGCCGCTGCGCGAGGTCCTCGAAGGCAAGCGCGTGATCCTCGTCGAGGACTCGATCGTCCGCAGTACGACGCTCATGAACCTGCTCGGCTTCCTCAAGGAGCGTGGCGGGGCGAAGGAGGTCCACGTGCGGGTCGCCTGCCCGCCGATCGTCGCCCCGTGCTTCTACGGCATCGACATGAGTGAGGTGACGCAACTCTTCGCCCCGCGCCACATGAAGGGCGACGTGCCGACGCGCGTCGAGCAGGCCCGCATGGCCGAGGTGTTGGGCGCGACGAGCCTGGCCTACCTGCCGCTCGACGCCATCGCCCGCTGCATCGAGCTGCCCGAGGACCGCCTGTGCCGGGCGTGCATCACCGGCCAGTACCCGACGCCCAAGGGCGAGGAGTTGTACCAGCTCGCGCTCACGACCGCGACGGCCAAGGGCGGTAACGGCCGCGCTTACGGACGCGTCCCGCTGGCGGTGGGGTGAGAGGCTACCGCTCGCGCCGACTCGGCGAGAGACTACGCAGCCACTCCTCGGGCAGCACGAACTCGCCGCCGGGGGTCAGGCCGAAGTGGCGGGTCAGGTCGGTCGCCCGCACGCCGGCCGACGCGAGGGCCGCCGCGCTGCCGCCGACGAACGCGGCCGACGCCGCGGTGCCCGTCAACGAGTTGGCCCCCAAGGTGACGCCGCCGGCGGCGACGAGGTCGGGCTTAGCGCCGAGGGTCACGCCGGGGCCGGTGCCGCGCTGCGTGCGGCCGTCGCTCGTGCCAATCGTCAGAGCGGTCAGGCTGTCACCGGGGGTGCCGACGCCGTCGCGGCCGCCGGGGAAGGTGCGGAATGCCGGGGTGCCCTTGGCCGCGTCCGGGCCGACGCGCTCGATCACGACGCGCGGCGACACCTCGATGCGTTGGCGGAGGGCCGCGAGGGGGTAATCGAACGCCGGGCGGGCGTCCACGCGCAGGGCGTAGACTCCGGCGGCCGGCAGCGTCAGCTCCAGCGTCTGCTCGAAGGCCCCGGACGCGGGCGTCCGTAGCAACTTCACCGGTTCGCCGGCGGAGCGGCCGACCTCCTCGAAGTCGTCGGTCGCGGCGGCCTTACCCGTCGGGTCGAGTTGCCGCAACAGCCGCAGGGTGAACGGCAGCACCGGCTCGCGCGGCAGGAAGCCGCCGGGGTCTTGCGGCTCGCGCCACTGGATCGTCAGCCGAAGCTGCATCCCGGCCGGCAGCGTTTCGGCAGGCTTGCCGTCGGGCGTCGGCAGGTCGAGAAAGTTGAGTTCGCGCGTCCAGCGGGACTTCGGCACGGCGACCGACTCGGGGGCGAACTCCATCACGCCGTTGCCGTCGGCGTCGAGGAAGGGGCCGGACCAGACCTGCGCGGCGTTGACGCCGGCCGCCTGCACCCAGACCGGGGCCGGCGGGCCTTTGAGCGTGCGCAACGCCGACTGGCGCGGGGCCGGCGCGTAGCGGGCGTCGATCAGCCGGCTCAGTTCGTTGAGGCCGTCTTGCGGGTAGCCGGTGTCCCAAACCAGTGTGTTCACCACGACGCTCGCCCCGCGCAGGCCGTCGAGCTTCGCATTCAGGCGGTCGAAGCGATCGACGACGGCGCGGAAGTCCTTCTCGTCGGCGCTCAGGTCGTCGAGGGCCTTGCGGGCGGCGGCGCGGCGGGCGGCGGTGCGGTCCTCGTCGCCCAGGTCGCCGAACGCCTTCGAGTACTCGTCGAGGACCGCCGAGCGCCGGGCGGTCAGCACGACGGTGCGGCGGGTCAGCTCGAAAGCCCGCGTCTGCATCGCCTCGCTGGAGGCCCTGTCGCCCGCCACGACCCGCGCCAGGCCGTAAAGTTGCGCGAACGCGGCGGGGCTGATCCGCACCAGCGTCAGCCGGGCCTCGGGGGCCGACGCATGCACGACCTGGGCGGCAAGCGTGCCAACGCCGGTGCCCCCCGCGGCAGGGTCGGGCGTGAGGTCGGGGCTGAGTTCCGCCGTCAAATCGAGGAGTTCGACGCCCGCCGGCAACGCTTTGCCGGACGCCAACACGCCGGCGAAGTCGGTGCCGACGAGGACGACGTGCTGGCCCAAGCCGCGGTAGCCGAGGCGGTGCAGCGTCTCGACGCGAGACTGCGCCAGGAGGTCCGCGACCGCCGGTAGCTTGGCCCCCGCCGCAGCCGGGGCGACGGTGGGGCTGCCGAGACGCGGCAGGCGGATCGAGCGGACTTCGAGCACGTCGGCGAGCTTGGCCACGTCGGCGGTGCGGGCGACGCGCACGGTCACGACGCGGCCGACGAGGCCCTCGACCGAAAGGTTCTCGGCCGCCGCGCGGAGGCGGTCCCGCAACGCCGTCCAGCCGTCGCCGGGCGCCTCGTCGAGGACCAGGTCGAAGCGCTGCGGCCTGCCGGCGTTCGCGGCGTCCTCGGCGACCGCGCGGGCGTCCGGCGTCAACTTGGGCGACGCGGCTTGCGCGGCCGGCGCGGCGGGCGCGGGCGCGACTTCGGCCGCGGCCGGGGAGGTTGTCAGCACCTCGACGGTGCGGATCGGCAGGGTGGTGCGCAGGGGGGCCGGCTGCTGGTCGAGGGCCACCGCCGGCAGGAACCAGCCCGACGGCAGCGTCCGCAAGTCCTTCGTGAGCTTCAAGACGTTTTCGCCGGGCAGGGTGCCGCGAATGAGCGTGTCGCCGGCGGTGTCGTAGCTCACAGACTCGCGGAAGCCGAGCAGGCCGAGTTGCCGCACGACTTGCTCGTGGAGGTTGCGCTGCTCCGCCCGGCCGAACCCGGCGGCGATGCGGACGCGCACGGCCACGGGCGTCTTGCCGTCGGCGGGCAGCGCCTGGCCGGCCGGCACGGCGACGGCGGTGGCGACGTTCGGGTTGCCGAAGAGGCGGTCGAGGTTCGCCGACGGCAGCGTGCCGCTGAACGCCTCGGCCGCACCGTCGAACACGTCGAGGTCGCCGTCCTCGCGGGCGACTTCGACGAAATCGAGCGACTTGAGGTGCCGCTGCAGCTCGCGGTACTGGCGGATGCGCTCGTCGCGGTCGGCGCGGATGCGGTAGCGTAACTGAACGTCGAACGACTCCGGCCGCGGCGGGTAGGTGACTTGCGCCGACCCGGCGGAGGCGACAACGGCCGTGGCGAACAGGGCGACGAGTAAGCGGAGCATCACGGACCTCACGGCGGCGCAGGACGATCAACCTTCAGCATGACCGCGCCGGCCGGGCTTGCCAAGCGCCGGCCCGCAAGTATCCCCAGACGGGGCCGGCGGAGTGCCCGCGACCCTGCCGGCCGCGACGGATCCACCGGGGGCACGCATGGCGACGAATTTCCGCGGCAAGACCGTTCTGATCACCGGGGCGTCGAGTGGGATCGGGCGGGCGCTCGCGGTCGCGCTCGCCGCGCAGGAAGCACGCGTCGGCGTCACGGCCCGCCGCGCCGAATTGCTGGAGTCGCTGGCGACCGAAGTCCGGGCGGCCGGCGGCACGATCGAGGCGGCGACCCTCGACGTAAGCGACCGCGCCGCGACGCTGCACGGCTTGCGCGGCCTCGCCGACCGCCTCGGCCCGCCGGACGTGCTCATCGCCAACGCGGGTGTGAGCGAGCCGACGGGCATCGACCCGCAGAACGTCGAGGGCGTCGCGCGGATGGCGAACGTCAACTACCTCGGCGTCTTCCACGCCTACGAGGCTGTCTTGGCGGGGATGCTCGAACGCGGCACGGGGCACCTCGTCGCGGTGGCGAGCATGGCGGCGTACAAGGGCCTGCCCGGTGCCGCGGGCTACTGCGCCTCGAAGGCGGCCGTGAGCAGCTACTGCGAGGCGATCCGCATCGACCTGTGGCCGCGCGGCGTGGCGGTGACGTGCGTCTACCCCGGCTTTGTCGAGACGCCGATGACGGCCAAGAACACGCACCCGATGCCGCTCCTCATGACGGCCGAGGCGGGGGCGGCGGAGATCCTGCGGCGACTCCCCGGCCGGCCGGGGGTACTGAACTTCCCCCGCCGCATGCGCTTCCTGATGGCGCTCACCCGCCTCGCCCCCGACCGCTTCATCCGCAAGCGAATCCGCGTCAAGGTGATCGACCCGGCGGGGTAGCAAGCACGTGGCGGGGGACGATCGTCCCCCGAGATCCGCCGGCGTCGGAAAATTTGGGACGGAGGCGCGACGAGTTATCGCCGATTATTGCGCGTTCCTTGTATACCCATGTATAAACGAGTAGACTCGTCGTCATGGACCCTATCAAGAACCCCTACTGTCCTGGTGCCGGCTCTCCCCCTCCCGAATTGGTGGGGCGCGAACCGATCCTCGAAGAGGGGCGAATTTTACTCGGACGAGTCAAAGTCAAGCGCCCCGCGAAGAGTCTGCTGCTGACGGGGTTGCGTGGCGTCGGCAAGACGGTGCTGCTGAACGAACTACAGCGGATGGCGGAGGCCGAAGGCTACTTCACCGCGGCCGTCGAAGCGCACGAGGGGAAGCCCCTCGGGGCGTTAATCACGCCTCCCCTCAAAATACTCTTGCACAAGCTGGACCGCGTCGCGGGGGCCGGCGACAAGGTGCGCCAGGCGTGGGCGGTCCTGCGGAGTTTCGTCGGCGTCTTGAAGTTCAAGGCGGGGGAAGTGGAGGTGGGGCTGGACGTCGATCCCAAGAAGGGGACGGCCGACAGCGGCGACTTGGAGTTCGACCTGCCCGACCTGCTCGTCGCCGTAGGCGAGGCGGCCGAAGCCAGGGGCGTGGCGGTGGCGGTCCTGATTGACGAGGTGCAATACCTCAGCGGTAAGGAATTCGGCGCGCTCATCATGGCGATGCACAAGTTGCAGCAGCGGCAACTGCCCGTCGTCCTGCTGGGGGCCGGGCTGCCGATCCTGCCGGGACTGGCCGGCGAGTCCAAGTCTTACGCCGAGCGACTCTTCGCCTTCCCAGACGTGGGGGCGTTGTCAGCGGCGGACGCCGCCAAGGCACTCCGCGAGCCGGCGAGAGAAGCGGGAGTGGTGTTCGAGCCGGCGGCTTTGGCCGAGGTCTACCGGCTCACACAAGGTTACCCGTACTTCCTTCAGGAGTGGGGCTATCAAGCTTGGAACGCCGCGACTGCCAGCCCGATCACCGACGCGGTCGTCCGCAAGGCGACCGTGAGCGTCATTGAGCGGCTGGACCAGAACTTCTTTCGGGTGCGGTACAGCCGTCTGACGCCGGGCGAGAAAGACTTCTTGCGGGCGATGGCCGAACTCGGCGCAGGGACGCAGCGCACCGGGGACATCGCCAGCAAACTCGGCGTGAAGCTGACGAGCCTCAGCCCGCGGCGAGCGACCCTCATCCGCAAAGGCATGATTTGCAGCCCCGCGCACGGCGAGATGGCGTTCACGGTGCCGCTCTTCGACGACTTCATGAAGCGTGCGATCCCTAAATTCGCCCCGTAAGCTCGCCGGTCACTTCTTTGCCCAGTCGAGTAGCAGCCGCGCCGCGTGGCCGCCGGCGGTTTGCAGTTGCCGCCAGACGCGCTTCGCCTTGTCGGCGTCGGCCTCGGCGTACAGCGCCCGCAGCAGGCTCACGCCGCGGGCCTCGCCGACGCGGGCCAAGATCGCCGCGAGCAACTCGTCCTGCACGCCGGTCACCTTGCCGGCCGAAGCGCACACCGGCACGATCGCCTCGATGCCGCCGAAGACTTCGCCGGCCGCGCTCACGGCGTCGCGGACGTTGACCTCTTTGGGGCGAGTCCCGGCCGCGAAGTCGTAGGGCGGCGACCACTCCATCGCCGGCGAGATCAGGTCGATGTGCGTCAGCACCCCGACCAGCGGCGGCGGCTTCAAGTTCGGCACCGCGGCCATCGCCTTCACGAGGCGGTCGAGGAACTCCGTCTCCGGGGCGCGGGCGGCACTCCGCGCCGGGACGACGAGCAGCAACACGTCGGCCTCCTTGGCGGCGAGCAGGGCGGTCTGCACGTCGTCCTCGGTCGGGCCGGCCAATCCGAAGCCGGCGGAATCGACGATCGTGAACGCCGGCAGGCCGGGGCGGCGCAGCGTGTAGCGCACCAGCCCGGCTGTGAGCGGCAGCACGTCGGTCGCAGCCCGCTGCTCGCCCAAGAGCGCGTTCGCCAGGCTCGACTTGCCGGCCTTCACGGGGCCGACGATCGCCACAGTCAGCGGCAGCGGCTCCACGGTCGCCCCGTCGGGGACTTTGGGCGCGTCGGCGACGACGGCCGGGTCGGCGGCGGTGCGCGTCAGCTCGAGGTAGCGCCTGGCCCCGACCTTGAGCCGGCCGCTGTTCAACTCGATGAGATAGCGGCCGACCTCGCGCAAGTAGACCGCCTGGAACCACTGCAAGACGTTGGACTTCACGCCGTCTTGGGCCGGCCCCATCATGCCCTTGGTGTAGGCGATTTGCGCCGCCGTCTTGACCGGGTTGAACACCAGCGACGCGGCCCAGTAGACGTTACGAAGCCGCGGATACCACGTCGTCGCCGAGTCCACCGCGTTGTAGAGGCGCTGCACGTCGCCGAGCGTGAACAGGTGGCTGCCGGGCACGCCCTCGCGCACCAGCTTGGTCAGGTCGTGGGTGACGAGTTCGCCGCAGGCCAGCACCTCGGGCATCGTCAGGTGCGCGAACGGGTCGGACTGGCCGGGGCGGTAGACCTTCGCCACGGCGACGGCGAGTTCCTGCGTCTGCGTGGCGTAGCGGCTCAGGTCCGTCAACTCCTTGGTCGGCACCGGCGGCATCGTGGCGATCTTGGCCTCGACGACTTCCCACGCCTTGCGGTCGCGGTCGGTCCAGTAGTTCGGCAGCGGGTCGCCGTCGGCCGCGGGGGCCGCCCGACGCAGCTGCCGCGCCCAGTACCAACTCAGCGCATAGGCGGTGAAGAAGCAGGTCGCCATGGGCCAGTACGTGACGAAGGCCCAGCCGGTCGTCCACAGGTGGTAGAAGCCGGTGCCGACGAGGAACGCGACCGGCGTGGCGACGAGCGCGGTCAGGAGCGAGCCGCGGAGTTTCCACCTCAGTGACGGCATCATCGCGAAGACCCTCGAACCGTAGCGGCCGGACGGGGGTCATGATAGGGCGGTGACCGTTCACCACGTTTTTTTCCATCTTGCCTTGACACGGCCGGACACGTGTTTAAGTCCCTGCACAAAACCGGCGTGTCGCTGGTGATCACCATGTTCAACGAGGGGTAGGATCCCATGCTGAGTCGAGTGATGAGTGCCGTTTCCGACCGGTTGATGAGAGCGTAGCGGATGTGCTTCCCAGGCAGCCTAAGACTCGTCTCTCCTGCACGCAGTTCGAAGATCGCGTGACTCCGTCTAACTGAGTCAACGGCTACTCTGCCTGGTTCGACCGCAAAATCGGTGGCGACTGGTACGATAGTACTGTCGTTGCGGCGACCGACTGGACGTTGCACAAGGTCGGGTTCACAGACGATACGCTGGCTAACGCCTCCGATCGGCAACTGCTCGCAGGCACAACCGCTGTCGCTGTCCCGGCGGGTATCGCGCTGTTTGCCGGTGGCGAAGTCGTCTTGGGCGTAGGCACGTTCGGAGGCGGTGCCACCGCAACAGCAGGCGGGGTCGCGGCGACCCAAGCTGAGATTCGGGCGACCCAACAAACTCTGAACTGGTGGGTGCAGACCGCCGAAAACGTCGCCCCTGGGAGTGGCATCGGTCAGGTCGCTGCTGGACGGATCGCCGGATTGCGTGCGCACTTGGAAGGTCTGCGGACGGTACTCCAGCACATCCAGTAGGCTCCCATCGAGTAGCCCAAGAAGTCGCGCGGTAAGATTGCCGCGCGTCTTAGCCAACACTTCTGCGATGTGTTAATATCGATAGTATTTTTTATCACACAATCATGGGTTTTGTCGTGAACGATTTTATAGAAGCTTTTCGACGAGCAAGTGATGACTCCACGAGGGGGGCAGTTATCATTAATATTGCTCAACGACACACTACAGCTAAGCTGGATCGGTTCAAGTCAAATGACTTTGTTCAAAGACGGTCGGCGGAAGATGTGTCCGTAGCGAGGTTTCTTGCCGAGGTTGTGCAAGATCCAAATCATTCTAGCGATATCCGCCTGTGTGCCTACTGCATCTTGCACGAAGTTACTGGACGGGATTTGAACAAAATCGGTTCAGTCGTCGACTTTAGAGTGCTTGACGACCTCGACAGTTCGTTCCTTCGGGAACACTTGAGTTAGTACGCTTCTCATCGGCATCAGCGCTCCGCACGTTTGCGTATCACTCGTCGGCGAGGCCGCCCTCGGCGAGGTCGATCGCCTCGGGGTCGGCCGGCAGCGGCTCGGGCGGCCCGCCGGTCAGCCGCTCGATCGCGGCGGCCAGCAGCCCGCCGGCCAGGTCCTCGAGCACGAGCCGCGTGAACGGCGGGAACAAGACGTACTTCGCCCCCAGGTCGAGGACGAGCGCCGTCCAGGCCGGCCGCTCCTCGACGGGCAACTTCGCGTCGCTGACCACGACCAGCGGAGCGTCCGGGAAGTCGCGCGACAACTCGCCGACGAGGCGCAGTGGCACCGGGGCGTCGGCGGTCGGGTCGAGTTGCCAGAACACGACACTCGGCCGCGGCGGCGACAGTTGGGCGGCAACCGCCTCGGGCTGCCGCAACTCGGTGAGCCGCCAGCGGTGGTCGTGCAGGAAGCCGCGTAGCATGTTCGGCAGCGCGTCGTCGAGCGTACACATCACGACTTGCGGGTACTTCACGGCGTCCCCCCGTCGGCCGCGGGAATTTTAAACGCCTCGACGCGGCGCAGCAGGGTCGCGCGCGGCATGTCGAGCCGCCTGGCCGCGGCCGTGGCGTTGCCGCGGCAGGCGAGCAGCGCGTCCTCGATCATGCGGCGCTCGACCGCCTCAAGGACCGCCGCCAGGGCCATCGTGCGGGCCGGCGGCAGCGGGTTGGCCGCGAGCAGGTGCCGCTCGCGCAACACGCGCGGCAGGTGTTCCGGGGCAATCGCCAAAGCCCCGGCCCGGACGGCGGCGGCCCGCAGGGTGTCAGCGAACTCGCGCAAGTTGCCCGGCCAGTCGTGCGCGGCGAGGACCGGCCAGGCCGCGTCGGCGACGGGGTGCGGCGTGACGCGCTCGGCGAACCACGGCAGGTCATCGAGGCGGCTCCGCAGTGTCGGCATGCGGACTTCGAGCACGCCGAAGCGTGTGGCGAAGCCGTCGATCAGCCGCGCGTCGGCGTGCGGCGGGGCGACCGACGCGCAGACGACCCGCGGCGCGGCCGGCTTACTCAAGTAGTCGGCGAGCTTGCCCTGGAAGTCGCGCGGCAGCAGGCCGGGGTCGTGCAGGTACAGCGTGCCGACGGCACTGCCGCCCTGGGGCGTCGGCAGGGTCGCGCCGCCCTTGCCGAAGAGCAGCGCGTCGAGCAGGTAGGGCTGCACGCCGTGGGCGTCGGCGGCCACGAACGCCTTGCCGCGGGTCGGCCCCTGGTGGTGGAGGACGCGGGCGGTCAGCGACTTGCCGCTGCCGCGCTCGCCGACGAGCCAGACGGGGGCGGCTGTACTCGCGGCGACCCGGACGAGGTTGACGAAGCGCTCACCGGCGGTCGAGGTGCCGGTCAGCAGCTCGAAGCCGTAGTGCCGGGCGTGGTCGGCCTGCGCGGCGGCGAGGTCGGCGGGGAGCTTGGCCGGCGTGCGGCGTGTGGCACGCTCGCCGGCCTGCGTCAGGAAGCCGACGACGCCCAGTAGCGTGCCGTCGGGGCCGGGCAGCGGCACGAAGGTGAAGTCCCACCACGGCGGCCCGGCGGCGGCGTCGGGCGGGGCGCGGCGGACGCGGGCCGCCTCGCCGGCCCAGACCTCCGGCGGCGGCATCAGGGTTTGGCCCAGCGGCGTGGCGCTGCGGAACGCCGAGAGCCGCAGGCCGCGGAGCCTCGACCAATCCGCGCCGGTGACCGCCTCCCAAGCGGGGTTGGCGTAGCGCAGCCGGCGCGACGCCCCGACGACGAACACGGCCGTCGTGGAGGCGTGGAAGAACGAGCGCCAGGACTTCGCGGAGGCCACGGCGAGACTCCAGGGATTCCCGGCTCACCCCACGTAGACGCCGCCGGTGTAGCCGCCGGGCAGGCTGCCGGCGTCGTCGATCGGGCCGGACGGCGGGTTGCCGCCGCGTAGGAAGCGGCCGACGTAGAGCCGCACCTGCCGGCCGCCCGACTCGCCGTCGCCGGTCAGGAGGTCGGCGAATTGGCCGCCGGCCAGGGACTTCACCGAGACGCGGACGCCGCCGCGGTTGGTCACGTCGCCGGCGAAGAAGTCGGCGGCGAGCGTCTGCACGGCCGTCGCGCCCTGCGCGAACAGCGACGCGCCGTCGAAGACCTTGACGCGCGGCCCGCCGCCGGGGCCGGCCCCGACCACGAGGTCGGCCTTGCCGTCGCCGGTGATGTCGCCCGCGGAGACGTAGACGCCGTTGCGCAACGCGACGTCGAAGGCGAAGAAGTCGGCGACGAGCCGCACGGGCGTGACGCCCGCGCGCAGGCTGCGGCCGTCGAAGATGGCGACCCGCGGGCCGCCGCCGAAGCCGGCCGCGACGATCAGGTCGGGCACGCCGTCGCCGTTGACGTCGGCCACGGCCGTGCGGACGCCGCCGCGGAAGGCGGGGTCGTCGATGCCGAAGAAGTCGGCGACCACTTCGAGCGTGCGGCCGCTGCGGATCTGCACGCGCGGGCCGCCGCCGCGGTCCGGCGACGAGACGATGGCGTCGTAGCCCTCGCCGAGGATGTCGCCGGTGGAGACGAACACGCCGCCGGTGAAGGTCGCCTCGAACGGCTGGAAGCTGTCGAGTTGCGTCCCCGTGGCCGGGTCGAAGCGGACCACGTCGGGGAAGCGGCCGGGGCCGGGCGCGGTCACCAGGCGGGTGACGCCGTTCGGCTCGCGGGCGATGGCGACGCGGACCCCGCCGGAGAAGCCCGGCTCGTAAGGCCGGAACGTCGCGGCGACCTGGTTGGTCTGCGTGAAGGTCACGACCTGGTTGATCACGCCCGCGTCGGTGCCCACGGCGTAGGTCTTCGCCTGGCCCAGCAGCGGCGGGGCCGGCGGCGGCGGCACCACCGGCGGCACCACCGAGGTCGGCGGCGGCGGCACGGCGGGCGGCGGCACCGGCGGCGGCGGCACCGCCGGCGGCGGGGGCGGCGGCGGCGGGGGCGGCGGCGGCACCGGCAGCGGGTTGACCGTCGTCACCTGCGAGCCGGTCAGCGTCGAGTCCACCGTGTCCGTCGCCGTGACCGTCTGCGCGCCCGGCGTGGCCAGCGAGTAGTTGAGGGTCACCGCGCCCCGGTCGGCCGCGGAGAACGTCACCGTCCGCGGGCCGACGCCGGGGTCGTTCGTCGTGACCGTGACGGTGCCGGCGTAGTTGTTGGCGAGGTTGCCGAAGGCGTCGCGGGCGGTCAGCGTCAGCGGCTGCACGTCCCCCGCGTTGACCGCCGTCGGGAAGCCGGTGAAGACGTACTGCGACGGCGGCGCGGCCACGACGCGGGTCGTCGCCGTCGCCCCCGTCACGGCCGTCGCCGGGTTGCCGGCGGTCAGGGTCACCGTGCCGGCCGTGCGGAACGTCACCGCGAACGACTTCGAGCCGTTGTCCGCGGCCGTGAACAGGTAGTCGCCCGGCAGCGTCGCCTGGCGGTCGCCGGCGATGAGCCGCACCAGCCCGACGAAGGGCGCGCCGAAGAAGTCAACCACGGTCACCGTCACGGTCAGGGACGTGCCGGCGACGGCCGAGGCCGGCAGGCCGGCGATCGAGACGCTGCCGGTCGGGCCGAACAGGTCGTACTGTCGCACGCCGGTGGGCGTCGCCAGGAAGGCGTAGCGGCCGTCCGGCGAGACGACGAGCGTGCCGTTGCCGTAGGGCGACACGGCCCCCAGCCCCTCGCCTAACGGCTGGCTGGTCAGGAGTCGGAACTTCGCGGTGTCGTAAGTCTCGAGCTTGCTGGTGGTGCCGTTGGCCAGGTACAGGAAGCTCCCGGTGGGGTCGAAGGCGAAGCCGGCGGACACGCCGGCGAAGTTCTTGACGACCGCCAGGCCCTTGTCGTAGACCGTGACGCCGTTGGTGCCGCCGGCGTACAGGGAGCCGTCGGCGTTGGCGGCGAACAGGACGTTGCGGGTGTCGGCGGCCGGCTGGAACGAGTTCGGGATCGACTTCGAGGTGGCGTCGTAGACGCCCAGGAGCGGGGTAGTCGGATCGACCTGCCGCGGCCGGCTGCCCGACGAGATCAGCAGCCGCTTGCCGTCGGCGCTGCGGGTGGCGGTGGAGTCGGTCGCGGCGAAGATCGGCAAGCCGCCGGACGAGATCACGTCGGTCGCGGTGTCGAGCCGGAGCGCCGGCTGGTAGTTGCCCGGCCAGGGGATGCCGGGCGAGACGTCGCCGCTGCGCGTCATCAGGACCGCCGCGCCGCCCGCGGCCACGGCGACATCGACTAGCCCGGAGCCGTGCAGCGTGGCCACGTCGTAGGGCACGTTCGTGACGGCCCCGGTGTCGGCGTTGACCTTGCGCAGGAACCCCTGCGTCGCGCCGCGGACCCGGTCGGCGACGTACAGGAACTGGCCGTCGAGGCCCAGGTCGATGCCGCCGGGGTCGGCCGCGACCTTCCAGGGCGCGAGCAGCGTTTGCGTCGCCACGTCGAAGCGCTGGACGAAGCCGTCGGGGGTCGTGTAGTAGAGGCGGCCGCGGAAGGCGTCGTAGGTCAGGTCGCCGCGGGCGGCGGCGATGGTGGCGAGCGGCCCGAAGGCGTTCACACTCACCCCGCCCTGCGTGCCGCTGACGCCCTGCGCCAGGTCGCTCAGCGTGAAGCTCTGCTTGCCGGGGGTGCCCAGCCGCACCGCGAAGGTGTGGCTGCCGCCGTCGGCCGCGGTGAAAGTGTACGGCCCCGGCAGCACCGCCGCGGCGTCGGGGGAAGTGAACGTCACCGTGCCGACGTAGCCGGGGATCGGGTTGCCCGCGCCGTCGCGGGCGGCGACGGTGACCGCCGCGGTGGTGCCGGCCGTGGCGATGGCGGGGTACGGCGTGGTCACCTCGAACGCGGCGAGCTTGCCGTCGGCGACCGGCAGCGCGAGCTGGCGGAAGCCACTCGGCGTGCGGACGTAAAGGTACTTCGAGTCCGGGGTAATCGCCAGGAACGTGTTGCCGACCGCCTCGCCGATGTCGAGGCGGTACTTCTCGCGCCAGCCGTTGGTGTCGAGGGCGACGACCGCGCTGGAGGCGGTATCGACGGTGTAGAGGGTCGTGCCGGCGGCGTCGAAGGTCGCGCCGCCGTTGACCCCCGGCAGCGTCTCGACGCCCTTGAGCTTGGCGTCGAGTAGCGAGAGCGTGTCCTGCGTGCCGCCCACGCCGGCCGCGGAGAGGGTGCCGTCCTTGGCGACGGCCGGCGAGAAGACGTTGACGAAGCCGGCCCCGACGAACAGCGGCGCGGCCGTCGGCGAGGCCCGCAGGGTCAC
>JAYTUC010000108.1:0-7843 GCA_043744775.1 Fimbriiglobus sp. | reverse complement strand
CTCGCCAGCCGTGCCGCGAGGCGCGTCGCCCGGAAACCCGAACCGTCACGCCCTCGGCTCGCCAGTCACACTACAGCGCATCGACGTCGGTCCACTGGGTCACGTCGAGGCGGGCGTGGGGGGGCAGTTGGTACTGGTCGGCGAAGTTCTTGTAGGCGTTCACCCACAGCGCCCCCAACTGCGGAATCGCCCCCAACGGCACCTCGGTGTACTCGCGGTAGATCAGCACCTCGTCCGGGGCCGCGGCGTCGATGGTGCCGTCGGGCAGCACCTCGGCGGCGACCTCGCGCACCGGGTCGCCGCCCGCGCCCGGCGGGCCGACGTACAGGTTGACGGCCCCGGCCGACCACGGGCCGTTGCCGACGAGGCCGGGGCGGGCCGACTCGTAGGCGCTGGCCAGGCCGGCGGCGGCGTGCGACGGGCCGCCGAAGTGCGCGAAGAGCATCCCGGCGAAATCGACCTCGCCGAGCCGCGACTCGAGGTAGGCGCGGGTCTGCTCGCGGAGCACCTTGAAGACGCCGGCGTGGCCTTCGGTCGAGTTCAGGCAGGCCTGGTACAGCCCGCCGAAGTTGCGCTCGAGGCCCTCCTGGACGCGCAAGTCGAGGTCGGTGAAGTCGTCGTCGGTGAGCGACTTGAGGAAGTGCTGGGCCGCCTCCTCGGTGCCGTCGCAGCCCGCCGGCAGGAACTCGCCGGGCAGCGCGGCGTCGGCGGCGGCCTCGGCCTCGACGCCCAACTCGGGCACGCCGGCCTCGAGCCGCTGGCGGCAGCCGGCGACCTCGGCGAGCAGCGCCACGAGCACGTCCCGCAGCTTGCGGTAGACCCGCGTCGCCGCCTTGAGTTGCAGGCCGCGGGCCTGGGCGCGGGGGAAGTCGCGCAGGGCGTCGGCGAGCTCGGCGGCCCCCAGCTTGCGCGTCCCGCGGTCGCTGTTGGCGTGGCCGGCGAGCAGGTCGATCGCGGCGGCCGCCTGGCCGTCCGCGGCGGCCGCCTCCTTGTCGGCCCGCTGCCGCGCGCGGTCGAGCAGCCCCAGCACCTGGCGGATCGTCTCCTCGGTGCCGGCGAGGCGGAACTGCGGGGCCTCGATCAGGTTCGGGAACAGCCCGGTGAATTCCGCCAGCGCCAACTCGACGCGGCGGTCGGCGGCGTCGGCGAGCGCGGCCGGCAGGATGGTGCCGCGGCCGGCCACGAGGTTCGGCCGCCCGAGGAGGTTCACCCACTGATCGACGACCGCGCCGGTGCGGGCCGCGTCCGGCGTCCGCGCCAGCCAGCCCTGCGGCTGCAGTTGGCCGGTGCCCAGGGCGATTACCTGGGCCAGGTCCACGCCGGTCGCCGCCTCGGCGTCGCGCAACAGGCCACCGGCCAGGGCGTCGAGTTCGAGGCCGTGCCGCGCCCACTGGTCCTGCGCCCACGCCGGGATCGTCTGGCGGACGTGGGCCGCGTCCGGCGACACCCAGTGGTTCACCAGCACGGTACTCAGGATGCGCGCGACGCGGCCGACGACCTCCGCGCGCGGCCAGCCGAAGCGGGTCAGGCCGTAGGTCTGCACGAAGCTGCCGTGGGCCGCGTCGGTCGCCGGGGGCCGCACCTCGTCGAGCAGCGGGCCGGCCGGCGTGAAGAGTTGCAGCCGCAGGAAGTCCGCGGCGTCGGCCACGGCGTCCGGCAGGGTGTCGTCGGCGGCGCGGGCGGGCGGCACCCGGTCGGCCTCGACGCCCTGCACGCCGGAGCGGCGGGTGGCCGCCAGCCGCGTCGTCCCCGAGAGGCGCGTCAGCCCCGAGTTGCGCGGCGACGGCGCGCCGATGCCGGTGGGCGTGAAGCTCGGGCGCGGCGCGGAGGTCGAGGTCACGCCGCTCGCGCTGCCCGGCACCGGGACGGGGTAGGCCAGGCCGGGGACGAGGACGACCCGCGCGAACGGGGCCGCGCCGTCGCGGACCGGCGCGACCCGCTCGTCGTAGACGGCGCGGAACTCGGCCTCGGGGCGGGCGTAGTGGTGCAACTCGGTCAGCGCCGCGTAGGTGTTGGCCTGGGCCTGCGGGCTGACCCCGCCGGGCGCGGCGTCCGGGGGGGCCAGCAGCAGCCCGACGAGGTCCGCGTCGGCGTAGCCGAGCTTGCGCAACTGCTGGCGGACGGCGTACGCCACGTCGATGAGCATGCCGCCGCCGGTGCCCCCGCCCAGCCCGGCGACGACGTAGACGCGCGGGCGGTTGGTCGCCAGGTCGAGGCCGGTGTGCGCCCGCGCGTCGGCCATCGCCTGCGGGTCGGTCGCCGCCCCCAACTCCGCGGCGACCTTGTGGGCGATGGCGCGGTGGTGATCGACGAAGGCGAGCCGGCCGAAGGCGCGCAGGCCCAGCGTCACGGGGTTGCGCGGCAACTTGTACAGCCACGACGGGTCGAACCAGCCGTCGAGCAGCGTGCGGCCGTTGACGCGCGGCCGGAGGTAGTGCGCGGCGCGGGCCAGCTTCGCCGGCACCACGTCGTCCGGGGCCAAGGCACCGTAGCCGGCGGCGGGGCGGGCGGTCGCGGCGGCCAGGGCGTCGGGGTCGGTGTCGATGTAGACGGTGCGCAGCGTCGGCACCTTGTCCGGGGTGCCGAAGCGGTCGCCGACCTGCTTGCGCAGGCGCTGGAGCACGAGCCGGCCGGTGTGGCCCAGGCCGACGACGAGCGCCGGCCGCAGGCAGCCCGGCCCGCTCACGTCGGCGGGGGCTTCGCGGTCCGGCGGCGCGGCCGTCTCGACGAGGCCGGGCGGGAACGGCGTCGATTCGCGGGGGAAGAGCGCCGCCGCGAACGAGTCGGCCGCCCGCGAACTCGGGGCGTACGTCGCGGGCACCAGCCCGCCCAGGTGGCCCGGCAGGTCGGTCCCCGCCAGGCCCGGCGAGCCGGTCAGGCTGACCTCGATGCGCCCGGACGGCGACTGGTCCTCCGGCACCGGCGGCCCCGGCCGGGCGGCCAGCGACTGCACCCCCGATGGCGGCGTCGGCTGGCTCGTGCGCGCCGGTGGCGAGCCGTTGCGGATCGCCTCGACCATGGCGCGGACGTTCGGGAACCGCTCGTTCGGCTGCTTCGACAACGCCCGCGCCAGCGCCGCCCTCTCGGCCGCCGGCGTGGGGGCCAGGTTCGGGGCCATCTGCAGGTGCTGCATCAGCAGCTGCTGCATGCTCGTGCCGTCGAAGGGCCGCACGCCGGTCAGGAGTTCCTGGTAGACGCACGCCAGGCTGTACTGGTCGCAGTAGCGCGACACGAAGCCGTCGAAGGTCTCCGGCGCGGCGTACACGGGCGTGATGCCGCCGGTGACCTCGGCCATGTGGTTCTCGAGGTCCTTGACCTGCCCGAAGTCCGCGACCTTGACGTGGTCGTGCAGCAGGAACAGGTTCTGCGGCTTGATGTCGAGGTGCTGGAGCTGGAACTTCTCGTCGAACAGGTCGAGGACCTCGGCGGTCTCGCTCATGTAGCGTAGCAGTTCCTCGCGCGGGATGCCCTGGAGGCCGGCCTTGCGGCAGACGCGGAAGCGGTCCCAGAGGTTGCAGTCGGCCAGCTCCATGACGATCATCAGCCGGCCGTCCACGATGTCGTAGCGGTCGATGGTGAGCAGGTAAGGGTGGCGGACCTGCTGGACGCGCTTGAGGGCCTTGAGTTCCTGCTCGGCGAAGCGGTGCGAGTCGGTGTCGCGGTTGCGCAGGTCGCCGTGGATGACCTTGATGGCCTTGAAGATGCCGCCGGGGGCCTGGGCGCGCCAGACCTCGCCGAAGCCGCCGCTGCCGAGGCGGTCGAGCAGGCGGTAGCCGGGCACCGGCTCGGCCTGGCTCTCGATGCGGGCGGCGGTGGCGGTTCCCGGCTCGGTGCGTTCGGTGGGGGCGTTCACGTCGGCGTCGTCCTTCTGTACGCGGGTCGTCGTCCGGGGCGGGGGCCGGGGCGGGCTAGCTCAGTTGCGGGGCGGTCCAGCGCACGTCGGCGCGGCTGTGGGGGCTGAGCTCGCCGCTGAGCCGTTGCAGGTAGGCTTCCTTGGCGTGCGGCCCGAGTTGCGGCAGCGCGGCGAGTTCCAGCCGGGGGTACTCGCGGTAGACCACGATGTCGTCGGCCAGGGGGGCGGGGATGAATTCGACGCCACTCGTGACGCCCTGCAGCGCCCGGCGCACCTGGTCGGCCGGCCGGCCGGCCGGCAGGGCCAGGAGGGTCGCCTCGACCGGGGCGCGGCCGCCGGACTCGGGGCCGACGCCGGGGGCGGCGGCGTCGTAGGCCTGGCGCAGCAGCGCGTTCAGGCCGACGCCCTCGCCCTGGTAGCGCAGCAGGATCGTCGCCGGGTCGGTCGTCTCGAGCCGCGCGTCGAGGAAGGCCCGCGTCCTCCCGCTCAGCAACGCGAGGAAGTCCGGGGTGCGGTTGGCCTTCAGGCAGAGGTTCGCCAGCCCCCGGAAGGTCTTCGCCAGCTCCTTCTGCAGCGCCTGGTCGTAGGCCAGGATGTCCTCGGACGGCAGGGCGTCCACGATCTGCGTGACGGTCGAGGCCACGCTGTCGCAGCCGGCCGGCAGGACCAGCGTCCCGCAGGGGGTCGGGGCCGCGGCACCGGGCGGCTCGGCGAAGGTCTGGCCCATCTCGGCGAGGCGCGTGCGGCAGAAGTTCACGTCGCGCACGTAGTCCGGGAGGTTGGCGAGCAGCCCGCGGTACGTCTGGGCCGCGGCGTTGAGTTCGACGAACTGGAGCCGGCGGGTCGGGTAGGCCTGCAGGATGTCGTACATCTCCGCGGTCAGCGTGGACTTGCGGCCGGGCAGCGAGTTCAGGCCGGTGGCCCCGCTCAAGGCCCCGATCACCTGGAAGAGCCGGGCGTACGACGCGGCGACCTCCCTGCCCAGCTCGGCGACGCGGGACTCCAGCCCCTCGATGGTCTCGCGCAGGCGGCGGGTGTGCTGCGCGAGCGCCTCCTCGGCCCCGGCGAGGCGGTACTGCGGCTGCTCGATGAACGACACGGCCAGGGTCGAGAGGTCGCCGTCGCACTCGGCGACCACGGCGGCGGCCACCGCGGCGACGGTCGCCTCCAAAGTGCCGGGGGCCGACTGCTCGGCGTCGGGCTTGCCGACGAGGCGGATCAGTTGGTCGAGCACCGTGCAGGCGGCGGCGCTGTCGAGCCGGCCCACGCCCGGCGTGCGGATGCGCAGGCTGTCCACGGCGGCGGCGAAGACCGCCTCGGGCGACTCGCGCAGGGCCTCCGCCGCGGCGGCGTGGAAGCGCGCGACCACCGAGGTCACGTCGAGCTTCTGGCGCGCCCACAGGTCGTCGAGCCACGCGGCGAGCGGCTCGCGCAGGTGCGCCGAGTCCTTGGCGGCCCAGCGGGCGAGCAGTTGGCGGTTGAACGACCGCGTCGCGGCGGCGAGGAGCGCGGCGCGCGGCCAGGTCAGCCGGTGCAGGCCGAACGACTGCACGACCGGCCCCTCCCCGGCCCGCGCCGGGGTGACGCTGCGGACGTAGTCGGTGACGCGCCCGGCGGTAGTCAGCAGTTCGGTGAACAGGCCGCGCCCGGCCAGCGCGTAGGCCGCCTCCTGGTGGCGGGGCTTGGGGAGCCGCGGCAGGGGCAGCACCGCCACGCGGGCGAACGGCCCCCCGGCGTCGCTCAGGGCCGCCGCGCCGCCGTCCGGGCGGGCCTGGTACTCGGCCCCGGCGCTGAAGTGGTACAGCTCGGCGAGCGCGGCGTAGCTGTTGACGAGGCCCTGGTTCTTGGCCGACTTGGCGTCGGCCGGCGGGGCGAGCAGCACGCCGACCGCCTCGGGGTGGGCGTGGCCGGCGGCCCGCAGGTGGGCCTTCGCCAGGTACGCCAGGTCGAGGAACATGCCCGAGCCGGTGCCGCCGGCGGTGCCCGCGACGACGTAGACCCGGCCGCGGCTGGAGCGCACGCCCAGGCCGGTCGAGTCGCCGAGGCCCCTCAGGGCGTCGGCGTCGCCGAAGCCCTCGACCTCCTGGCGGACGCGCTGGCTGACGGCGCGGTAGTGGTCGCACAGCGCCAGCCGGCCGAAGCCGCGCACCCCGCCCGCCGAGGCCGCGTTCTTGGGCAACTGGTAGAGCATCCCCGGCGGCATCCAGCTCTCCGGCGGCGGCATCGTCGGGTGCTGCAAGTAGTGCGTCGGCCGGTTCAGCCGCGTCAGCAGCACCTCGCGCGGGCTGAGGCCGTCCGGCCCGGCCGTCGCCAGGGCCGCGGCGTCGGGGTCGGTGTCGAGGTACAGGAACCGCAGGGTCGGCACGGCGTCGGCCCGGCCGAACTGCTCGCGGATGGAGCGCCGCAGGGCCAGCAGCACGCCCAGCCCCGTCGCGCCGACGCCGACCACGAGCGCGGGGAACAGCACGCCGCCGCCGAGCGTCTCGTCGGCCGCGCCCGCCGCGGGGGCCGGCCGGGGCGACGGGGTGGCCTGCGCGCGCAACTGCGTCAGCGCGGGGGCCAGCCCCGACATCGCGACCCGCTGCGTGACCAGCCGCGGGCCGCCGGCCGTCGGCGAGCCGAACAGCAGCGAGCGCGTGAGTGCGGCCGGCTCCGTCACCGCGCCGCGGGGGGCGGTCGCCGCCTCGACGGTCGTGGCCGGGGCGGTCGGGTGGCCCGGCCCGGCCGGCGGCAGCGGGGTGTCGGACCTCGCCCGCGCCGGCGTGCCGTACGCCCCAGGGCCGGTCCCGTTCGGGGCCGTCGCCCCCGGCTTGACCGCCCGGAGCGCCCGGACCATCTCGGAGTTGCTGGGCCAGCGGTCGTCCGGCTTCTTGCTCAAAGCCCGCGCGATGATCGGCCGCTCCGCCGGCGGCAGCGATGACACGTCGGGCACCGCGTTGAGGTGCTGCATCAGCAGTTGCTTGGTGTTCGCCCCCTCGAACGGCCGCCGGCCGGTGAGCAGTTCCTGGTAGCAGATCGCCAGGCTGTACTGGTCGGTGAAGCGCGAGACGTAGCCCTCGAACGTCTCGGGGCCGGCGTAGACCGGCGTGACGCCGCCGGTGATCGTGCCCCGCGCCCCCTCGAACATCTTGGCCAGGCCGAAGTCCGCCACCTTGACGTGGTTGTACACGAGGAACAGGTTCTGCGGCTTCACGTCGAGGTGCTGGATGTTGTAGTGGTCGTTCATCAGGTCGAGCGCCTCGGCCGCCTCGTCGAGGTAGCCCAGCAACTCCTCGCGCGGGATGCCGAGGAGTTGTTGCGCCCGGCACTCGCGGAAGCGGTCCCAGAGGTTCTTGTCGGCCAACTCCATGACGATGATGAGTTGGCCGTCGATCTTGTCGAAGCGCTCCAGCGAGAGGATGTAGGGGTGGCGGATCGTCTTGACGCGGTGGAGGGCTTTTTCCTCTTGCTGCGCGGGGCGGGCCTCGTCCTCGTCGATCGAGTCGGTGTCGCCGAAGACGAATTTGACGGCCTTCAGCAGGCCACCGGGGGCCTCGGCCTTCCAGACCTCGCCGAAGCCGCCGCGGCCGAGGCGCTCGATGAGGCGGTAGCCCTTCAGCGGGCCGGGGAGTTCTTCGTTGCTGACCAAACGGACCGGCATCGGGCTGTTCCGTTGTCGAGGGTGGGCCGTCACTGTCCGGAGTTCGGACGGCGGCGGGCGGATTGCGTAACCGCTACTCCTTAGTTCACAAAAGCGCCGGGGCGTGAAAATCCCCCGACAGGGGCGGGTTCCCCCGCCGATTTCGGCCCGACGGCAACGGTGTCCCGGCGAGCGGGGGACGACAGTCCCCCGAGTCCCCTTCAGTCGAGGTGCTTCCCGCCTGTGGGGGCACTCGGGGGACTGTCGTCCCCCGCTCGCCGGGGGATTGACCGCGAGTTATTATCACGATCTTAACTATTTTGCTTGCACCGGCTGCGCGGTCTGGGGTAGTCTGTCGCCCATGCCTCAGG
>JAYTUC010000107.1:0-7864 GCA_043744775.1 Fimbriiglobus sp. | reverse complement strand
CCTGCGCGACCGCACCTTCCGCTCGCTGCGGCACCCCAACTACCGCCGCTACTTCTTCGGCCAGATCGTCTCGTTCACCGGCAGTTGGATGCAGTCGGCCGCACTCATGTGGCTGATCTACGACCTCACGGCCGACCCGCTGTGGCCGCCGCTGATGCTCGTCGCACAGGTCGGCCCAACGCTGTTGCTGGGCACCTGGGGCGGCAACCTCGCCGACCGGCTGCCCAAGCGCCGACTCATCGTGGCGACGCAATTCGGCTTTCTGCTAACCGCCCTGATGCTCGCCGCCGTGACCGCGACCGGCTGCGCCACGCCTGGTCTGCTGCTGGCGATCCAACTGCTCAACGGCGTGCTGCAGTCGGCCGACCTGCCGGCGCGGCTGGCGTTCGCCCCGGACCTCGTCCCGCGTGCCGACCTCATCAACGCCGTGTCGCTGAACTCGATGCTGTTCAACTCCGCGCGGGCCGTCGGCCCCGCCCTCGCCGGCGGGGCGTTCCTGCTGGCCGACGCCGCGTCGTCGGCCGGGTTGGCGGGCGGCGTCCGCCCGACGCTGCTCGGGGCGGTCGGCTGCTTCCTGTTCAACGCCGCGAGTTACGTCGCCGTGCTAGTCGCGCTGAACCGCATCACCGTCGATGGTAGGGGGCAAGCGCGGCCGGCCGGGCAGTCGGTCTGGGAGGGCTTCCGGGTCGCCTGGGCGTCGCCGCAAGTCCGCGGGCTGCTGCTGCTCTCCGGGGCGCTGTGCGTCTTCGCCTGGCCGGCGCTCACACTCTTCCCCGCCTTCACAAAGACGGTCCTGGGCCACTCCGAGAAGGAATACAGCGTACTGGTCAGTTCGCTCGGCGTCGGCGCGCTACTCTCCGCACTGACCACGGCGACGTTCGGCACCTCGGCCCGCCGCGGCGCGTTCCTCGTCGGCGGCGCGGCCCTCGCCACGGCCGGCCTCTCGGGGTTAGCGTTCTCGGCGACGCTCGCGCCGGCGCTGCTCTCGACCGCGGCGCTGGGCTACGGGCTGGTGCTGTACCTCTCGACGGGCCAGTCGGCGCTGCAACTCGACTCGACCGCGGCGACGCGCGGCCGGGTCATGGCGCTCTGGGCGATGATGCTCAGCGCGAGCGCCCCGGTCGGCCACTTGGCCGCGGGGTTCGCCGCGCAAAGTGTGCCGGTGCCGCGCGTCTTCGGGGTGCTCGCGGTCGGCGCGGCGGCGGTGACGTTAACGCTGTTCGGCTCGCTGCGCGGCAGTTTGTTCGGCCCGAAGTCCGCCGCAGTCGGCGCGACCGCTACAGCTTGCCCCGGCGCGTGACTCGCCCGGCGGATTGCCGTCGCTTTGCGCGCCAACCGCCGGGGGCCGTTTTACAATCGGGGTGAGGGTTTCCGCCGCAAGGGTCCGGTCATGCGACGCTGGTTCATCACGACGGCCGCCGCCGCCACGCTTCTGGGCGGGCTGGGCTGCCACGGCCGGCTGTTCCGCCGGCCCTGCACCGACGACTGCCCGACCGGCTCGTCCGGCGGCGGTGGCCGCGCGGGCGGCGGCCGGCCGGAACTCGGCGACCCGGTGCCCGGCAACCGCCTGCCGCCGGCCGACGTGCCGTCGAGCGACTACCCCGCGCCGCGGCTGCCCGAGGGGCGCAACTCGCCCGGCCCGTTCGGCCCCGAGGGCCGCCGCTACCAGCCGGCGGAGCCGCGCCGCCTGCCGCCCGCCGACATCCCGTTGACGCACGGTGACGGCGAGCTGCCGCCGCGGCCGTAGCCGGTCGGGCGCGGCGCGTACAATGGCCGCGTCGCCCTCCCGCCGAGACCCCGCCGATGCCTGACGTGACCCGCAACGGCTTCCCGCCGCCGCTCTCGTGCGACGCCGACGACCGCACCGGCGACGCCCCGCCCGCCCCCGGCAAAGTCGATCTGCGGCGCATCGAGCGGGCCGTCCGCGAAATTCTCACCGCCGTCGGCGAAGACCCCGACCGCGAGGGCCTCGTCCAAACGCCGGCGCGGGTCGCCCGCATGTACGCCGAGATCTTCGGCGGCCTGCACCTCGACCCCGCGGTCTACCTCCAGCAGACCTTCACGCAGCAGCACGACGAGATGGTGCTCGTCAAGGACATCAGCTTCAGCAGTTGCTGCGAGCACCACCTGTTGCCGTTCACCGGGTCGGTCCACATCGCCTACCTGCCCGACGGCCAGGTCGTCGGGCTGTCGAAGCTGGCCCGGATCACCGACGTGGTCGCCCGCCGGCCGCAGGTCCAGGAGCGCCTGACCGAGGAGTTGGCCGAACTCGTGATGCGCGAGTTGCGGCCGCGCGGCGTTGGGGTCGTGGTCGAGGCGGCGCACTCGTGCATGACGATCCGCGGCGTCAAGAAGCCGGGTGCCATGACGATCACGAGTGCCATGCGCGGGCTGTTCAAGACCAACCCGATGACGCGCAACGAGTTCATGGCGCTGGTCTTCGGCCGGCGCGGGTAGGGGAGTTGCCGTGAGGGTCGGGAAGCCTGCGACGCGGGCGGTCGTCGGCTACCGCCGCGGGCGGCGCAGGCCGGGCACCCACAAGGGGATGCCCCTACAAGAGCCCGGCCGCGCCACGGGCAGGCTGCCGGTCTTCGGCTCCGCCGCAGGCGAACTGTAGGGGCACCCCTCGTGGGTGCCCGGCCTGCGCCCCCTCACTGGGTTTGTGTTCGCCACGCCTCACGAGATCCGCACGACATCATGGTGCCGCCGAGCCAAATCCGCGACGACTTGCGCGGCCTGTTCCGCGGCGGCCTGCACTTCGACGAGGCGGCGCGGTCGCTGTACTCCACCGACGCCTCGCCGTTCCAGCTCACGCCGCTGGGCGTCGCCTGCCCGCTCGACGCCGACGACTTGGCGGTGTTCGTCAAGTACGCCCACGAGCACCGCTTGCCGGTCGCCGCGCGGGGGGCCGGCAGCGGCGACGCCGGGGAGTCGCTGACCTCGGGCGTCGTCCTCGACCTGGGCCGGCACTTCCGCGGCGGCATGGCACTCGACGGCGACGACTTGCGCGTGCGGACCGGCGAGCCGCTGTCGAACGTCGCCCGCTTCCTCGCGGGCCGCGGCCGGCGGCTCGGGCCGGACCTCGACTCGCAGGGCCGCGGCGTCGGCACCGTCGGCGGGGCACTGGCGACCGACGCCTGCGGCGTCAACGTCTTCAAGCACGGCTACGCCCGCGACCTGGTGCGTAGCCTGCACGTCGTCTGGGACAGCGGCGACGCCGACGAGGTCGGCGAGCCGGGCTACCGCGAGGTCGCGGCCGGGGAGCGCGGGCCGCGGCACGTCGAACTGCGGGCCACGACGGCGGGGCTGCTGGCCGCGCACCGCGACCTGACGCAGCTCGCCCGGACGCCGACGCGCTACACCCGCGGCGGCTACCGACTGCACGACGCCCTGACCCCCGCCGGCCTCGTCAACCTGCCGCGGCTGCTGGTCGGCAGCGAGGGGACGCTGGGCCTGTTCACCGCGGCGACTCTGCGCACGGTGCCGCTGGCCGGCGGCGAAGCGCGGGCGCTGCTCGGCTTCACGACGCTCGACGCAGCGCTGCAGGCCGGGCTGGCGCTCCTGCCGGCGACGGGGGTGGTGTCGTGCGAGCTGCTCGACCAGCGCCGGCTCGCCTTCGGCAAGGCGGCGCAACTCAAGGGCGGCGTCGTCGTGCCGCCGGCGATGGTCGGCGCGGTCCTGGCCGTCGAGTCGGAGGCCGACACGCCGGCCGCGGCCTCCGAGGCGCTCAACGCCGCGGTCGAGCGGCTGCGGCGCGACCACCGCTTCGTGGCCCTCGTCGAGGCGACGGCGGTGCCGCGCGAGGTCGGGCGCGTGCGCGACTTCGCCGACGCCTCGCGCCGGGGCATCGAGACGGTGCGCTCCGGCCCCCGCCCGGCCGGCGGCTGCGACGACGTGGCGGTGCCGGTCGAGGAGCTGGCGGCCTTCCTCAAAGGCTTGCAGACGGTGGCGCGGCGCTTCGACCTGGCGGTGCCGCTGCGCGTCAACGTGCTGGCCGGGCAGGTCGAGGCGCGGCCGATCCTTGATGCGCGCTCGCCGGCCGACCGCCGCACGCTCTGGAGCTTCGCCGACGCCGTCCACACGCTCGCGCTGTCGCTGGGCGGGACGGTCAACTCGCGGCGCGGCACGGGGCTGCTGCGCGCGCCGTGGCTCGACGCGCAGTTCGGCCCGCTGGTGGCGGTGTTCCGCGAACTCAAGGCGACTTACGACCCGCTGGGCCTGCTCAACGCCGGCAAGTTGTTCGACGCCGACCCCAGCCGCCCCGCCTGGCCGTTCCCCGAGGCGCGAGTTCCGCGCGGGCCGGTCGCGCTCGAGATGTTCGACGGCGAGCCAGGGCTGGCGGCGGAGGTCGAGGCGTGCCACGGCTGTGGGGCGTGCCGCGCGGAGTCGGCCGGGCGGATGTGCCCCGTGTTCCGGGCGACCGCCGCGGAGGCCGCCAGCCCGCGCGCCCAGGCGAACCTGTGGCGGGCCGCGTTACAGAGTGCCGACCCCGGCGCGTTCGTGAGTACGCCCGAGGCCGAGGAGGTCGCGCGGCTGTGCGTCAACTGCAAGATGTGCAAAGTCGAGTGCCCCAGCCGCGTCGATGTGCCGCGGCTAGCGCTGGAGGCGAAGGCGGCCCACTACGCCGCGCACGGCTTCCGCCGCGGCGGCTGGCTGGCCGCGCGCGTCGAGGGCCTGTCGATGCTCGGCGGCACCTTCGCCTACGCCGCCAACGCCCTGCTCGGCACCCGGCCGACGCGCTGGCTGGCCGAGAAGCTCTTCGGCATCTCGAAAGAGCGCGCCCTGCCCCGCTTCACGCACCGCACCTTCCTGCGCCGCGCCTGGCGACTGAAGCTGACCGGCAAGCGCGCCCCGATCCGCGGCACCGAGGCGCGGCCGGACGCGCGGGTGCGCAAGGCCGAGAAGGTCGTCTACTTCGTCGATCTGTACGCCAACTACCACGACCCCAGTATCGGCCTGGCCACCGTCGCCGTGCTGCGGCACCACGGCATCGAAGTCTACGTGCCCTGGCGGCAGCGCGGCAGCGGCATGGCCCCGCTCACCCAGGGCGACATCGACACGGCCCGCGCCACCGCCGCCGCCAACGTCCGCACGCTCGCCCCGCTGGTGCGCGAGGGCTACGTCGTCGTGTGCAGCGACCCCACCGCCGCGCTGGCCCTGACGCAGGAGTACGCGCACCTGCTCGACACGCCGGACGCCCAACTGGTGCGCGAGAACACCGTCGAGTTGACGAGCTTTCTGTGGGGCCTGCACGAGGCCGGCGAGCTGCGCACCGACTTCGAGCCGCTGGCCCTGCGCCTCGGCCACCACGTACCCTGTCACGTCAAGGCGTTGCTCGCCGACACCAACGAGGCCCCCGCCGGGCCGCGGCTGCTGGCGCTGATTCCGGGCCTGACCGTGCAGACGATCGACGTGAGTTGCTCCGGCATGGCGGGGACCTACGGGTTGCGGGCGGAGAACTTCGCCGCGTCACTGGCCGCCGGCAAGCCGATGCTCGATGTCGTGCGCTCCGACGCGGTGGTGTACGGCTCGACGGAGTGCGGGGCGTGCCGCATGCAGATGCAGACCGCCGCCGGCAAGCGGACGCTGCACCCAGTGCAGTACCTCGCCTTGGCATACGGTTTGATGCCGGAGTTGCGCACCAAGCTCGCGCGGCCACTGGGCCGCCTCCTGACGGACGGCTGACATGGTCACGGTCAAACTCTTCGCCCAGATGCGCGACCTGTTCGGCGGGGAGAGTGTCGCCGTGGAGGCCCGCACCGTCGCCGGCCTGCGGCTGGCGCTCAACGCCCTGCGCCCCGCCGCCGCGCCGCTCCTGACGCGCTGCCGGGTCGCGGTGAACCTCGAATTCGTGGACGACGACCACAACGTCACGTCCAGCGACGAGGTCGCGGTGATACCGCCGGTGAGCGGCGGGTGATACACTGTCCGGTATGACGCTGCTCACGCACGACCCCATCGACGCCGACGCCCTGACGCGCAGTGTCGCGTCGCCGCGGGCCGGCGCGGTCGTGCTGTTCCTCGGTACTGTGCGCGCCCTGACCGGCGACGAGGTGACATTGGCCCTCGAATACGACGCCTACGCCCCGATGGCCGCCGCCCAACTCGACCGGCTCGAAGCCGACGTGCGGGGGAGGTGGCCGGTGATCGGTGTCGCGCTCGTCCACCGCCTCGGCCGGCTCGAAGTCGGCGAGGTGAGTGTGGCGGTGGCGGTCAGTTCGCCGCACCGCGTGGATGCGTTCGAGGCGGCGAGGCACGCCATCGACACGCTCAAGGCGGACGTGCCGATCTGGAAGAAGGACGTGCGGCCCGCCGGCGACGCCTGGGTCCACCCGGAGGCGTCATGAAGAGCCTGCTGCCACTCACCGCGCCGCTGACGGACACCTTCGGCCGCGTCCACAACAACCTGCGCGTCAGCGTCACCGACCGCTGCAACCTGCGCTGCACCTACTGCATGCCCGCGGAGGGGCTCCCCACCCAGCCTGCGACTGCACTTCTCCAGGCTGATGAAATCGGACGACTCACCCGAATCGCCGTCGAACGACTCGGCGTGCGACAGGTGCGTTTCACCGGGGGCGAACCGCTCCTCCGCAAGGACCTCACTGACATCATCCGGTGCGTGTCGAACCTCACACCCCGGCCAGAGATCTCACTGACCACCAACGCGATCGGTCTCGCATCCCGCGCGGCGGACCTGCGGGAAGCGGGGCTCGACCGCATCAACGTGTCCCTGGACACGGTGCACGCGGCCACATTTCTCGAAGTGACCCGCCGGCCGTTCCTGCAGCGCGTGCTCGACGGAATTGATGCGGCCGCCGCCGCGGGGCTCAATCCGGTGAAAATCAACGCTGTACTGCTGCGCGGCATCAACGACCACGAAGCACCAGACCTTCTCGCGTGGGCCATCGACCGCGGGCACCAACTACGATTCATCGAGCAGATGCCGCTCGACGCTGATCACTCCTGGGAGCGCAGCACGATGATCACGGCATCCGAAATCCGCGAACTCATCTCACACCGATTCGACCTGACACCGGATGCTGCGCCGCGCGACGGAGCTCCCGCAGAACTATTCCGCGTCAGCGACCCCACCACCGGAGACCACGTCGGACTCGTCGGGATCATCGCATCCGTATCGGAACCCTTCTGCGCCGACTGCAGACGCACCCGACTGACGTCAGAGGGCGGGGTGCGCAGCTGCCTGTTCTCTCACACCGAAACCGACCTACTCGGCCCGCTCCGCCGTGGCGCAAGCGATGACGACATCGCGACGCTGTGGCATGACGCGATGTGGGCGAAGCCCGAGGGACACGGGCTCGACACGGGAACCTTCGTGCAACCCACCCGTACGATGAGCGCGATCGGAGGCTGACATGACTGACACCAACGACGTCACCAGCCGCAGCACCACCACCGACACCGCCACGGCAGACCTATCCGTCACTGCCCGATTCTTCGCGGCCGCGGAAGAAGCGGTTGGAGCCGCCGAACTCGCGCTCGAACTCCCGAAGGGAGCGACGATTCGCGAGGCGCTCTCCCACGCCGGTGGCGAAAGCGCATTGCCGGTACTCTCCCGCTGCACGTTTCTCGTCAACAGTGAGGCGACGACGGATATCGAGACGACGCTCAAGTCGGGCGACCTCCTCGATGTGCTCCCGCCGTTCGCTGGGGGGTAAGCACGCCCGATCGGCTGCGCTAGCAGAGCTCAGGGGTTGTACCGACGAGGCGCTCCCAGGAGCGGATGCCGCCCGCGAGCGACACCGCGTCGATCCCCGCGGCGCGCATCGCCTCGACGGCTCGAGCCGACCGAACGCCGCTCGCACAGTAGACGACCACGGGACCGACGCCAGCACCAGCACCAGCA
>JAYTUC010000106.1:0-2053 GCA_043744775.1 Fimbriiglobus sp. | reverse complement strand
TGCGGGCGGCGATCCTGAGCGAACTCGGCCGCGGCGTGACGATCCTGAGCGGCAAGGGCGGCTACACCAAGGCCGAGCAGGAGGTGCTGTTCTGCGTGGTGACGCGGCTCGAAATCACCCGCCTCGAAGGGGTCGTGCGTGCCCAAGACGACGCGGCGTTCCTGGTGATCCTGCCGGTGCTCGAGGCGATCGGCGGCGTCGTCAAGCAGCGCAACTTCCAGTGAGCGGCCGCGGGGTGGGCGTGGCCCGCTACCACCACGGGGGCGCAGGCCGGGTACCCCTACCGTTCGCATGCGGCGGAGCCGAGAGCCGGCCGTTGGCTGTGAGCCGTTGGCCGGCGTTGTGGCCGAATCCTTGTAGGGGCATCCCCTTGTGGGTGCCGGCCCGCGCTCCCGCCTTGGGCGTCGAGCCGCTACACTCTCAGGGACCTTTCCGCGCAACGAGGAACGTACATGTCGAAGTGGAACCTCGCCTGGGTCGTGCTCGTGCCGGTGCTCGTTGCCGTCGGGCTGGTCGTCAACGCCACGGCCCCGCCGCCGGACAAGGACTACCAACTCGTCCGCAGCGTGGTCGATGTCCTGGCCGAGGTCGATCGCAACTACGTCCGCGAGCTGTCGGCCGACGAGAAGAAGGGCCTCGTCGAGGCGATGATCAACGGCGGGCTGTCCCGGCTCGACGAGCACTCGGCGTTCTTCAACGAGGACGAACTGAAGGCCTTCGACGCCCAGACCGAAGGGCAGTTCGGCGGCGTCGGCGTGATGCTCGGCGTCGATCCGAAGACGCAGTTCTTGCGCGTCGAGTCGCCGGTGCCGGGGACGCCGGCCTACGAGGCGGGGGTGCTGGCCGGCGACATCATCGCCAAGATCGACGACAAGGCGGTCGAGAAGCTGCGGCCCGACGAGGTGCGCGGCCTCATCAAGGGGAAGCCCGGCACGGCGGTCAAACTGACGCTCCTGCGCGAGGGCGAGAAGGAGCCGCGCGAGTTCACCCTGACGCGGGCGATGATCGAGATCCACCCCGTGAAGGGATTCGCCCGCAACGCCGCCGACCCCGCCAAGTGGGACTGGCTCATCGACCCCGTCGCCAAGGTCGCTTTTGTGCGGCTCGTGGGCTTCAGCGGCAAGACCGACAAGGAGTTGAAGGACGCGGTCGCCGACGCGGAGAAGCAAGGGGCGACGGCGCTGATCCTCGACCTGCGCGACAACCCCGGCGGGCTGCTGAGTCAGGCCGTCGCGGTGTCGGACCTGTTCCTCAACGAGGGCACCATCGTGGCGACCGGCGACCGGCGCGGCGAGGCCGGCAAGCCGCCGCGGCGCACCTACGCGGCCAAGCCCGAGGGCACCGTCTTCGAGCCGGCGGCCGAGCGGCCGATGGTCGTGCTGGTCAACCGCAACAGCGCCAGTGCCAGCGAAATCGTCGCGGCGGCGTTGCAGGACCACCACCGCGCGGCGGTCGTCGGCGAGCGGAGTTACGGCAAGGGCAGCGTGCAAAAAGTCTTCCCGCTGCCGAACTCGCAGGCCGCGGTGAAGTTGACCACCGAGGCGTGGTTGACGCCGGCCGGCAAGAACATCCACCGCTGGCCGGACAGCAAAGACGCCGACGAGTGGGGTGTGAAGCCGGACGCGGGCAACGAAGTACCGCTGACCGAGAAGGAGCGGGCGGCGTACTACGCCCACCTGCGCGACATTGACTTGGTCAAGGGCAAGCCCGGAGCCGGCGGCGGCCCCGAGGCGGTGCGCGACTTCAAAGACCCCGTGGTCGCGAAGGCGCTCGAGATCCTGCGGGCGAAGCTGAAAGCGCTGCCGGCCAAGGGGGCTTAGAGAGGACCAAAACAACTCACCGCAGAGGGCGCAGAGGGCACATGAGAAAGGCATCGGTCCGTGTTCAAACCATGCGGGGCCGGCACGCGATGGGGTGCCGAGTGCGCTTCGAGAACCTAAAGTGACGCTTTTGCCTTTCTCACGTGCTCTCTGCGGTGAATCGCTTTCTGTTTTTTGCGAGAGGCATTCCTTTGGACGCGATGGCATTCCTCGACCGCGGCGGCAAGGTGGCC
>JAYTUC010000105.1:0-29095 GCA_043744775.1 Fimbriiglobus sp. | reverse complement strand
CTCCGCGCCTCTGCGTCTCCGCGGCAAACTGTTTTGTGTGAATGTGAGCCTAGTCGGCCTTCTTCGCCTTGTACTCGCCCTCGACGACGCCCTTCACTTCGTCCTTGTTGTCGGCGTCAAAGTCGCTCAACGTCGCCACGTCTTTGGCGACCTTGAAGGCGAACTTCATCTTGTAGCCCTTAGCCGGCTTGGCGGGGAACTCGCCCTGCTCCTTCACGTCCGTGACGACCGCGCTCACGACGCCCTTCTCGACCGCGTACTTGCAGGTCACCGTCACGCCGTTGTCGCCGACGGTCGCCTTGAGCGTGAACTGGTCCTTCGACTTGAACGTGAACGTCAGTTCGGCCCCGTCGGCCTCTTTGACCCAGGTGCCCGAAATCGGCTGGTCCGGCTTCTTGTCGTCCTTCTTGTCCTCGGCGTGGGCGGTGCCCAGGCCCAAGGCGGTGAGGGCGGTCAGGGCCACCAGGGTCGTGATGAGTCGCGTCATGCTCAGGCTCCGCTGCGGGGTTCGGGACCCCGTCATGGTACGGCCGGCCGGCCCGCGCGGCAGCGTCAGCCGACTTCGGCCGTGACGCAGCGGTTGCGGCCGCCGCCCTTGGCCTCGGAGAGCGCCGCGGCGGCCTGCTTGCGCAGCGCCTCGTAGTTCAGGACCGCGCCGGCCGGGCAGACCGCGAAGCCGAGGCTCACGGTCACAGGGATCGCGACCCCCTGGTAGAGCGTCGGCCGCTCCGCGACCGCGAACCGCAGGCGCTCGCCGAGGGCCTCCGCGCCGGCGCGATCGGTGGCCGGGGCGACGACCATGAACTCCTCGCCGCCGACCCGGCCGAGGGCGTCGGCGGCGCGCAGCGAGCCTTGCAGCTTCTGGCCCAGCCAGACGAGCGCGTGGTCGCCGCCGCAGTGCAGGTGCGCGGTGTTTATCGCCCGGAAGTGGTCCGCGTCGATCAGCCCGAACGCGATCGGCGTCGGCGTGCGGACGCGGCGCAGTAACTCCTTCCGCGCGATCAGCTCGATGGCGCGGCGGTTGGGCAGCCCGGTCAAGGCGTCGGTCAGCGCCATCTTCTCGAGGATCTGGTTCTTCGCCTGGAGTTGCTGCAACGCCTCCTCGAGTTCGCGCGTGCGCGACCGGACGTGGTCCTCCAACTCCTCGTGGGAGGCCCGCAGTTGGCCCAAGAGTTGGTCGTTGCGGCGCTCCAGCAGTAGCGTGCGGGCGACGCCGCGCATCGTGGCCACGAGGTCCTCGCCGCGCCACGGCTTGAGCAACATGCGGTGGATGCGCGAGCAGTTGATGGCGTCGGCCGCGTCCTCGATGCGGGCGGTGCCCGTGAGCAGCACCCGCGCCGTGCCCGGCGTCGTCTGGTGGACCCAGTCGAGCAGTTGGATGCCGGTGCCGTCGGGCAGTTGCAGGTCGGTCAGCACGATGTCAACCGGCCGCTCCCGCAAGCACCGCCGCGCCTGCTCGGCGGTCGGGGCGGTCGAGACGTCGAACTCGGGGCTGAGTTGCTCGGCGAGCAGGGCGACGATGGCCGGCTCGTCGTCCACGATCAGCAGCGTGCAGCGCGGGGCCGGTAGGAGCGGCGGCGGGGTCGCGGCGGCGGGGAGCGGGGCTTCGGCCCGCGTCAGCCGCCCCGGACTGTGCGTCGTCTGCAGGTCGAGATTCAAGTGGACCCTACCTTCCGTAGCATGGTCGCGAGTCCGCGGGTCATGGTCTGGCCGTCGCCGTTCGTCGGGGGAAGGGGTCACGGGGCAGCCCGCCGCGGGTCGGGCCGCCCGTGGGCCGACGCCGCATGCGACACGGCAACAATCTAACTCCGTGCAAGCGGCCGGGCGGCTTAAAATCCACACTTCCCGCAAAAGCCGCCGGAAAACCCCAATTCCGACGCCGAATTCGTCGGGGAGAGAGTCGCGCGTGGCGTCCGCCCAACTTGCCCAACCTTGCCGGGTGCGGGCTTCGGACGGTCTGGGCGAAAAATTCGGCCGATTTCGGGAACGGTTGCTTGATGTGGTACTCGGGGGCAATTACAATCCTGTTGCTTCGATGACCAGGGAGCAGTTGGGCTATCCGGCTCAGTGGTCCGCACGGTTGCGACGACCCGCGTCAGTTCGGTACACGGCCCCCGTGCCGTCGCCGCCCGGTTCGAGTCTCGCCCGTCACCACCGCCACGCCGACCCGTTCGGCCGCCCGTGCCCCACCGTCCGAGCGAAAGTTTCGCCGCGCCACTGCCGGGCGCGTCGAGGGTTGTTTGCGAAGGCCCCGTGGCCGACTCGCTTCCGGGATTTCCCGTCGCGGGCGGCTCGCCGGGACTTGGACCGGACCGTGTCCGGTCGCTCCGAATGCGGGGGTCTGTTCGGCGAGAACGGACGCCATGGGCGTCCAGTGATTCGGGAGTACGGTTTCGGCCCCGGCCGTGGAGTGTTCCACCGGTGGACGCCGAAACTAGAGTCTCGGGTCGCCGCACGACACGCCGCCAGTTGCGTCGAGGTTGGTCTCCGAGACTTCCTCGGGCAATGCAAGTTCGGTGCCGCTGGCTCCATCCAGACTTTTGCCCACATTCCCTGTAGGGGGGGACCACAATGACGATTGCCAGCAGGCCCATGCGTCCGACGCCGTCGGTCAAAATGGTGGAGTTCGAGGCCCACGCCACCTTCTCCTCCGACCTGCTCACCCCCGACGAGGAACGCGAACTCCTCACAAGTTTCTGGGAGTGCAAGACCGACCTGGTCCGCGTGCTGACGCGCCACTTCCCCGACCTCCGCGCCAACAAGCCGCCGCTCGAGCCCTGGCCGATGGCCCAGTTCATCCGCGACAACGCCAACGCCGCCACCCGCGAAGTGCTGGCCGTCCGCCGGCTACACGACCGCTACGTCCACTACAAGCACCGGCTCGCTTCGGCGAACATCCGCCTGGCCGCCCACGTCGCCAAGCGATTCCGCCACCACAGCCTGAGCTACTCGGACCTCCTTCAGGAGGCCGTGTGCGGCTTGATGCAGGCGATCGATCGCTTCGACGTCTCGCACGGCACCCGCTTAGCAACCTACGCGACGTGGTGGATCCGGCAGACGTTGCAAATCGCGGTCGCCCGCCAGAGCCACCTCGTCAGCCTCAGCCCGCACCACTTGCAGGAGTTGGGCCTGCTGCAGCAAGAGAGCGAAGCCCTCGCCCACGGCGGAAAGCACCTGCCCAGCCCGCAGGAACTCGCCGCCCGCACCGGGTCGAGCCTCGAGCACCTTAACCACCTGCAAACTGCGACCCGCACGCCGGTGAGCCTGAACGCGGTCCTCGACGACGACAGCGACTTCAAGCTCACCGAGGCGATGCCGGACACGCAGACGTTGACCTTGCAGGAGAACAACGAGCGTCAGGAGGCGTTACGCTTCTTGATGGACAACTTGCGCCCGCGCGAGAAGAAGGTGCTCGACCTGCGCTTCGGCCTGACCGGCAGCGGCACGCACAGCCTGCGTCAGATCGGCCACCTGCTTCGCATTAGCAAGGAGCGCGTGCGTCAGATCCAGAACCGCGCCCTCGAGAAGCTGCGGGCCAACGCCGAGCGCGTCGGCTGGGAGCCGACGCTGCTCCTCGAGTAGCCTCGCCGTGAGCCGTGAAACGCCCGACGCCGCCGGCACCACACGATGTGGTGCCGGCGGCGTCGGGCGTTGATGGTGACGGTTCAAGCACTCCTCAGGAAAAGTTGTGGCATAATCGGTGCGATTTCAGAAACTTGGGCTAGACACCCAACCTTTGATATCTATAGTCATCAAACACAGTGGCAAGAAGCGAGGTTTTCGATGAAGCCTTGGTCAGTAATCGACCTGTTCTCCGGTGCCGGTGGTATGAGCTATGGCTTTCATGTGCGTAACGAATTCAAAATTAGTGGTGCCGTTGACGCGCAGTCGGGGAAGCCAAGCAGTGGCCAAGGCACGTTGGAATGCAACGATAGCTACTATGAAAACATAGGCATTGTTCCAATCGCGTCGGACTTGATGAAAATCGAACCCATCGAATTGGCGTCGAGAATAGGCGTTTCTGCTAGCAACCCATTAACAGTGCTAATTTCTTGTCCTCCTTGTACGGGTTTTTCTAGAACGGTTAACAAAAATCATTCTCTTGACGATGCACGCAACACGCTAGTCGGGCGGAGTGTACTATTCGTCCGCGAATTTATGCCGGCAGTATTTTTGATGGAGAACGCTCGGGAACTGATCAAGGGAAATTTCAGCCACCACTACGCAAGCCTCGCCACTGAACTCGAAGTGCTCGGCTACCGTGTTCACGGTAGCGTCCACATGCTGAGTCAGTTCGGACTACCCCAACAGCGTGAGCGGTCGCTCGTCATCGCCGTACGTCGCGACCTCGAGCTGCGCACGATGGAGGACCTTTGGAGCGGTTACGAAGTCGCTGTACCGTCCACCCACGTCTGTCGCGCTCTTGCGGGGTTGGCTGAGGTTAATGCCGGGGACGCCAATCACGACGACCCGTTGCACATAAGTCCCATGTTGGGTGCAGTGAACATGAAAAGACTGAAGTGCATTCCTAAAAACGGCGGTTCGTGGGCCGATCTGCGAAATCATCCAGATCGAGACTCGATCTTGACGCCGGCCATGCTTCGGTACATCTCGCAAGACGACCTCGGCTCTCACCCCGATGTGTACGGCCGCATGGCGTGGGACAGGCCGGCCCCCACGATCAAGAGGGAGTGCGGCCACATCGGCAACGGGAGGTACGGTCACCCCGAGCAGGATCGCCTTTGCACAATTCGCGAGTTGGCCATCTTGCAAGGGTTTCCGAGGGCGTACCAGTTCGTCGCGAGAAGCGCCACGAACAAATATCGCCATATCGGTGACGCAGTCCCCCCTCTGATTTCCTATCAGTTGTCTGCGGTCTGCAAATGGATACTAACAGGCAACCGGCCAGTCATGGAGGAAGTCGTACTGAAAAATACGCACATGAAGCGAGGCGACATCGGCACTCACTCCCAAGTGCGAAAGAGTCTGTTCGATTAGTCCGAGTCTGCATCCATGACTAGGCCCGCGACTGCCCAACTCGCGTGTTTACGGCACACGGTTAGCTGTAATCTTTCAAGCGTAATCTTCTCAACACTCCCGTCGAGCCTGAGTTTGAAGACATCCATGCCATCCGATTTCACGATAACTGTACTAGTCCCGCTTTTCAAGCGCACTGAAAAATCTCCGGATTTGATTGTTGTTACCAATCTGAGCAGCGTGTGAGGAATCTCCCAGAGATCATATCGAACACCGCGAAACGGAACCGTTATGTGGCATGACCGCAGCATTAAGACGCGGTCGTAGTGACTGAAGTGTTTCGCCACTTTCGCCATGTTGGCGAGGTAGTCTTCGCCTGTCCGACACTCGCGAATCCACCTGGCCTCCATGAGCTTTGAGATTTTGATTTGCGTACTGCTGGGGCGCTTTCCTGACTCCGTCTTAAGTGAATAACGCACCCCGTCTACTTTTACATCATACCCAGCACTTGTTACGTCTTGATCCATCTCTGCCGTTCGACCAGCGACGATTGACGCTGCCTTGAATGCAAACTCGAATGTCTTCTTTTTGAATACCTCTTCATGCGTAGCGTGATGCAACTGCAAGCGGGTTCGGAAGTTTCTGGCAAACACTGCGGTGACTATGTCTGTATCCTTTTCGATTACCTCATCAAACCTGGTAGCCAGGCCGGCGACAATAGTTTCTAAAACTGCGCAGGTGGAGTCATCAAGGGTCTGAATCTTACGACTCAGCCGTGCTTTCGCGCCTTCGTTTAGTGGTGGTTCAGGCAGCGGCAGGGGTAGCGACTGGTTGGCTCTACTCACAGTGTCTCCGTGAGTTTGGAGACGCTGATTCCGAAAGCGTTAGCGATTACCTCGATGTTGCGAAGTGATAGGTTTCGTTCACCACGCTCTATGCCGCCAATATAAGTGCGATCAAGATCGCACAGCGCAGCAAAAGCTTCTTGCGACAAACCCTTTGCCGTTCGCAGGTCACGAATGTGCTCACCGAATCGGATCAGTACATCGCGATGTTCGATCATTCCCTGAACATAACGCCAGATGACGTAGGATCCACGGACGATGAGTAGCGTTCTGATCGCCGCGACCACTAACAATCTCGGATGTCTGCAGACTCCCCAAAACTGCGTGCGGCAAGCCGTCGCCCTCCGCCAGTCACCCGACCCGTCCTCGCTACCGCTGGTTCCCCAGGATCGGGGCTTGCCCCAGGCGGCCGCCGCCGATGCCGGCCAGGTTCGGCACGATCGCGAACTGGAAGCCCAGGTTCTGCACGATCGGGTTGTACGACACCCCGAACAGCACCGTCATGTCCGCCCCCACGCGGGCCACGTTGAACTGGTTCGCCAGCGACTGCTTCAACCCGAAGTCGTAGATCGTCAACACGTTCAGACTGTACTTCGAGCTCAACGGGTACGACAACGAAACCTGCATCGACTTGCTGCCGAGCGGATCGACGTGCCGGTAACTCACGAAGAAGTTGGTGCCGTCCGGCCGGTTGAAGTTCAGGCCGGCGTTGAGGTACTTCACGCCGCCGGGGATCGGGTCGGCCCACCCGGCCGACGTGAACGCCACGCGGTCGCCGAAGTTCCAGAGGTAGTCGAACTCCAGCAGGCCGAAGCTCTGGCCGAAGTTGTCGCGCGCCGGGTCCGGAAAGTACGTCCCGGACAGGTCGAGGCTCATCCAATCGACGACGTGCTGCGCGCCGGGGAAGCCGCGCTTCGTTTGCAAGCGCTGGTTCAGGCCGAACTGCGCCACCTGGATCGTGTCGAGCGTATCGACCTTGTTCTCCAGCAGCCGGCGGATGGCGTACTGCTGGGGGTCGAACAGCGGCGAGAGCGCCAGGTCCACCGCGTTGGGCGTGGTGATGACCGAACCCTGGCGCGGCCGGGTGGTGCGGTAGGCCAGGTCGGTGTTGTCGTCGGTCAGGCGGTCGAGCTGCGGCAGGTCGTAGTACGGCGTGTTCGAGTAGCCGCTGAAGTAGTTGCCCCGCGCCGTCGCCTTATGGTAGAGGCCGTTGACGTTGAACAGCTCGCTCGACGCGGCGCTGTAGAGCTTCGAGACGGTCATCTGGGCGGTCACGCCGCCGCCGCCGTAGAAGCGGCCGCGGCCCTCGCCGGCGGGGTCGGCGACCGGGCCGAGGTTCGGCGGCAGGTTGTCGCCGCGGCCGGCCTGGAACGAGGTCAGCCCGCCGTTGGTCGCGCTCAAGTCCCGCGTGTAGTACGTCAGATCGACCACCCCGTAGGGGGCGAGGCGGATCGGGCCGAGGTTGAACGGCGCGGTCAGACGCTGGCTCCAGTCGAAGCGGCCGGTGCTCACGGGGCGGTCGGTCACGACGACCGGTTGGGGGTTGATCGTCGCCGGCCGCAGTTCCGCGGAGCCGACGCTGGCGCGGGACGAGTACGTCAGGAAGTCGAACAGCGACTGGCCGACCACCGCGCCGTCGGCGCGCCGCCAGTTGGTCTCGGTGACCCAGGGGCGGTCGAAGCGCTGCTCCAGAAGCGCGGAGCCGTAGAGGTGGCCGGCCCCGGCCTGGGCGTAGGCGAAGGTCTCCTGGTTGGGCTGATTGTCGAACTCCTGCTTGAAGAACTGCTCCAGGAAGTTCTTGTCGGACAAATGCTCGACCTGACCCATGACGCGGAGGTAGGTCGTGCCGTTCTCGTAGATGTCCTGGTTGTGGCGCAGCTGGGTGCGGCCGCGGTACTGCGGCGGGATCGGCTCGTCGCCGCGGTCGCCGCCGAGGTTGTCGGTGTCGCGCGGCGGGTTGGGGACGTGGTTCTTGCGCGTGTCCTGCAAGTAGTAGGTGCGGAAGAAGCCGCTGTAGGGCTGGTTGTACTCCTGCTCGCCGGTTCGCCGGGCGACGCCGAAGAGGTCGCGGCCGGAGTAGTCGTACTCGGTGCCGGTCGCCCCGCCGCGCAGGCTCAGGTAGTCCGCGAAGACGACCCAGCGGTCGCCGGCGCGGCCGCGCAGGCCGGCGAGCTTGAACACGTCGAACGTCGTGTAAACCTGGAAGCCCTTGACGGTGTCGTTGCCGATGTTGAAGCCCGACAGCGGGCCGAACGGCTCGTTGATGTCGTTGCGGGTGCGCGGCAGGTAGAAGAACGGGGTGTTGAAGATGCGCGGCGTCACGTCGTACGAGGTCAGGATCTGCTCGTAGCCGAAGTCCTTCTGCCCGGTGGTGAGGTCGGTGTACTCGATGCCGAAGACGTTGCGGCGGACGCGCTCCTCGCGGGTGAACACCGACCGCGACGCCTTGAACTGCAGGCCGGGGTCCGACGGCCGCTTGCTGCCGTTGATGGCGCTGCCGTACAGTTCGATCTCGTCCGGCCCGAGTTGGTGCAGCACGTCGCCGCGGACGTTGATCTGGTCGGGCAGCACGGGCGTCTTGAACTGCAACAGCGCGTTCAGGGCGACCGACTTGTTGGCGTTCACGTCGTAGTAGATTTCGGGCGCGGAGAAGACCTGGTCGAGGCTGCGGCCGCCGACCGGATCGACGGTGAACTGGCGGATCACGACCGCGCCGGCGAGGTAGAACTCGACGCCGGACCGCTCCGAAGTCCCCTGGAGTGGGGCGTTCAGGTCGGCCGAGGGCGCGGGCTTCTTGGCGCTCTTGATCCAGGCGACGACGCTCTCGGCGGAGAATTCGACCTCCTGCACGGCCACGCCGTCGCTGCCGAGGTAGTTCACGCTGACGATGACGCCGCCGGTGTAGAGCAGCTTCTGCGTGTCGGCGGCGTCGCTGGGCAGGAGCTTCCAGCTCGGCGGCTCACTGTAGCGGGGGCCGAACTTGATGCGCTGCCGCGTCGCCTGCGGCAGGTTGACCCGCGCGTTGTCCGCGGCCTGCGGGTCGGCGGCGTCCGGGTCGCGCGGGGCGATCGGCGGCTCGGCGAAGGGGTCGGCCCCAGGGTCGAGCGGCGGCCGCGGCGGGGCGAACGGCGGCGGCTTCTGCGACGCCGACGGCACCGGCCGGGGCGTCGGCAGCGGCGCACCCGCGGCCGGGTCGAACTCCGGGAACGGCTTCGCGGCCGGGGCCTCGGGGTCGGGGGGGGCCGGAATCGTGGTGGGGGGCGGGGCCGGGACGCGCGGCGGGGCCGCGGGCGGCTCGGCACCGGCGAGCCAGCCGCCCGCCAACGCCGCCAGCGCCACGGTGACCAGCCCGACCCGGACTTTCGCGGCGCGATGAGCCACGGAACCTCCCCCGCACGAACGAACCCCCGACCGCGCGACCGGCCAACCGGCCGCGTGGGCGGCGGACTATAGACGCCCCGACCCCCCTGTCAAGCCGGGGTTCGTGCCGGCCGGCCGCTTGCGTCCCGGCGGGCGTCTGCTACCATCGCACGACGCCTTCCCCTTCGAGACTGCCCCCGATGCGCCTGGTCCTCACGCTCACCTGCGCCCTGCTCGCGGCCCCGCTGCGCGCCGAATTCGTCGTCGTCGCCAACCTCGGCCCGCGGCCGGTCAGCTTCGTCGTCACGCACCCGACCGTCGAGGGCGTCCCGGCGCAGAAGTACACGCTCCAGCCGACGGAGAACCGCGCCGTGCCGGTCGGCCGCGAGCCGGAGATCGCCTTTGACCTCGCCGGCACGCCGACCCGCTACCGCCTCGACCCCTACGCCTCGTACCTCTTCGCCGAGGTCGAGAAGAAGCCGATCTTCCAGGGGATCGAGCTCGTCGCCGCCCTGCCCGGCCCCGCCGACGTGCCGGCCAAGCCGCCGGCCCGCGCGCCGTTCAAGGTCCCCGTCAAGCTCTTCGCCGACCCGTTCGAGTCGCGCAACCGGGCCACCTGGGAGAAGGCGCTCGCCAAGCGCGTCGCCGACCTGTCGGTGGTGCTGGAGCGGCAGGTCGGGCTGACCCTCGAAGTCGTCGGCGCGGACGAGTGGCCGGCCGAGCCGCAGGACGACCTCGTCGGGGCGCTGCGCGAGTTCGAGCGTAAGGCCAAGGCCGCGCCGGGGGTCTTGTGCCTCGGCTTCTCGTCGTACAAGGCCCCGGTCGCCAAGGGGGCCGCCAAGGCCACGCCGGGGGCCGGGCCGCTGAGCGCCGGCCGCGGGCCGTTCGGCACGCACGTCCTCTTCCGCGACAACGCCGTGCGTAGCGACGCCGAGCGCCAGGAAGTCATGCTCTCTGAGTTCGGCCTGTGGCTGGGGGCCGCGCGCACCAAAGACCCGTACTCGGCGATGCGGCTGAAGCTCGCCGACGGGGCCGCCAGCCGCGCGGGCTTCTTAGTACAGTTCGACCCGGTGAACCTCGCGGTCGTCAACGTCTGGGCGAAGTACCGCCGCGCCGGCAAGCCCCTGAACTGGGCCGAGGTCACCGAACCGGACCGGCAGCGGCTCGAAGTGCTGTACAAGACGCTCGCGCAGATTTGCCCCGACGACCCGGTCAGCACCGAACACCTGAGCGTGCTCGAGCGCATCCGCACCAAGGGTGTCGCCGCGGCGATGGAGGGCGTCGCCGCGCCCGCGAAGCCGCGCGTCGTCGCCCCGGTCGCGCCGCTGGCCCCGCCGCCCGACGCCAAGCTCACGACCGCCTCGAAGGCCGACGGCGTGCGTAAGGTCGTCGCCGCGGTGCGGGCGCGGGCCACAATCCTGCACGCCCAGCCGGCCGCCGACCGGCCCCGCGGCGACCAACTCACGCAGGACCTCGTCCGCGCCGCCGCGACCGCCGCGCTGACACTCGACGCGGCGCAGCAGGCCCCGGCGTTCCTCACCGCGATCGGCATCGCCCTCGACGACTCGATGACGCTGCGCGACAACCCGCTGACGCGCGGCCTGTGCGTCGCGGCCGAGAGCGACGCGGAGCGGGCGGAGCGCGTCGCGGCGCTGGGCAACCCGACGGTGCTGAGCCGGCGCGACCTCTGCCAGCACTTCGCCATCTCGGCGGCGCTCACCGAGCTGTTCGGGGCCAAGCCGGCGGAGTCGGCGGGCGTCGTCAAGGAGTTGGCGGACATGGCCGGGCCGAGCGGCTTCAGCTTCATTGACCTGGCCGCCGACCTCGCCGGCGTCGCCTTCGCCGCCCGCGTCGCCAAGGACCCGGCGGCGCTGGCCGGACTCGCCGCGTCGTTCACGGTCGCCGACTACATGCCGGCGACGACGGGCCTCCGCGAGGGCTTCTCGCCGAAGCGCTTCGCGGCGGACTACGGCGGCGTCGGCGACCCCCGCTTCGCCGCCGCCGTAGACGGAATCCGCCAGCGCGTCGCCGCCTGCGCGGGGCTGAAGGCGCGGCCGTAGGTGGATCGCAAGGCGTGTCGATCCGCGGCACTCAGTACAGTTCGATGACGTGCTCGCCGCCGTGGGCCGGGTTGCCGACGAGGGCGTGCCGGCCCATATCGACGGCGAAGTCCATCGCCTCGAGCGGGATTTGCCCGATCAGCACCGGGCACCCGTCGGGCAGCTCGCTGACATCGACCGGTCAGTCGCGGCCCTGAATCGTCAGGCGAGCCGTCCCGAAGATGCGCACCGACATCTCGCCGGCGCTCACCCGGATCGTCGCCGACCGCAGGCAATTCAACCCCAACTCGGCCAGCAACGTCGCGGGCATCGAGAGACTGGGCGCACCCGGCTCGACAAGCGCGTCAGTCACTTCGACAGCCCGGATGTCGGCGACGGGCAGCCGCCCCTCGTCGGCCGCGATGCGGTCGTAGACGTTCTCGACGTAGGCCGTGACGACGACTCTCGCCATGTCACTTCGCCTTGAGCCGCCGGGTGAACTCGTCGAGCATCGCGGCGGTGTCGGGGAACTCGTCGGTCGCGAGCTTCGAGTAGACGAGGTCGCCGCCCATCGTCACCTCGAAGCAGCCGCCGGTGTCGGGGATCAGGGTCAACTCACTCAGGCGGCGCTTGAAGCCGCTCAGCAGGTGGCCGCCCAAACTGAGCGCCTGCGGCTCGTACCCTCAGGACGAGCAGTAGCGGATACTGACTTTCACGGCGACTCCTGACTGAGGTGGTGACTGGCGGCCCATTGTAGGCGTCACTGCGCGCGGGTCACGGTCCGCTGCGGCTTCAGGAACGGCTCCAGCGTCGGCGACGTGTGGACCAGCACCCAGCGCACGCCGGGGGCGCGGGGGTCGGTCAGCACCGTCGTCGTGCAGAGGCTCGACTGCGCCGCCTGCAGGCCGTCGAACTTAAACCGGCCCGCGGTCGCCACGTAGACCTTGACGTAATCGAGGCGGCCGTCCGGGTGGCCGATCACGAACGTGATCACCGGCACGTCGCGGCCTTGCAGGTCCTGCGTGCCGTGCTCGAGGTAGCGGGCGAAGTCGAGTTCGGCCGGCAACTCTTGCGGCAGCCCCCGCCCGGCCAGGAACGCCCGCACCGCCTGCTCCGGGGCCTCGATGGCCCGCTCGTTGACGAACGCTGCGTCGTCGCCGTTGAGCGCCGGGCGCAAGGAGTGCGTCGCCCCAACGCCCAGGCCGACGCCGAGGAGGACGGTCGCCGCGAGGCCGCCGGCCGTCAAGCGTTGCCGCCAGATCGTCGCGGAGCGGCGGGCCAGCAGCCGACCCAGGGCACGCGACTTGGCCCCGCCCGGCACGGCGACATCGGCCATCGCGTTCCCGATGGTCGCGTCCTCGGCGGCGCGGCGGCGGGCGTAGTCGGCCAGCGCCGGGTCGGCGGCCACGAAGGCGTCCAACGCCGCCCGCTCGGCCGGCGGCAGTTCGCCCGCGCCGCGGCGGTCGAACGCCAGTAAGGCGATTGCCAAATTCCGGTCCATCGTGTCGCCCCTTCCGCCCTGAGTTAGTCGCCCGCGTCGGGCGGAGTCAGTCGCGTCCGCAAGTAGCCCTTCGCCCGCGCCAACCTTGACATCACCGTGCCGATCGGCAAGTCCATCTGCTCGGCGATCTCGCGGTAGCTGAAGTCCTCGAAGTAAAACAAGATCAGTGGCGTGCGGAACGGCTCGTCGAGTTCGTTGAGTACCTCTTGCAGCTTCGCCGGGTCAATGTCCGGCGGCGACTCGGGCGGCTCCGCGGGCAGTTCCCCAATGCTGTCGAGTGAGACGAACTTCCCCCGACGCTCGTCGCGGACGCGGTGCAGGTAGCCGTTGCGCAAGATGCGGAACAGCCAGCCGCGGGCCTTAGTCGGGTCGCGGAGTTGCCCGTGCCGCGTGATCGCCTTGCCGAAGGCGTCCTGGGTCAGGTCCTCCGCGTCGGCCGCCGACCCGCTGAGCCGGAAGGCGTACCGGTAAAGCGAGTCGTAGTGCTCCGCGACGAGTTCGCGGAGGCTCGCTTCGGCCAGCGCCATTCGGTCACCCCTCGCCCAACACTCACGACCCCGCCCCCGAGAGTTTTATTCCCTCGGCCGCGAAGTTGCGAGGCGTAACTGGCGATTGCCCGCCGACTTGGGCGCGACCGATTCTCCCCAGAACAGCTACGCCCCGGTGTTCGGGCGGGCGGCGGGATTTTTCCGGGAATAACGGCGGGCAGTTTGTATCTATTGCCGTGAGGACGCAGCCGAGACGGTCTCGACGCCTGCGACCCGGCCCTCAACGGCCGGCCATCAGCCTCCGCGGAACCCCCGGCTCGTCGCACTTCGCGGTGAGCCCCAGTTGACTTTAGGAGTCCCCATGAAGAAGATCCTCGCCCTCGTCGCCGCGTTCGCCGTCGTCACCGTCGTCGGCTGCGACAGCGCCAAGCCGACCACCACCAGCACGGGTTCCAAGCCCACGACCGGCACCACGACGACCGCCACGACCGTCACCACCGCCAAGTAACTCCGCCTTCGACTTTCACCAACGTTCGCACTTTGGAGTCCCGCATGAAGAAGATCTTCGCCCTCGTCGCCGCGTTCGCTGTCGTCACCGTCGTCGGCTGCGAAACCAAGCCGACCGCCTCGGGCACGACCAGCAAGACCTCGAGCGTCACCACCGCCAAGTAACTTCGCCCCCGGCGAACCCGTGAAGCCGACCGGTACCCCCGGCCGGCTTCACGCATTTCGTACCCCCTCACGGAACGCCCTTATGAAGTTCACGCGCCTCGCCCTCGTCGCCGCGTCGCTGGCCCTCGCCGCCGCCGGCTGCACGAACAACAGCTCGAAGGGCGTCAACAAGGACCAGGACCGGCCCAAGGCGACTCGCGACAGCGGCCGCTAACCGGACTCGGCGGGCGGGCGGGTTCCGAGCGCTTGACGACCTAGAACCCGCCCGCTCACGCAGGCGGCTCCCCTGAATTTCTGCTACTCGTCCAGGCCGCGCGGCGGGCCGACGGGGCCGGGCCGCAGGGCCACGGCGACGCGCCCCAGCGCCTCCGCGAGTTCGCCCAGCCCCCCGGCCGTCGGCGACGCCCGCGCGGCCGCCAGCGACTGCTCCGCCGCGGCGACGGCTCGGCCGACCGCCACGTCGGCGGGGTCGGGCGAGTCCCGCGGCCCCGTGAGGCGGTCGGCCAAGAAACTCGCCTGGCGTAGTGCCGTCAGCGCGTCGCGGCGGGCGGTCGCCGTCGCGTCGGCCCGGCCGGCGGCGGCGTGGTCGAGCGCGACGCGGCCGGCCGCTTGCGCGGACGCCAGCAGCGTGGCCAGCCGGCGGCCCGGCGACAGCGGGTCGAGCCGCCCCGCCTCCGGCTGACGCGCCTCGATCGCCGGCCAGCGCCCCGCAGACTCCGCGAGCCGGGCCTGCAACTCGCCCAGCCGCCGGGACTGCCGCGTCAGGCTCGTGGCCGGGTCGGCACTCAGCGCCCGGACACCCGCCGCGAGGCTCGCCGGCAGCCCCGGCGTGGCCAGGGCGCGGCCGCCGGCCCCGTCGCGCAGGGCTGTGAGCGCCGGGTGGCCGGGCGACGCCGCCTCGAGCACGTCGGCGAGCCGGGCGTAGTCGTCGTGCGGCGAGGGCTTGGGCCAGCGGGCCGACTGCGTCATCGCCTCGCTCGCCTCCCGGCCCAACGCGCGGACCGCCGCGGCCAGCGTGCGCAACGCCGACACCTGCCGCGACTCCGGCCACCGCCCCCCGGCCGAGAGTTCGACGCGCGCCTCGGCTTCGCCGCGCGGCTCCGGCCCGGCGACGGCAAAAGTGCGCCCGGCGTCGGGGCCGGCGTGGGTGGCCGCCACAAGTTGCGCCAGCGCGTCGCCCACGACCTGGCGTAAGGCCCCCCGGCGCTCCGGGTCGGCGGCGGCGCGGAGTTGCTTCAACGCCTCGGTCGCCTTCGACTTGAGCGGTTGCGACGGGCCGACGCGCGCGGCGTCGAGTTCCTCGATCAGCCGCTGGGCGCGGCGGGCGGCGTCCGCGTTCGCCTCGGCGGGGGAGGGCTTCTGGAAGCCGCCCGGCTCGGCCCAGGTCCGCCGCAAGCGCTCCAGCCGGGCCGCGTCGCTCTCGTCGCCGTGGAGCCGCGCGGCGAGGGCTTGCGTCGCGGCGAGGGCGTCGCGCAGCGCCGCGGGCGGGGGCGGGCCGGGCCGACGCCAGGCGTCCTCGAGTTCGCGCGACCGGTCGAGCGCCGCGGCGACCAGCCCGGACACGCCCAGGCTCGGCAACTCGCCGAGTTGCCGCGTCAGGTCGCGCTGCTCGGCCGCCGCCGCGGGGCCGCCGGCGGAGTCGGTGAGGAGGCGTTGCCGCAGGGCGATTCGGCCGGCCGACTCGTCCGGCGGCGTGCGGCCCTGCAACAGGTCGGCGAGGGCGTCCCCCTCGCGTCGCGCCGCCGCCCAGGCCGCCGCCAGGTCGCCCGCGCGGCCGGCCTGCGCGTCCGCCTCGACGGTCCTCAACGCGCGGCCCAGGCGCTTCAACCGCGCGGCGACCGCCGGCTCGCCCGCGGCGTCGAGGCCGGCGACGCGCCCGCGCAGGGTCGCCACGCCGCCCGCCGTCGGGCCGTTGGCGGGGCCACGCGCCAGCGCCTCCAACTCCCGGCGGGCCGCGTCCGCGGCGGTCCGGGTCGCGGCCAGTCGCGCGGCGAGCGTCGGCGTGGCGTCGGCCCACGCCGCGAGCGCGACCTGGGCGCGGTCGTAGGCGGGCCGCGCGGCGGGCCCGGACTGTCCCAACGCCTCAGCGACGGCGGCCAAAGCGTCGCGGGCCGCGTCCGGCGCGGCCAGGTTGATCGCCAGTTCGGAAAGCGCCTGCTGCGTCGCGACCAGTCGGGCGCGACTGGCGGCCGTCGCAGGGCTGTCGCCGGACTGGCGCGCGGCGTCGGCTTGCAGCCGCGCGAGCTGGCGGGCAGCGTCGCGCGGCTCGCGGCGGGCCAGCCGAGTGGCGTCGAAGCGGTCGGCGACCTTCTCGAACTCCCCGGCCGCCGCCTCCAACGCCGTCAGGGCGTCGAGGTCCCGCCCGGCGGCGAAGTCGGACTGCGCCGCCGCCAGGGTCGCCTCGGGGAGGCTCGGCAGCCCGAAGGCGCGCGCGGCGTCGGCGACCCGCTGCCGCTCCGCCTCGGCCGCCGCGGCGAGTCCGCCCAATCGCCCGACGACCGCTTCGAGGCTAGCCCGCCGCAGGGCGTCGGCGGTCTCGCCGGCCGCCGCGTCGAGGACGCGCCACTCCGCGGTGAGCGCGCGCACCTCGGCGGCGAACGCCCGCAGGCCGGCGTCGGTCTGGGCCGCCGCCGCCCGCCGCAGCGGCTCGCTCGTGGAACCCAGCCCGCCCAACTGCGACGCGGCCGCGTCGAGGCGGGCGCGGAGTTCGGCCGGCGGCCGCGCCGGGTCGATCGCCCGCACTTCGCCCGCCAGTGTCCGGAGTTGGTGCGCGGCTTGCCGGCGCTGCGTGGCGTCGGCCACGGCGGCGGGCAAGGGCTTCAGGGCGTCCCGCGTCGCCGTCAGCCTGGCGTCGATTCGCCCCAACGCCTCGCGCAAGGTCAGCGCCGGGAGTTCGGTGCGGCCTAGCAGTTCCGTGAGCGTCGCGGCCGTCGCACCGGCGGTCGCGGCGGCAGCGGCCACGGCGGGGCGCAGGGCGTCGTAGTCGCGGCCGACACGGAGTTCGCCGGCCAGGGCCGCCGCGAGAGATTCGAGGGCACGCGACTCGTCGGCGGCGCGGGCCAGGCGGACGCGCTGGTCGGGCGACAAGGCCGGGCCGGGGGCACCCCGCACGGCGTCGAGTTCGGCCAGGGCGTCGGCGAGGTGGCGGTCGGCGCGGGACAACTTCGCCAGGAGTTCGTCGTTGCGGGCGGTCACGTCCTGCTCCCAGACGGGTCGGGCCGTTGCGGTGACGGCGAACTCCGTCCAGCCGACGGCGGGAACCGTCGCACGCTGCGGCGTCATTCCTCGCCCTGCGTCGCGGCGGTTGTCGGTGGCGACGACCCGCGCCCGCACCACGTCGCCGGCGACCGTGCCCGGCGGCAGCGGCGCGGACGTGACGCCCTCGACGCAGCGCGTGCCGAGGCCGGGCAGCACGAGCGCCAGCGTGTCGACCGTCGGGTCGGCGTTGCGGGTGAACTCCAGCGTGACGCTCTCGATGCCGGCGTCGTCGCGGAAGCGGGCGTCGATCGGCAGGCGGTCGTCGGGACGAACCTCGCGGCGGCCGGCCGGCCAGCCAGGCAGCCATTCGCAAACCGGCGGCGCGTCGGCGTCGGCCGTCACCTGAACGGCGAACAGCGGCGGTCCGTCGGCGTCGAGCCGCAGCGTCAGGCGTCCCGAGACCGTGACGGCCCAGTCGAGACGCGCGTCCGGCCCCGCGGCGGCGAAGTGGACCGGCAGGGTCGTCGCCGCGCCGTCGTCGGGCTGCCAGGTCGCCGCGACGGTTTCGGCCCGGCGGTTCAGGTGCAGGTCGAGCGTGGCGTGGCTGTGCTGGAGCGTCCGGGCGGCGCTCGGCGGGCCGGCGAGGCGTTGCGGCGGGACCGTCGCATTAGCGTAGTCCGGGGGCTGGAGTGTCAGCGTCGTCGTCGGCAAGACTTCGGTCGGCTCGACGACGCGGACCGTGTGGGATTCGCCGTCGATGGTTCCGACGCGGAAGCGGTAGCGGAAGCCGCCCTCGACGCGTGCGAGTGTGTGCGTGAAGGCCGCGGCGTCGTCGGAGGTCAGCGGCACGGCCGTCGGCGGCCCGTCGGGGGGCGTCAGCGTCAACTCGGCGTCGCGCGGCAGCTCGCCGTCGGCGGTGCGGTCGAGGTACGCGACCAGGGTCACGCCGTCGCCGCGGGCGACCGTCAGGTCCCCCGTCGGCGTGACGACGCGGTAGGTCGTGGGCGGGGTGGGGCCGTGCGACCACGGGGCCAGCAGCCGGCGGACTCGCGCCCCGGACGACGGCACGAAGGCCAGCGACAGTGCGAGCAGCCCGCACGCCACGAGCGCCGAGCCGCCGACGGCGCGCGTCGGCCAGCGCGACCCGCCGGGGCGGTAGCGCCACAGCCCGGCCAGCGGTGCCAGCAGCGCGGCCAGCGCGAGCGCGCGGCCGCCGCGCGGCAGGTCGAACGCGGCGTCGAAGCGCACGGCGACGGCCACGAGCGCGAGCCAGACGACGGCCAGCAGCACGAGGACGCCGGCCCGGCCCGGTTGCGGCGGAGACTCCATGACCCCATCAGACTATAAATGGGCGCGGCCCGCAAGTGTCGCCTCAACCCCGGAGCCGGCATGGTCACGCCCGAACGCCTTGACGCCCTGCAACGCGGCTTCGCCCGGCTGCTCGAAAGTCACGGGGTCGCCGTCGCCGACGCCTACCCGCTCTTCGACCGCCTCGTGGCCGCCCACGAGGAGCCGCACCGGCACTACCACACGCTCGAACACGTCGGCGAGGTGTTGCGCGTGGCCGGCCGGCTGGCGGCGACTTCGCCGGGTACGGTCGCGCTGGCGGCCTGGTTCCACGACGCCGTTTACGACCCCACCCGCCACGACAACGAGGGGCGCAGTGCCGAGCTAGCGGTGCACGAGTTGACCGCGCTGGGCCTCGACGCGGCGACCGTCAATTCCGTGGCGACGCTCGTGCGGACGACGGCGCACCTGAGCGGCGGCGAGCCGCCGGCCGCCCCCGACGCGCGGGCGTTGCTCGACGCCGACCTGGCGATCCTCGGCGCGGCCCCGGTGCGCTACGAACGCTACGCCCGCGACATTCGTCGCGAGTACGCCCACGTGAGTGACGGCGACTACGCGCGCGGCCGGGTGGCGGTGCTGGAGCGCTTCTTGGCGCGGCCGTGGCTGTACTTCGACCCGCGGATGGTCCTCGAAGGCGACGGCCCGGCCCGCGCCAACCTGGCAGCCGAGCGCGACCGGCTGGCGGGCGCAATCGCTGCCGAATCGGCAGGGTGACCGGCCGAAATCGCTGGGTACGCCACTTGCAATGACGCAAGGCACACTTGAACTTCCGCCGGACGCGGCGAACGATTCAGCGACCCAGGAGTCAATCGCCATGGACTTGAACCGCTTCACCGAGAAGGCCCGCGACGTGGTCGCCGCGTCGCAGAAGATCGCCTCGCGCCTCAACAACCAGCAGATCGACCTCGAACACCTCCTTAGCGCGATGCTCGAACAGGACCGCGGACTCGCCCCCATCGTGTTGGCGAAGGCCGGCGTGCCGGTCGATCCGCTGCGGGTCAAGGTGCAGGTCGAGTTGGAGCGCCTGCCGAAGGTCACGGGGCCGAGCGGGGCGACCGACAACCAGTACCCCAGCGGCCGGCTCACGAAGCTGCTCGCCACCGCGGAGGACGAGGCCAAGGCCCTCAAAGACGAGTACGTCTCCGTCGAACACCTGCTCCTGGCGATGCTGCCGGACCGCGGCGCGGCGGGGGCCGCGCTCAAGGACTTGGGGCTAACTCGCAACCGCGTGCTGACCGCGTTGCAAGAGGTCCGCGGCAAGACCCGCGTCACGACGCAGAATCCGGAGGAGACGTACCAGGCCCTCGAGAAGTACGGCCGCGACCTGACGCAGGCGGCCCGCGACGGCAAGCTCGACCCGGTCATCGGCCGCGACGAGGAGATCCGGCGTGTCGTCCAAATCCTGAGTCGCCGGACCAAGAACAACCCCGTGCTCATCGGCGAGCCGGGCGTCGGCAAGACGGCGATCGCCGAGGGCTTGGCCCAGCGCATCGTCCGCGGCGACGTGCCGGAGGGGCTCAAAGACAAGCGGATCGTCTCGCTCGACATGGGGGCACTCATCGCCGGGGCCAAGTACCGCGGCGAGTTCGAGGAGCGTCTCAAAGCCGTGCTCAACGAGGTGAAGACCTCCGAAGGCCGCGTGATTTTGTTCATCGACGAGTTGCACACGGTCGTCGGGGCGGGCAAGGCCGAGGGGGCGATGGACGCGGGCAACCTGCTCAAGCCGATGCTCGCCCGCGGCGAGTTGCACTGCATCGGGGCGACGACCCTCGACGAGTACCGCAAGCACATCGAGAAGGACGCCGCGCTCGAGCGCCGCTTTCAGCAGGTGCTCGTCGATCAGCCCACCGTCGAGGACACGATCTCGATTCTGCGCGGCCTCAAGGACCGCTACGAGACGCACCACGGCGTCCGCATCAAGGACGCCGCGCTCGTCGCCGCGGCGGTGCTGTCGAACCGCTACATCGCCGACCGGTTTCTGCCCGACAAGGCGATCGACCTGATGGACGAGGCGGCGGCGAAGTTGCGCACCGAGATCGACTCGATGCCGACGGAACTCGACGAGATTCTCCGCCGCGTCATGCAACTCGAGATCGAGCGCGAGGCGTTGAAGAAGGAGACCGACGCGGCCAGCCGGGACCGGCTCGAACGCATCGAGAAGGAGTTGGCGAACATCAAGGCCGACGCAGACGGCTTGAAGGGGGCGTGGCAGGCCGAGAAGGCGGCGGTGCAGAAGGTCCGCGTCGTCCGCGAGCAGATCGAGGAGGCGAAGCGGCAAGTCGAACTCGCCGAGCGCGACTACGACCTGAACCGCGCCGCCGAGTTGAAGTACGGCCAACTGCCGGAGTTGCAGAAGCAGCTCGCCGCCGTCGAGGCCGAATTCGCCCTGCCGACCAACGGCCCGCGGCTGCTGCGTGAGGACGTGGGCGAGGCTGACATCGCCGCGGTGGTCAGCCGCTGGACCGGTGTCCCGGTCACGAAGCTCCTCGAGGGCGAGAAGGAGAAACTCCTGCACTTGGCCGACGTGCTGGCCCAGCGCGTCGTCGGCCAGGACGAGGCGACGGAGGCGGTCAGCGAGGCGGTGATCCGGGCGCGGGCCGGCCTGAAAGACCCCGACAAGCCGATTGGCAGCTTCCTGTTCCTGGGGCCGACCGGTGTCGGCAAGACCGAGTTGGCGCGGGCCTTGGCGGCCTTTCTGTTTGACGACGAGAAGGCGATGATCCGCATCGACATGAGCGAGTACCAGGAGAAGCACACCGTGTCGCGCCTGGTCGGTGCCCCGCCGGGCTACGTCGGCTACGACGAGGGCGGCCAACTCACCGAGGCCGTGCGCCGCCGGCCGTATTGCGTGATCCTGTTCGACGAGGTCGAGAAGGCCCACGCCGACGTGTTCAACGTGCTCTTGCAAGTGCTCGACGACGGCCGGCTGACCGACAGCCAAGGCCGGCTCGTGGACTTCAAGAACACGATCGTGGTGATGACCTCGAACGTCGGCTCGCAGCGGATCTTGCAGTACAAGGGCAGCACCATCGGCGAGCTTCACGAGCGGATGCGCGACGAGGTCCTGGGCGAACTCCGCAAGGTGTTCCGCCCGGAGTTCCTGAATCGCATCGACGAGACGATCGTGTTCCACGCCCTCAAGGAGAGCGACCTGAAGCGCATCATCGAGATCCAGCTCGGCCGCATCCGCGAGCGCCTGGTGGACCGCAAGATCACGCTGACCCTGACCGACGCGGCCAAGACCTTCCTGGTGTCCACTGGCTACGACCCGGTGTACGGGGCGCGGCCGCTGAAGCGCACGCTCCAGCGGTACGTCGAGACGGCGTTGGCGAAGAAGATGCTCGGCGGCGTGGTCCGCGACGGCGACACCGTCGTCGTCGATTACGACCTGGCCCACGACGCGCTGACGTTCACGCCGCGCACGGGTGTCTAAAAGTCGCCCTCAAAACCGGAGTATTCGTTGTTGACGGGCGTTGTCGGCCGTGGGAATATGTGGTCGATTTAACCGTTTCCCACCTGTCGTCCGGCAGCAGCTAGGGCTGAAGTGATGCGTTCTTTAACTCAGCGACTGAGACTCCAGTGCTTGGAGGCCCGCGACGTTCCGGCCCAGTGGTACACCCTGGACCCCGTCGGCCCGGCCCAAGGCCCGCCGGGGACGGGCGACCTCACCGTCACCGCCGGCGGGCCGGCCGCCGACGGCGGGGTCGATGGAGCTGGTCTCGTTTGGGCGGACGGCCCCGCCGATGGGGTCATGCTTGCCCCAGCCGGTTCGGTGGCCGTTAGCGTCCAAACTTACGAGTTGCGACCGGGCACGGACTCGGACGGCCCGGCCGCCTACGTCCCGTTCGTATTCGTGCCGACCGCGGACGGCTACGAGTTGAGGCTCGAAGACCAGGCCGCGACCCCGCGGGGCAGCGACTGGGACAACAACGACACGACGTGGGGCGTGTCGGTCGGCAGCGGCACCGCGTACTTCTCGACCGTCGCGGAGCAGCGGAAGATTCCGCCGCCGGACCCGAAGAACACCCCGAAGGAACTCCCCAAGCCGCCGGCCCGCCCCCCGGTCGTGCCGGCCCCGCGGGCCGGGAAGGACGCGGACGGTAACCCGTACCTGCCCGCGGAACCCAAGGTGGTGCCGTACAAAGACCACCCGCCGGCCACCCCGTATCAGGGGGGCCACCTGTACCAGCAGTCGCCGTTCAACTCCTGGATTAACTCGGGCCGCGCCGGCAGCATCCCGATGTACGGCAACACGACGGACCCGAAGAACCAGCACTACACGTTCCACTACTACATCGACCAGTTCTGGGACCAGTACCGCAAAGGCGGGCCGAAAGAAGGCGATCGTCCCACCCTTGCGGAGTACGAGGCCGCGACGCGGGAGGCACTGGAGAAGATGGGCTACACGAAGGAGGAGGCGAGGCGTATCCAAGAGGACGCGCGCAAAATGATGGATGCATACCGGAGGGATTTGGACGACACGCCCAAGTACCCTCCTCTGAAAAACACCGACCTCGTACCCTACGTACCCCCGCCGACGGTGCCGCCCGAACCTAAGAAGTAGCTCATCCGGCAGTGGAGAGTCGGCAGCGTGATCTCGCAAAGTCCTTAGCGGAGTCTGCAAATGAACAGGGGCAGTTTTGACGAGTACGCCCGGCGGCTCAAGAGAGTGGACTGGTTTGCGAAGGTTGGCTGGCCGTCGAGCGGTTATGAGGTCGCCGCAGCCGACTGGGCGGCGGCCGGCGTCATGGTCGATTCGGACGCGTTCGGCGACCAGAAGATGAACGCCCAGAACGCGCTGAGCAACTACCTGTTCCACAACCACATCGAGGCAGACCGGCTGTGGAACGAGGTAACCAAACTGGCGAGGGAGAAGATCGACGCGGAGAAGCAAAAGGTTCTGGACGCCATCAAGGCGGGGGCGGAGGAGCGGCAGAAGGTCTGGGGGCGGTGCCGGGCGATCCTGACCTTGGCGTTCTCCGAGGCGTGGTACAGCGGGCTGGCCCCGGCCGAGATGCGCTTCGGGCGCGAGTGCTTCGCGGCGTTCGAGGCGGGGCGGCTGCCGTGCGGCTACGCCGGCGAGTTCCCCAGGGGCCAGTTCCGAGTCTACTGAGCACGCGGCGCGGCCGAGCGGTGTGGCCGGGCGCGGCCGGCGACAAGCGCTCCCCTTGAATGGTGCCGCGGCACGAACTCCCGCCGGCGGACTTTGCCAGCGGGAGTAGCCCGGTGCATGACCTCGACATCGACACCCATGCCGACGCCCGAGAGACCGGCGTCGATGAGGGGGTTTCGGCTCCGCCGCCGGCGGCGGAGCCGACCCCAACCGCGGCCCCGGCGGGAGGACTATGATGAACTCGCCCGACGCCTGACGGGAGCCGGACGGCCCCGCACGGCGTCGGCGACGGCCCGCGCTTGTCCTCGGGACGGCGTTGGCCGGGGAAACGCCAGGCGGGCCAGTCCGCGCTTGCGGCAGAGCCTCGAACCTCCCCCGGACCCCCACGCCATGCCCCAGCGTACCAACACCCTGCCGCTGCTGCTCCTGCTTGGCGGGCTGCTGCTCGCCGTCGGCCTGCTGTACGGCCCGCGGCTCCTCAACGCGCCGCGGCTGAACAACCCCGAGGCCGTCGAGCGCGTACCGGAGCCGCGCGCCGGCAGCGACCCCGAGGAGGACGAGGCGGTGCGCGTGTTCAAGCAGACGCGCGACTCGGTCGTCAACGTCGATACCGTCGTGCGCGTCCGGCAACTCGACATGAGGGTGGCCGAGCAGCAGACGGGTACGGGGTCGGGCTTCCTCTGGGACGACGAGGGCCGCGTCGTGACCAACTTCCACGTCGTCCGCGAGGCCGCCACCAGCCGCGGCACGTTGCGCGTGGTGCTCGCCGACCGCAGCGCCTACGACGCGACGCTCGTGGGCGCGGCCCCCGAGTTCGACTTGGCAGTCTTGCAGATTGCCGCGCCCAAGGAGAAACTCAAGAAGATCCGCGTCGGCCGGTCCGGCGACCTCGAAGTCGGCCACAAGGTCTACGCCATCGGCAACCCCTTCGGGCTGAGCCTGAGCCTCACCAAGGGCATCGTGTCGGCGCTCGACCGCGAGATCGACTCGCAGACCGACCGCACGATCACCGGCGTGATCCAGACCGACGCCCCGATCAACCCCGGCAACTCCGGCGGGCCGCTGCTCGACCGGGGCGGCCGGCTCGTCGGGGTCAACACCGCCATCAAGTCGCCGTCGGGCGGCAACGTCGGCATCGGCTTCGCCATCCCGGTCGATACGGTCAACCCCGTCGTCACCGAGTTGATCCAGCGCGGCCGCACACTGCAACCCGACCTCGGTCTGAAGCTCGTCGATCAGCGCCGCGTCCGCCGCGCCGGCTTCGCCCGCGGGGTCATGGTCCAGAGCGTCGAGCCGCTGGGACCGGCGGACAAGGCGGGCTTACGCGGTGTCGTCGCCGACCGGCAGACCGGCGACGCGACACCGGGCGACGTGATCGTCAAAGTCAACGGCGTGGCGGTCGCCGGCAGCGCCGAGTTCACCAAGACCCTCAGCAACGCCAAGCCGGGCGACGTGTGGAAGCTCACCGTCGAGCGCGACGGCGAGACGCGGGACCTCGACGTGGTCGTGCGGGGCGTCTAAATCGGCGTCAGGATCTCGGCGACTCGGATCGCCGGACGGCCGTCGGTGCTGATGAGGCCCAGCCGGCCGTAGGTGACGCTCCCCGCCGGCACGCCCATCACCGCAGCCAAGTCAGCCGGCAACTCGACGCGGAGGAACTGCACCGGCTGGACCTCGCGCAACACGTCGTGCTCGATCAGCACCCGGCCCAGGGGCGTCTTGCCGGCGACGATGCCCGCGGCCACGGCCGGGTCGAGGGCGTCCAAGTTGACGGCAACGACGCCGTACTGCACGACCTTCTGGCCGCGCCGCAGCCGCAGCGTGATCTTGCGGGCGTACTGTCGGCCCGACTGCGCGACCTCGTGGACCTCGACATCGACCGCGTCGCGGAAGTACGCCTCGACGGTCACCGTCATGTGCTGCGTGTGGACGAGCAGCCCGCGGTACGGCTGCGGCACGGCGTCGGCGGGGACCGGCGCGGCGACCCCGCGGAAGCGGCCGTCGGGGAACAGGGCGTCGAGGCTTTCGAGCGTCAGCATGGGCGTGGGCCTCGGGTGATTGGGGTCGGGTACCGCAGTCGGCGCGGCCGGCTTTCGGCGGAAAGCGGTTGCTGCGGGCCGCGGAACCTGTTTACTGGCAAGGCCGGTTCTCCCGCCGTTGACACTTTCGCGAGGTCCACCCCGATGCGACACTTCCTGGCCGCCCTGCTCTTCCTCGCCGGCGGCACGGTCGCCGCCCAGGACAAGCCCAAATCCGCCGTTGACCCGTTCGACCAGTCGAAAGTCCCGCTCGGGGTCGAGCCGCCGGCCGGGTTCGCCGGCAAGAAGGTCGTGCTGGTGGCGGGGTCGAAGAGCCACGGCCCCGGCGACCACGAGTTCTTCGCCGGCACGGCGATCCTCATGGACCTGCTCAAGCAGACGCCGGGGGTCTGGCCGGTGATGGTCCGCGACGGCTGGCCGAAGGACGAGAAGGTCTTCGACGGCGCGGCCGCGGTACTGTTCTACATGGACGGCCGCGGCGGGCACCCCGTCGTGCAGGGCGACCGCCTCAAAACGATGCAGAAGCTCATGGCCACCGGCTGCGGCTGGGTGAACCTGCACTACGCCGTCGATTACGAGCCGCGCCACGGCGAAACCGTCGTCGGTTGGATGGGCGGCTACTACGACCCGCGGATCAGCACCAACCCGCACTGGGACGCCGAGGTCCGCAGCCTGCCGAAGCACCCGACGACGCGGGGCGTCAAGCCGTTCACGGTCAACGACGAGTGGTACTACAACATGCACTGGGTCGGCGACGCCCCGGACGTGAAGGACGCCAAGGGCGTGACGGCGATCCTGCAAGCGCTGCCGCCGGACAAGACGCGCGGCACGGCCGACGCCAAGAAGTTCCTGGGCCGCGTCGAGACGCTGGCGTGGGCCTACGAGCGCCAGGACGGCGGCCGCGGCTTCGGCTTCACGGGCGGCCACAACCACCGCAACTGGGCCGACGAGGACTTCCGCCGGCTGGTGGTCAACGCGATCCTGTGGAGCGCGAAGGTCGAAGTGCCGGAGGCGGGGGCGAAGGTCGAGTTCGACCCGGCGGACCTGAACAAGAACCTCGACAACAAGGGCAAGCCGCACACGCCGATCGTGCCGGCGGCGAAGAAGTAAAGGCGAGCGGGGGACGAAAGTCCCCCGAGTTTTCCTGTGAGAGTCGCGAGCGTTGCGATGGGGCTGTACTCGGGGGACTTTCGTCCCCCGCTCGCCGGGTCACACCACGCCGGCGACGAAGACGCCGCCGTTGAACACGTCCGTCAGGCCCACCTCGTCGCCTTGCGGGCGGAAGCTACTCGCGGTGAGGTCGAACGAGCGCAGCGAGGTCGGGGCGGTCAGGCCGGCCGGGGACACGGTCACGACCTCGGGCGTCAGGTCACGCTTCAGGTCGCCGACGCTCACCTGCACGCCGTTGGTCGTCTGCGGGGACGGCGGGGAGGCAAAGAACGAGGCGACCGTGACGAGGCTCTTGCCGTCGAAGACCTGCACGTGCGGGCCGCCGCCGACGCCCGCGCCCACCACGATCGCCCCCACGCCGGCCGCGGTGACGTTGCCGACGGCCACGTTGACCCCGCCCCGGAAGCTCGGGGCGTAGGCGAAGAAGCGGCGGACGTTGGCCGGGTTCGCGCCGTCGAAGACCGCGACTGCGGGGCCGCCGCCGGGGCCGGCCCCGACCACGAGGTCGGCCCGGCCGTCGCCGGTCACGTCGCCGGCCGCGACGCTCACGCCGCCCCGGAAGCCCGACTCGAAGGCGAAGAAGGTGCGGATCGGCACGCCAGTGCGGCCGTCGAACACCGCGACCCGCGGCCCGCCGCCGGGGCCGGCCCCGACGACGATGTCCGGGAAGCCGTCGCCGTTCACGTCGGCCGTCGCCAACGTCACGCCGCCGGTGAAGCTGGGGTCGAAGGCGAAGAAGTTCAGCCGGGCCGGCTGGCCGGGCGCGCCGAAGACCTGGATGCGGGCCGCCCCGCCCGTGGCCGGGCCGGTGACGACTTCGGGCACCCCGGTGCGCCGCAGGTCGGCCACGGCCACCCGGACGCCGCCGGTGAACGACGCCTCGTAGGGCGTGAAGGTCGCCAGCGTCCGGCGGGACTCGGTATCGACGACCGACACGGCCCCCGCCGCCCCGACCGCCGCGCCGATCGCCTCGTAGCGCGGCAGGTTCTGCGTCGAGCCGACCGGGAAGGCCGGCGGCACCGCGGCCGGCGGGGGGACGCCCGGCGGCAGCGCCCCCGCCGCGGGGTTGCCGCTCACCAGGACCGTGAAGGTGCTGGTGGCGGTCTGCTCCAGGCCGGCGGGCCGGTACGCCCCGAGGTCGCTGGTCGTCACGGTCACGGTCTCGACGCCGTTGAACGCGGGCGTCGGCGTGTAGACGGTGCCGTTGAGCGCCGCGTTGACCTGATCGACCGTGCCGGTGACGGTCACCGCCCCACTCGTGTCGCCCGAGACGACGCCGACGCCGGAGGTCGCGCCGAGGGCCAGCTTGCCGTTGGTGACGCTCAGGGTCGTCCGCACCGGGGCCGGCGCGACCGCCGGGCCGGCGACCGACAGCGCGTTGCCGCCGGACGTGAAGATGATCGGCTTGCCGCCGGAACTGGTCGCGCCGCTGGCCGGCACGGTGATCGCCGGCCCCGGCGCGTCCACGGCGAAAGAGAGCGTCTGGACGGCGCTGGTGGTCGGCAGGCTCTGGTTGGGGCCGCGGTAGCCGGTCGCCGTCACGTCCACCTGATAAACGCCCGGCACCGTGAAGGCCCAACTGTACTGCTGCGTGGTTCCCGCGGCGACGTAGAAGCTGTCCTTGGCTGAGATGCCGTCGCTGCTCGCGACCCAGACGGTCGGCACGCCGGCGGTCGTCTGGTAGGCGCTGACTTTACCGTTCGCGGGGCCGCGCACGGCCGCCACGTCCACGCGGACCCACGGCTTGACGCCGGCGACGCGGGAGTCGTTGGGCTGGTAGGAGGCCAGCGCGCCGGCGGCCGAGGAGGTGGCGTTGATGCCGAGGTACGGCAGGGTCAGGTCTTGGGTCTGCGGCAGGATGTAGGCCTGGCCGGCCGTCACCCCGAGGAACGCGAAGGCCGGCCCGGTGGGGGCGGTCCCCCGCGCCGCCGGCGGCACGTAGACCGCGCTATCCGCCACGGCCGACGTGGTGGCCGACTTGCCGACGGTCGTGTAATCGACGCCCCACGAACTGCCGGTGTAGTCCGCGTGCAGGTTGACTTGCTCGGTCGTGAAGAGGGTCGGGTAGAACCCCGCGGGCAGGCGACGCTCCTCGAGCGGGGTGACGCGGAGGGCGGCGGGCTGGGGGCGCGGCGACATGGTTCAGTCCCAACTCGGGGGGTCGAAGTTGCCTATCTGATCGAGTCTGCCGATTGCCGCGGCCGAAGCAACGGCAAGGCCCCCGGATTCCCCCGGTTGCCCCGCCCCGCGCGGCCGCGCAAGTGACTTGGCGCGGTCACGGCGGTCGTGCCGGCGGCGCGCGACACCCTTACGACGGCCCGACGGCCCCGCCGGATTGCCCCGGCG
>JAYTUC010000104.1:0-7945 GCA_043744775.1 Fimbriiglobus sp. | reverse complement strand
CAGGGTGACGGCGATCTTGGTCGGCGGCGGCATCGCAACTCCTCGGGGGTCGGGGGAGTTGTAGCGATGGCACAGACTAGCCGCAACGGAGTACTAGTGGCCAACTTCCTGCCCCGCCTCGACGCCGTGATCGCCTACTGCCGAAGCCACGGCCTGGCGAATTCGGTCCACCTGAACCCCGTCGGCAGTGAGCGCGACTTCATCTTCGGCTTCGACCGCCCGTCGTCGTTTCACCTCCTGGCGCGAATGAACGCCACCCTCTACATCCGCGCGGACAACCTGATTCCGGTCTGAGATCGCCAGAGTGATTATTTCACCGCCTGCCGCTCCGCGAACCGTCTCACTTTGCGGCGCATCAGCCAGCGGATGTAGCGCGGCCAGGCGCGCTTGCCGAAGCAGGCCCACCAGGCGTCGCGGCCGACCGGCGTCTCCCGCCGGCGACTCAGGAGCGCCCTCACGACCCGCTCGCCCACATAGTCCGGGCTGACCGCGCCGGCGAAGTCGAGATCGACCTTGCCCTTGTGTTGGAGGTAGTGCTTGGCCGGGTCGTCAGTCTTGACAAGGCTCGGGTGGACGAGCAGCACGTCGATGTCGAACTGCGCGAATTCGAGGCGGATCGCCTCGCTGAAGCCGGTGATCGCGTGCTTGCTGCCGCAGTGCTCCGACATGCTCGGCACGCCGACGCGGCCGCAGGTACTCGCCACGTTGACGACCGCCGCCCGCCAGCCGCTGCCGTCCTTGCGACCTTTCAGGCTACTCTTCAAGAGTTCCGGGTGCGTCGCGCGGATCATCTCGACCGACGCGAAGAAGTTGACCTCGGTCACGGCCCGCAGGATTTCGGGCGTCGAGTCGGTGAACTCGGCGAAGCTCGCCGTGCCGGCCGAGTTCACCAGCACGTCAATGCCGCCGAAGCGTTGTGCCACATCGGCGACGAGCTTGGTACGCGCCGCGGGGTCGGTCACGTCGGCCGGGAACGCCTCGCACTCGACGCCGGCGGCCCGCAGTTCGGCGACGAGCGTGGCGAGGGCGTCAGCCGTGCGCGCGACGGCGGCGACGCGCGACCGCTCCGCCCCGAGCCGCAGGGCGGTGCGGCGGCCGATGCCGCGCGACGCCCCGGTGACGACCACCACCCGACCGGCCAAGTCCTGAGCCATGCGACGACACCTTCCAACAGACGCGGGGCGGCAATCGCGTCAGTTTACGGCGTCGGCCCGCCGATACCACCCGGACCGACGGGAGTCATGGGGGCGCGATGGGCAAGACGTTCGACGCGACGCTGAACGCGATGATCGACGACACGCTCGCGGACTGGGCCGACTTCCTGGCCGACCGCGTTGGGGTGCCGCGCGGCCCGGCCGTGGCGCTCGACACCGACCTCTCGACGACGCTGCAAGCCGACCGGCTGTTCCGCGTCGCCGGCGACCCGCCGACGCTGTTGCACCTCGAAATGGAGTCGGCGAGCCACCTCGGCATGCCCGACCGGCTGCTGCGGTATAACGTCGCCGCGACGGCCGCGAACGGCGGGGACCTGACGCGCAGCGTGGTCGTGCTGCTGCGCCCCGAGGCGAACGCCAGCGACCTGACGGGCGTGCTGGAGCGCGGGACGCCGCCGTACCTGACGTTCCGGTACGGCGTCGTGCGGGTCTGGAAGGAATCGACGGATGCGTTGCTAGAGGCGGGTCCCGGCCTGGCCCCGCTGGCAATACTGACCAACGAGTCGGTGCGGGACCCGAACGCCGCCATCGAACGCGTCCACAAGCGATTCCGCCGCCCGGACGTGCCGGAACAGTTGTCGCGTCAGTTGATTAGCTCGACCTTTTTCCTAGCCGGTTTGCGGTACAATGACGCACAGATCGACAAATTCCGCCTGAGGTTCGACATGACACTCGAAGACTCGAAGAGCTACCAAATGGTGTTGCGGATGGGGGCGGAGAGGGGCAAGCTCGAAGGCAAGCTCGAAGGCAAGCTCGAATCCGCCCAGTCGTTCCTGCTCCGTTTGGGCACGAAGCGCTTCGGCCCGCCCCCGGTGGCGGCCCTCGCCCGGCTCCAAGCCGTGACGAACCCGGACCTCCTCGAACCCCTCGCCGACCGCGTCCTGGATGTCGCCAGTTGGGACGAACTCGTGTCCGGGCTATAACGACATCCCCACCGGCTGAGGTTTCGCCCCGATGACTACGCTCCGCCTCGACCAAGTTGCCGTGCACTTGCGGCCCGTCGATAACATCGCCGTCGCCGCGCGGCCGATCCCCCCGGAGACGCGACTGACCCACGACGGCGGCACCGTCACCGTCGCCACGCCGATCAAGATGGGCCACAAGTTCGCCGTCGTGCCCATCAAAGAAGGCGACCCGGTCCTCAAGTTCGGCCAGGTCATCGGCTTCGCGGCGCAGGCCATCGCCGTGGGCGAGCACGTCCACGTCCACAACGTCAAGGTGGCGAAGTTCGAGCGCGACTACGCCTTCGGGGCCGACCTGCCGGTGCCGCTGCCGCCGCCGGCCGAGTGGGAAACCTTCATGGGCTACGACCGCGGCCCCGAGCGCCCGGCCCACCTACGCTACGGCACCCGCAACACCATCGCCATCATCAGCACGGTCAACTGCTCCGCGAGCACGTCGAAGTACATCGCCGAGCGGCTGCGGGCACTCGGGGTGTTGAAGGACTTCCCCAACATCGACGGCGTCGTGCCGATCGTCCACAAGCAGGGCTGCGGGCACCAGTACGAAGGCCCCGACCACAAGCAACTCGAGCGGACGCTTGCCGGGTTCGCCCGGCACCCCAACATCGGCGCGTACATCCTCATCGGCCTGGGCTGCGAGATCGTCCAGGCGTCGCACCTCATCGAGAGCGAGAAGCTCGGCACGGTCGAACTCGGCGGGGTGCGCAACGCCAAGCGGCCGCCGGTGGTGCTGACCATCCAGGAGTGCGGCGGCATCGGCAAGACGACCGACGCGGGCGTGAAAGCCGTCATCGACATGCTGCCGCGCGTCAACGACGTGCGCCGTGTTCAACTGCCGGCGAAGCACCTGATCCTCGGCACCAACTGCGGCGGCTCCGACGGCAACTCCGGCGTGACCGCCAACCCCGCGCTGGGCGTGGCGTCGGACCTGATCGTCCAGCAGGGCGGCACCACGATCCTCGGCGAGACGCCCGAAATCTACGGGGCCGAGCACGTCCTGACGCGCCGCGCCGTCAGCGCCGAGGTCGGCCAGAAGCTGGTGGACCGCATCAAGTGGTGGGAGTGGTACACCGGTGTCTTTGGCGCGGAGATCAACAACAACCCGTCGCCGGGCAACAAGGAGGGCGGGCTGACGACGATCTACGAGAAGTCGAACGGGGCCATCGCCAAGGCCGGGAGTACCGCCCTCGTCGATGTGGTGCAGTACGCCGAGCCGGTCACCGCGAAGGGCTTCGTCGTCATGGACACGCCGGGCTACGACCCGGTGAGCATGACCGGCATCGTCGCCGGGGGCGCGAACGTCTGCGTTTTCACGACGGGCCGCGGGAGCGTGTACGGGTGCAAGCCGGTGCCGTGCCTGAAGGTGGCGACGAACACGCCGATGTTCGAGCGCATGGAGTCGGACATGGACATCGACGCCGGGCGCATTCTCGACGGGGCGTCGGTCGAGTCGGTCGGCCGCGAGATTTTTGCGGCGATCTTGGCGGCCGCGAGCGGCAAGAAGACGAAGAGCGAGATCCACGGCGTCGGCGAGGAGGAGTTCGCCCCCTGGCAGATCGGCCCGACGCTGTGATGCGTTAGTCTCGAAAACTAATCCATCACACTCGCCAGTACCATTCGAGGCCGCCGGGCAAGTCGCACGCGGCGAAGTCGAAGTGGACGACCCGCCGGTGGGAGGGCGCGACCGCGGCGCTGGACGCGTGGAGTAACAGCGGCCGGAACGCCAGGACCGACCCCGCCGGGGCGACGCTGACCTCGGCCGCTTGCCGCGCGACGGACGCCTCAATCGCGGCTGTGCGTAACACGCCGCCCCGATGGGAGTTGGGGATCAGGCGGAGCGGGCCGTTGCCTGGGCCGCAATCGTCGAGGTGTACCCGCACCGCGAGCATCTGTTCGAGAACCGCCTGGGACGCTTGGACGTGGTCCACGCCGGCCTTGACGGACCAGGGGCCGAAGCCCTCGGCCTCGCACCGTCCACGCACGGCGATCGTCAAGTCTTGGTGCCAGGGGACTTTCCAGTTCGCGCCGGGCGTCTTGTCGAAGAGTAGGCCGCGGACCGCGAAGCACCCGGCCCCGAGGATCGACTCGGCCAGCGCCCGCACGACCTCCGAGTGGGCGAGTTCGATCGCTAGCGGCAGGTCAAGCAGGTTGCGCTCGCCGCCGCGGAACGGCCCGAACGGCTCCCGCGACAGTGCCGCGACCGTGGCGTGTAGGGTCGTCGGCGACACGACTGGCGGCGTGACGGCCCAGCCGACGCATCGGACCGACTCAGCGAAGGCGTCCATGAGCTTGCTCCGAGAATCCACCGACCCACCCGGCCGCGACCCGGACGACTTTCGGCAGGCGTTGGCGAGTATGATACTCCGTCGCGCGGAGTGCCAGAAGCGTGCGCTTGGGGTGCCGGAAGCGTGAGCGCCCGGAGTCTCAGAGTACGCGGGACTCCGGGCGCTCACGCTTCCGGCACGCCGTGTCCTTTCGGCAACATTTTCCGCCGATCGGTCGATTTTTGTCACGCGGGCCGGAACCGCGTCCTAAGCTACGCGCCCAGGTGCCCCCTTCCGTCCCGGTATTCGCCATGACGCTCCCCGACCCGGACCAACTGCCCGACGACCTGGCACTGCCGGCCCCCGCGACGCGGACCTTCGGCGAGCCGCGATTTCACACCGAAGGCGACATCGCCGCCATCGCTTACGCCGCCGACGGGACCCTCTGGTCGGTGGACGAAGTCGGCGTCTTGAACCACTGGTCGGCCACCGGCGAGGTCCTGAAGCGGGCCTTCCTCAGTGACCTCGAAACCCTCTGGCAGTTCGCCGCCGACGGCACCAAGCTCGCCAGCGGCAAGGACGACCTGCTGCTTTGGGACACCGCCACCGGCACGCTCTCACTCCGCATCCCGACGCCGACTTGGGTCACGGCCCTGGGCTTCACCCCCGACGCCGCCCGGCTCGTCGCCAGCCACGACGACGGCAGCGTCACGGTCTGGGACGCCGCGACCGGTGCCGCCCTCGGCACGATCGCGGCCCACCCGCAAGCGGTGTCGGCGCTGAGCGTCTCGCCCGACGGTAACCACCTCGCCACGGCCGGGGAGGAGTGCGTGGTCGCCGTCTGGGACCTGCGGACCCTCAAGAAACTTCACGAATTGAAAAGCCACACCGACCGCGTGCCGGCCCTGTCGTGGTCGCGCGACGGCACGCTCTTCGTCTCGGCCGGCTGGGACACCTCGGCCCGCGTCTGGCGGCTGGGCGACCCCGACCCGGTGATCTTGCTGAACTCCCACGCGGAGCAGGTGACGTGCGTGGCGTTCCACCCGACCGACGCCCGCCGCCTGGCGACCGCCGACTCGGACCACGACATCTACCTGTGGGCCGACGCGACCACCGGCAAGGTCGGCCACATCCTCCGCGGCCACGTCGATGAGGTCCGCTCGCTGGCCTTCAGCCCGGACGGCGCCAAGTTGGCGTCGGCGGGGATGGACCGCGTGGTGCACCTGTGGGACGCCGAGACGGGCAAGCTGCTCGCCGGGCCGAACCCCAAGGGCAAGCACGACACCGCGGCGTTCACGCTCAACGGCCGCCTGATGCTCGGCAGCACCGGCGGCCCGACGTTTCGACTCTGGGATGTCGAAACCGGCGACGCCGTGAGTCTGGGCGAGCCGGTGGCGGCGTACTCCGTCGCCGCGACCCCCGACGGCACCCGCCTGGCCGTCGGCGGCACCGACTACGTCACGCGGCTGTACGACCTCACGCAGCCGGACCCGACCCCGCGGCTGCTGGAGGCGACCAAGCCGCCGATCGGCTCGGTGGCGGTCCACCCGCAAGCGGACCTGGTCGCACACACCAGCCCGGCCGACGGGCTGGTCTGGCTCTGGACGACGCACGCCGCGGAGGCCCTGCTGATCCTGATCGAGGCGGCCGACGGCTGTACGCTCGAGGGCGTCGCCTTCCACCCCGACGGCCAGCGGGTCGTGGTGGGGGGCATCGACTACCTCTCGACCGGCGAGCGCGACGGCGCGGTCTGCGTCTGGGACCTGGCGACGAAGCTCAAGACGGTGACCTTCGACCACGGCGTCTACGCGGTCGCGGTGGACCCGAGCGGCCGCTACGTCGCCGGGGCCGGCCTGACCGACAACGTGTACTTGTGGGACTTGACGCTCAACGAGTTGGCGTTCACGCTCGAGGGCCACGGCGACAAGGTGAACGCGGTCGCGTTCAGCCCCGACGGCAGCTACTTGGTGTCGGCGGGCGACGACCAATCGGTGCGCGTCTGGGACGTGCTGAGCGGCCGGCTGCTGACGATCCGCGAGTTGGACGTGGCGGTGCAGTCGCTGAGCTTCAGCCCCGACGGCACGCAGCTCTTCACCGGCAACGCCAACACGACGTGCTACCAACTCGACTTCGCCAAGCTGCTCGACGACTGACTCGCGGCGTCAGCGTGCCCGCGAGCCGGAAAGCGTCAGCTCCGGGCGCTGACGCTTTCCGGCTCGCCGGGTCGCGAATTCGTCGGTCACCTCGGAGTAATTTCCATGAAGGTCTGGCGACCCGGTGCGAGGTGTCGTCGGCTCCACGACGGGTGGCGCAGGCCGGGCACCCACGAGAGGTGACCCTACAGTTCGCCTGCGGCGGGGCCGAAGACCGGCGGTTCCCCTACGGCGCGCCAGCGTAGCCGATCTCTTGTAAGGGCACCCCTCGTCGGTGCCCACCCCACGCCTCCACTCGCGGTCGCCGACGGCAACACCTGTGGAGGGCCGTGCAACGTCACTAGGTTCTTCGACCCCACCGACGCCGCGTCACCCGTTGGGCCGGAGAAGCTTGCGTGCCCTACCCTATGCCCGCCGTACACCCCGACGACAAGTCCTTCTGCGAGTTCTTCGCCGGCATCGGCTTGGTCCGGGAGGGCCTGGAGGACTCGGGCTGGTCGTGCGTTTACGCCAACGACATCGACCCCAAGAAGCGGCAGGCTTACGAAGCGCGTTTCGGGCCGTCGGAGTACTACCACCTCGGCGACGTGGGGGTGACCGCTGAGGTGACGCGGCGCGTCGTCGGGCGGCCGTTCCTCGCCACGGCGTCGTTCCCCTGCATCGACCTGAGTTTGGCGGGGCACTACCGCGGACTCGTGGAGGGGTTCCACTCTTCGACCTTCTTCGGGTTCGCCAACGTCCTGGAGTCGTTGGGGGAGAGTAAGCCGCCGGTCGTGCTGCTAGAGAACGTGCCGGGCTTCCTGAGTTCCCGCGGCGGCGACGACTTCGCCCTCGCGGCCCGACGACTCGCGGACCTGGGGTACTGGCTCGACGCGATCGTCCTCGACGCCTGCCACTTCACGCCTCAGAGTCGGCCGCGAGTCTTTGTCTTCGGCGTGGCCGCGGAGTTGCGGCCCGAGAAGCAGGCGTCGCCGGGTCGGCTCTGGCCCTCCGACGAAACGTCCGCGTTGCGTCCGCGTCGGGTTCGAGAGTTCAAAGCGAAGCTGGAGCTTTCGACGGGGTGGATGACGCTGCCGCTGCCGCAACCGCCGATTCGGGTTCAACAGTTGTCGGATGTAATCGACACTGATGACGGGCAAGCGTGGTGGGTCGAGGCGGACGTGCGACGCCACGTCGAGATGATGAGCGACCTGCACCGCCATCAGGTCGAGGGGATCGTCGGGTCCGGTCGCCGGTGGGTCGGCACGATCTTTCGCCGGATTCGGGACCACACCCAGCGGGCCGAGGTGCGCTTCGACGGCCTCGCGGGATGCCTCCGGACGCCGAAGGGCGGGAGTGCCAAGCAGATCGTG
>JAYTUC010000103.1:0-2097 GCA_043744775.1 Fimbriiglobus sp. | reverse complement strand
GACCAGCGCCCACTGCTCGTCGGTGATGTCACTGGGGTAGGGTTGGGTTCTCATGGGCCATTTTACGCACCCCATCACCCCTTATGGGACAGTCACTTAGAACCGGAAACCCCGTTAGCAACTTCACCGCCTTCGCGTTCCAAGAGTGGGCTGAATACTGCGCAGTCGGTCGTGTTCCCCCGTATGCTTGGTACGGTCGCCCCCATTGTGCCACAGCACCGTGAGCGCCTCCCCGCCTCGCCGGACCGCGACACCGAGTCGAACCATGCCGCTCGCGGAAAACCGACTGCTGGCGGCGCTACCGCGCGGCGACTGCTCCCGCCTCGTCGCCCGGATGACGCCGGTGACGTTCGACCACAAGATGAGCGTCTACCGGGCCGGCGGGCCGATCGACTCCGTGTACTTCCCCCGCGCCGGCCTGATGTCGTCGGTCGTCGTCATGCTCGACGGAGCGACCGCCGAGGTGGCCGCGGTCGGTTCGGAGGGGATGCTAGGCCTGTCGGCCTTTCTGGGGGCGACGCACAGCACTGAAGCGGTCTACTGCCAGATCGCCCCGTGCGAGTGCCTGCGCCTGCCGGTGGCCGAGTTCGTCAAGGAGATCGGCCGCAACGACTGCCTGAGGAAAGTGATCCATGGCTACGCGCGGGGCGTGCTGACGACGTTCGCCCGGCTGGTCGCGTGCAACAGCCTGCACCCGGTCGAGGCCCGTTGTGCCCGCTGGCTGCTGATGTCCGGCGACCACATGGGGACCGACGAGTTTACGCTAACCCAGGAGTTCCTGGCGATGATGCTCGGCGTGCGGCGGGCCTCGGTCACCTCGGCGGCGCGCGCGCTCTTGTCGGCCGGACTCATCAGCTACAAGCGTGGCTGCGTGAAGATCCTCGACCGGCCCGGACTGGAGCGGGCGTCGTGCGAGTGCTACGCCGTCGTCCGGGACGCCATCCCGACGATGGGCGTCCGCGGGACCACGCGGACGCCCATCGAGTAGGCTCACCCGACGTACACGCCGCCGTCGAAGCCCGGCGACGACAGGAAGCTGAGCAGCGCGTCCGGCGTCGGGTTGCCGATGAGCGACTTGCCGGCGTAGCCGGTGACACTGCTGCCGGCCCCGGAACCGGCCCCGACCACGAGGTCGCCCAAGTTGTCGCCGTCGAGGTTCTTCACGGCCACGCGGACCCCGCCCCGGCGGCTGGGGTCGCCGGCGAAGAAATCGACGATGCGGTTGGCCTCGCCGCGGAGCATCCCCGCGGCGCTGAAGGCACTCACCCGCGGGCCGCCGCCGGGGCCGGCCCCGACGACGAGATCGGCCTTGCCGTCGCCGTCGAGGTCGCCGGCCGCGACGTACACGCCGTTCCGCAGGGTGTCCTCGAAGGCGAAGAAGTCGCCGAACGGCTTCGAGGTGAACTGGCCGGCGACGAGCGACTTGCCGTCGAAGACCGCGACCCGCGGGCCGCCGCCGAAGCCGGCCGCGACGAGCAGGTCGCCCACGCCGTCGCCGGTCACGTCGCCGACGTTGGCGCGGGCACCGCCGCGGAAGGCCGGGTCGTCGATGCCGAAGAAGTCGGCGAGTTGCTTGAACGTCGCGCCGTCGAAGACCCGCACGCGGGGGCCGCCCCCCTGGTCGGGCGTGATGACGAGGTCCGGCAGTCCGTCGCCGTTAAGGTCGCCGGCGGCGACGAACACCCCGCCAGTAAAGCTCGCCTCGAAGGGGTCGATCGAGAACAACTCGTGCCCGTCGGTGCCGTCCAGGACGCGGACGTGAGCGGGGCCGCCGGGGCCGGTGCCGGCCACCACGTCCGGCACGCCGTCGCCGTTGAAGTCGCCCGCCGCCGTGCGCACGCCGCCGGTGGTGCCGGGGAACGGCTCGAAGCTGCGGAAGAGCGACGGGTCGGACTTGTAGATCGTCACCGCCGAAGGCCCGTCGGTGTCCGACCCGACGGCGAACTGCGTCGCGCCGACGAGCAGGACTGGCGGCGGCGGGACCGTGACCCTGTAAACCGTTCCGACGCCCGTGCCCGCCGCGCTCGTCGGCGTCACGGTGAAGGTCAGCGTCCCGAAGCCGTCCGGCGTACCCGAAACCGTGACCGTCCCGGTGCC
>JAYTUC010000102.1:0-8068 GCA_043744775.1 Fimbriiglobus sp. | reverse complement strand
TCGCTCGTCATGGCGCTCGTCTACCTCGGCGGCGGCTATTTCATCGCGTCTTACTACGGTTTCGCCGATCTGCTCCCGCTAAGCCTTCTCGCCTGGTTCGTGCCGATGTTGATCTTGGCGCTCTTGATCTTCGGTTCGCTCTTCATCGCCGTCGGCGCGGCCGCGAACAACGTCAAGGACACGCAAACGCTGCTGATGCCCATCATGATGACGGCCTGCATTCCCATGTTCGCCCTCGGGCCCATCTTGCAAGACCCCAACGGCCCCATCGCCCGCGCCTGTTCGTTCTTTCCCTTTTCGACGCCGATGCTCCTGGTCGCCCGCCAATCGGTGCCGCCGGGCGTGCCGCTTTGGGAGATGCTCGCCGGCATCGCGCTCGTGCTCGCCACCACGTTCGTTTGCGTTTGGTCCGCGGGCAAGATCTTCCGCATCGGTATTTTGTCGCAGGGAAAAACTCCGCAGTTCAGCGACTTGATCCGCTGGGTGGTGAAGGGATAGGCGAGCCGAACGCCCGTAGCCGAACGCCCGTAGCCGAACGCCCGTAGGGTGGGCTGAGGTACTCCGAAGCCCACCGAGCGGTTCGGAATCGGCATGCTACGTTTGGACCTTTTGGTGGGCTTCGGAGTACCTCAGCGTACCTCAGCCCACCCTACGAAAACTACGAAAACGCTGCGCCGCGGGGATTTAGGACATTGCTCGTTCCTTCACTTCCCGATCCAGCTTCGCGATGAACTCCGCCAGCGACAGCGCCCCCAGATCCCCCTTCGTCCGTTCGCGGACGGCGACGGCTCCCGACGATTGTTCCTTGTCGCCGATCACGAGCATGTACGGAATCTTCTCGAGCTGGGCTTCGCGGATTTTGGCGCCGATTTTGTCGGGGCGGTAGTCGCCGCTGACGCGGAAGCCGGCGGCGGCGAGTTGGGTTTCAACCGTTTTGGCGTAGTCGATGAACTTGTCGCTGACGGTCACGATTCGGACTTGCTCCGGGCTCAGCCACGGCGGGAAGGCCCCGGCGAAATGCTCGATCAGGATGCCCATGAAGCGTTCCATGCTGCCGAACGGGGCGCGGTGGATCATGATCGGGCGATGCGGGGAGTTGTCGGCGCCGATGTACTCTAAATCGAATCGCTTAGGGAGATTGTAATCGAGCTGCACGGTGCCGAGCTGCCATTCCCGGCCGATGCAGTCCTTGACGACGAAGTCGATCTTCGGGCCGTAAAACGCGGCTTCGCCTTCCTCGGCGGTATACGCCATGCCGAGGCTTTTCACGATCTCGACGAGCGATTTCTGAGCGTTGTCCCAATCCGCCGCGTCGCCGACGTACTTGTTGCTGGCCGGGTCGCGGAAGCCGAGGCGGACGCGGTAGTCCGTCAAACCTAGGGTGGTCAGCACGAACAGGACGAGTTCGATGTTCGATCGCAGTTCGCTTTCGATCTGCTCGGCGGTGACGAACAGGTGGGCGTCGTCCTGAGTGAAACCGCGGACGCGGGTCATGCCGTTGAGTTCGCCGGTTTGTTCGTAGCGGTAAACGGTGCCGAACTCGGCAAGGCGGACCGGAAGGTCGCGGTAGCTGTGCGGCTCGGCTTTGTAGATGTGGATGTGGTGCGGGCAGTTCATCGGTTTCAGCAGGAAGCCTTCCTGTTCGGCGAGCCAAACCATGAGGGCGTCCGACCGGCCCTTGGCGTCGGTCGCCTTGCGGTAGTCGGGCAGGTCGATCTGCATGGTCTTCATCAGGGCCAGGGCGTATTGATGGACGACTTCGAGCTTGCCTTCGGGGGACGCTTCGACGTAACCCGGCGCTTGCGAATGAACCAGATGCAGATAGTCGCTGACTTCCTTTTCCTTCTTGTCATCGAGCACGCCGAGCGAAAGGCGGTATTGGCACATATCGAGCGCACCGGCGGCGGGACGCTGATACATGGGCGGAAACTGGGCGTCGCGATAATAGGGGAAATGCCCCGAAGTGCGATAGAGTTCGAGCCGGCCGATGTGCGGAGTGTAAACCGGCGAGTAGCCGCGTTTGACGAGTTCGTCCTTGATGAAGGTTTCCAAAATGCCGCGGACGATCGAGCCCTTCGGCATCCACAGAATCAGGCCGCTGCCGACCATCGGGCTGATGGTGAACAGCTTCAGTTGCTTGCCGAGCAGGCGATGGTCGCGCTTCTTCGCTTCTTCGAGCAGCCGCAAATATCCATCCAGGTCTTTCTGATTGAAGAACGCGGTGGCGTAAAGCCGCTGAAGCTGCGGGCGGGACGAATCGTTTTTCCAATACGCTCCGGCGATGCTCATCAGCTTGAACGCCCCGACGCGGCCGGCGTGCGGGATGTGCGGCCCCCGGCACAGGTCGATGAACTCGCCCTGGCGGTAGAAGCTGATCGTGGCGTAGTCCTTCAGGCCCTCGTCGATGTGCTCGACCTTGAGCGGCTGCTTCAAGTCGGCGACGAGTTGCCGGCCGTCGGCGTGGGCGCGCTCGAAGCGCTCGAACGGCTCCGCCGCGGCGACGAGCTTCTTCATCTCGGCCTCGATGCGCGGGAAGTCCTCCTCCTTCAAGGGCGTCGGCGAGTCGATGTCGTAGTAGAACCCCGTCTCGGTCGTCGGCCCGAAGGCGAGCTGCACGCCGGGGAACAGCCGCATCACCGCGCGGGCCATGATGTGCGCCGTGCTGTGCCGCAGCACGTCGAGCGCCTCGGGGTTGCGGTCGGTCAGCAACTCGAAGGTGACTTCGGGGGTGCCGGCGTCGAACTCGCGGTCGAGATCGACGACGACGCCGTTGACCTTGGCGGCGACGGCGGCCATCGCCAGGCGCTTGCCGATCGCCTCGGCGACCTCGCGCGGCCGGCTGCCGGCGGGGACTTCGCGGATGGAACCGTCGGGCAACTTCAACGCGATCAGGGACATGCTTCGGCCTCACTGCGGGGGTGCCGCCCGAACGATTGGGCGACGGGGTTCAAGATACCGGCGCGGCCCGAAAGCCGTAGGGACGAATTCCCGCCGGCCGGGCGCGTGAGGAAGGCGACGGGCCGTTTTCCGCTCGCCCGGCCGCGGGGCGTCGGGTAGACTGCGCGTTCCCGCCCGCCGCCATCTCCCGCGGTTGAAGCTCATGCCCACGCGAATCGCCACACTCGCCGTGTTACTGTGCGCCCTCCCCGCGAGGGCCGCCGGGCCGGCGTCGTTCGTCAACGACGTGCTGCCGGTGCTGTCGCGCGCGGGGTGCAACCTCGGGGCGTGCCACGGCAACCTCAACGGCAAGGGCGGCTTCCGGCTCAGTTTGCGTGGCGAGAACCCCGAACTCGACCACGCCACGCTGACGCGCGACGCCCTCGCCCGCCGCGTCGATGTCGCGCGGCCCGCCGAGAGCCTGCTGCTCCAAAAGGCGACCGGCCGCGTGCCGCACGAGGGCGGCGTCCGCTTCACGCCCGCCGGGCCGGAGTACGCCGTGCTGCGCGAGTGGGTCGCCGCCGGGGCCGCCTTCGACGGCGCGACCGCCGCCCGGCCGGTGAGCCTCAACGTCGGCCTGACCTCGCGCGTCTTGAACCACCCGGCGAAGGCCACAACCGTCGCCGCGACCGCCACGTTCTCCGACGGCTCGACGCGGCCCCTCGCTGACCGGCTCGCTTTCGAGTTGAGCAACGTCGGCGTCGCCAGGGTGTCGCCATCAGGCGAAGTCACCCGCGAGGCCGACGGCGAGACGGTCGTGCTCGTCCGCTACCAGCACCTGATGACGGCCGTGCGCGTCGCCTTCGTGCCCGACCGGCCGGTCCCCGACCTGTCACAGTGGCCGACGAATCACGCCATCGACCGGCTGACCGCCGCGAAGTGGGCCGAACTGCGACTGACCCCCAGCGGACTCGTCGGCGACGGCCTGTACCTCCGCCGCGTCTACCTCGACACCTGCGGCATCACGCCGACCCCTGCCGAAGTGCGTGCCTTCGTCGCCGACCCGTCGCCCGATAAGCGCGACCGCGTGGTTGACGCGCTGATTGAGCGGCCGGAGTTCGCGCAACATTGGGCGCAACTCTGGTCGGACCTGTTGCGCAACGAGGAGAAGGCCCTCGACCGCAAGGGGGTGCAGCTCTTCCACCGCTGGATCAAAGCATCCATCGCCGCCGACCGGCCGCTGACCGAGTTCGCCCGCGAGGTCCTGTCGGCCCGCGGCAGCACCTACGAGAACCCCGCAGCGAACTTCTACCGGGCGGTGCGCGAGCCGTACCAGCGCGCCGAGTCGGTCGCCCAGGTGTTCCTGGGCCTGCGGGTCGGCTGCGCGAAGTGCCACAACCACCCCTTCGACGCCTGGACGCAGGACGACTACCACCGCTTCGCCGCGACCTTCGCGCGGGTCGGCTACCGCGTGCCGAGCAACGGCCGCGGCGACAGCTTCGACAAGCACGAGTTCGTCGGCGAGCAGTTCGTCACCAACCTGAGTGCCGGCGAACTGACCCACCCGCGCGGCGGCGACGCGAAGCCGAAGTTCCTCGGCGTCCCCGGCGACGGCCCCGCCGGCGACCGCCTCGACGCCCTGGCGGAGTGGGTCGCGTCGCCGGGCAACCCGTACTTCGCGCGAGCGCAGGCCAACCGCGTCTGGCTGCACCTGATGGGCCGCGGCCTGGTCGAGCCGAACGACGACTTCCGCGCCAGCAACCCGCCGTCGAACCCCGAACTGCTCGCGCACCTCACGCAGTCCTTCGCCGCCAACGGCTACCGCCTCAAGCCGCTGGTGCGGGAAATCCTCACGTCGCGGACGTACCAGCTCTCGTCGTCGCCGGCCGCGGACGGCAGCAACGCCGCGGACGGCAGCAACGCCGCGGACGACTGCCACTTCGCGCGGGCGACCGTCCGGCCGCTGGCCGCGGAGCAACTCCTCGACGCGATCGGCGTCGCGCTCGACGCCCCGGTGAAGTTCCCCGGCTACCCGCTGGGCCTGCGCGCCGGCGAGGTGCCGGCCCCGCCGCAGTCCGGCCGCCGCGGTAAGGGCGGCTCCGACGCGACGGAGCAGATGGGGCCGCGCTTCCTGAAGGTCTTCGGCAAGCCCGACCGGCTGTTGACGTGCGAGTGCGAGCGCAGCGAAGACCCCGGCACGCTGCAAGCCTTCCAACTGGTGACCGGCCGCCTCGTCGATACGCTGCTCAAGCGCGGCGGCAACCGCCTGAGTCGCGGCGACCTGACCCTCGACGACCTCTACCTGGCGACGCTCGCCCGTACCCCGACGACGGCGGAACACGCCCGCCTGACGCGCCACCTCGCCGACGCGCCCGACCGGCGTGCGGCGTGGGAAGACATCGCCTGGGGGCTACTGAACTCGAAAGAATTTTTGTTACGGCGGTAACCCCGGCGAGCCGAAAGCGTGAGCGACCGGAGTTCTTCGCGTCAGGAACTCCGGTCGCTCACGCTTCCGGCTCGCCGGTCGATGCTTGAACAGAGGGGTTTGTCATGCCGACTTCGCTGCTTCCGCAGCGTCCCGCCCCGACCGGCCCCCGGCCAGTGCTGTGGACGTGCGCCGAGTTCCACCGGCTCGGCGACGCGGGGGCGTTCGAGGGCCGGCGGGCCATGCTCATCGGCGGCGTCATCCTGGAGGAGGGGCCGATGAACCCGCCGCACGCGGTCACGCTCGAACTCGTCGAGGCGGCGGTGCGGGCCGCGTTCGAGGCCGGGTGGCGCGTCCGCGGGCAGTCGCCGCTGGTCCTCGGCCAAGACCTCGACCCCGAACCCGACCTCGCGGTCGTCGCCGGCGCGCCGCGCGGCAGCACCGCTCACCCAACAACGGCGGTGCTGGTGGTCGAAGTGGCCGACTCGTCGCCGGCCTTCGACACGAACGAGAAGCGTCTACTGTACGCCCGCGCCGGCATCCCGGACTACTGGGTCGTCGATGTCAACGGCCGGCGGCTGCTCGTCTACCGCGACCCCCAGGCCGGCGACTACGCGACCCAGCAGGTCGTCGGCCCGGCGGGGGCCGTCTCGCCGCTGGCGGTGCCGGGGGCCGTGGTGCGCGTCGCCGACTTGCTGCTGTGATGCGGAAGTGCAGAGGGTGAGTGGAGCGCATGCCGGGCACCCACGAGGGGTGCCCCTACAGGGTTTCGCCTACGCCGGCTCCACGGCAGGCGTGGCCTCGGGATTTCGGCTCCGCCGCAGGCGAACGGTAGGGGCACCCCTCGTGGGTGCCCTCCGCGACAACGCCGATGCCGGAGTTGCCTTTCGTTCCTGCGACCCGTCGATGTGGCACAGCGCGGTGAAACTCTGGCGCGGCCGTCAAGCCGCCTTCAGGTTGTGGGGCTGGCAGACCGGTGTCAGGCCCCGCCCTTTGCCACTCCGCCTGGGTGGGCCTGCTTGCTGTCGGGCAGTAATTCGTAGGCGCTTGGGCACTGAGTAGCGTCTTTGAGTGCGTAGCCCGCGTGAGCTAGCGCCAATGCTTGCGGTAACACTGGCTTGCCCGGCACCATGCCGGCCCCCAGTCGTTTACGAACGTGGTACTGGATCCGGTTAGATAGCTTCTTGAGGGCCACCCAGTTAACGCCGTTGTCCATGCCCCAAACCTTGTCGCGGACTTCGCTCTGGTGGCCGAAGTGCGATTTGGTGACGACCCGGCCGCAGACCCCGCCTAAGTAGAGTTGTATCAGCGCCCCGCCCTCGATTGTGTGCCGGAACGTGTGCCCGTCACAATAAAATGGGTTCAAAGCGAAACGTCGAATCGTTAAGTCACGCATCACAGACGGCGACCACAGTTGCAATAGAACTGCGCTGCCATTACCATGCCCGTCAATGCCTAGTGGGAAGGCTCTGGCCAACTCGTCGGTCGAGCGGAACTCCCGCAACTCGGCGTCGAACTCGGAGTACGACTCGAACACCCGCGCGTCGGTGGACGAGAACACGAAGTCGAGGACGGCCCGCTGGTCGGACTCGGCGGCGAAGAAGTCCAGGTTTGCGGACCTCGTCATGAACTGCTCCCGTTGCTGCGAACTTGCAGGTGCGTAGAGGCTACTTGTTCAGCAGCTGCCGCATGACGTAGGGCAGGATCCCGCCGTGCTGGTAGTAGAGCACCTCCTGCGGCGTGTCGATGCGGCACAGGGCGGTGAAGCTCTTGACGGTGCCGTCCGGCCGCGTCGCGGTGACGCTCAGCTCCTTCGTCGTGGCGAAGTTCTCGCCGAGGCCGTGGACCAGGCCGGCGATGTCGTACGTCTCCTCGCCGGTCAGGCCCAGGCTCGCCGCGCCCTGGCCGGCCTTGAACTGCAGCGGCAGCACGCCCATGCCGACGAGGTTGCTGCGGTGGATGCGCTCGTAACTCTCGGCGATCACCACCTTCACGCCCAACAGCCGCGTGCCCTTGGCGGCCCAGTCGCGGCTCGACCCGCTGCCGTACTCGGTGCCGCCGATCACGACTAAGGGCGTGCCGTCAGCGTGGTACCTCATCGAGGCGTCGTAGATCGACATTTGCTCGCCGGTCGGCAGGTGCTTCGTGACGCCGCCCTCGACGCCGGGGACGAGTTGGTTCTTGAGCCGGACGTTGGCGAAGGTGCCGCGCACCATCACCTCGTGGTGGCCGCGCCGCGCCCCGTACTGGTTGAAGTCCTTCGGCTCGACGCCGTGGTCGGTCAGGTACTTGGCCGCCGGCGAAGTCTTGGCGATGCCGCCGGCGGGCGAGATGTGGTCGGTCGTGATGCTGTTGCCGAGCAACGCAAGCACCCGCGCCCCGGTGATCTCGCACACCGCCGGCGGCGCGATGGTCATGCCGTCGAAGTACGGCGGGTTGGCGATGTAGGTTGACTCCGGCACCCAGGCGTAGCGCTCGCCGGTGGGCACTTGCAGCGCCTGCCAGTTGGCGTCGCCCTCGTAGACGTGGGCGTAGATCCGCTCGAAGGCCTCGCGCGAGATCGCGGAGCCGACGACCTCGGCGACCTCGGCTTGCGTCGGCCACACGTCCTTCAAGTAGACATCGGTGCCGTCGCTGGCCGTGCCGAGGGCTTCGGTGTCCCAGTTGATATCGACGCGGCCGGCGAGGGCGTAGGCGACGACCAGCGGCGGCGAGGCGAGGTAGTTGGCCCGCACGTCGGCGTGGACGCGGCCCTCGAAGTTGCGG
>JAYTUC010000101.1:0-30006 GCA_043744775.1 Fimbriiglobus sp. | reverse complement strand
GACTTACGGCACCTGGTTGCCGGGGGACGACCGCGGCTTCGTGAGTAACGTTGCCGACGAGTCCGGGAGCCTCGGCCGCCACAACGCCCCAGGCACGGTGCCGGACGCCGGCGTCCGGGGGCTGGCAGGCCGGGCCGCGGCCATGATGCGCGGCCCGCCCGTACGACTGACGGCAGATCACGCCCGCCCACTTCTCGCACAGTTCCGGGAGACGGCGGCGTACCGCGGCTGGTCACTGCTAGCGGTCGCTGTCATGTCGAACCACGTCCATCCACCTCATCGCCGGCGTCGTCAACGACCCAGAGCCCGATACGTTGCTGCGGGACTTCATGAGCTACGGCAGCCGGCGGCTCAACGGGCTGCTCGGTGTGCCACAAGGCGGGACGTGGTGGTCCCACGGCGGCTCGACGCGCAGGCTGCCCGACGACGAGGCCGTGCGCGCCGCGACCGCGTACGTCGAGCGGCAGGCGTACCCGCTCGTCGTGTGGTCCGCCGAGTTGGGCGAGCCGTCCGCGTGAGCGGGGGGTTTCTCTACACTTCGCGCGCCCGGAAACCCCCGGCTCACGCCGACGGCTCGCCGGGGTCGCCTCACGGCGTCGGTAGCGGCGGCGGGGCGGACGCGAAGAGCGCTTGCAGGTCGGGCAGCGTGTCGGCGGCGACCCAGCCCGGCATCCCGGCTTTCCAGGCCAGCGACGAGCGCGTGATCGAGCCGTCGCGCACCTTCACGCCGATCGCGGCCAGGTCGAACGGGCCGGCGGCGGCCCCGGCGATGGCGACGTGGTACGTCACGGTCACCGGCAGCGGCGGCGGGGCCGACACACCGGGGGCGGCCGCGCCGGCGGCCATCGCGTTCCCCATCTGCTGGCCCAGCGCGAGGCCGGCACCCACGCCGACGCCCAAGCCGGCCGCGCCGCCGGGGTTCTGCGCCGCGTCGCGGATCGCCTCGGCCGCCTGGAACTTCGCGTACTGGTCGAGGTTCCCCAAAATCCCCATCTGCGACCGCTTGTCGAGCGCCGCCTCGACCTCCGGCGGCAGGCTGACGCTCTCGACGTAGAACTGCGTCAGCGCCACGCCCATCTTCGCCAGCTCGGGCGCGACCCGGTCGAGCGCGAGCTTGCTCAGGCGCTCGTAGTTGCCCACGAGGTCGAGGATCGGCAGCTTGACGTTGGCGACGGTATCGACGAACCGCGAGACGATGACGTTGCGGAACTGTGCGGCGATCTCGAAGACCTCGAAGCTCGGGTCGGTGGCGACGAGCTCGCGCACAAACGTGGTCGGCTCCGTCACCTTGAAGGCGTAGCTGCCGAAGGCCCGCACGCGGATGGGGCCGAACTCGGGGTCGCGCATCAGCACGGGGTTCTGCGTGCCCCACTTCTGGTCGGTCCACTGCCGCGTCGCGATGAAGTAGACCTCGCACTTGAACGGCGACTCGAAGCCGTACTTCCAGCCCAAAATGCTCGACAGAATCGGCAGGTTGTTGGTGTCGAGGGTGTACATGCCCGGCGACATCACGTCGGCGTGCTGGCCCTCCTTGACGAACACGGCCGCCTGGCCCTCGCGGACGATGAGCTTCGCGCCGTTCTTGATCTCGTTGTTGTGCCGGGGGAAGCGGTACGCCAGAATCTCGTTCTGCGACGGCTCGGTCCACTCGATGATGTCAATGAACTGGCCGGAGACCCAGTCGCGTAAGCTCATGACGAGACTCCTGGAGGGGCGGGCGGCAGGCGGTATCTTGAGGGGCATTCGCCGCGGGGGCAAGGGAATTGTCCCGGCGACTAGAATAACGGTCTCGCGGGTTCCGTCGCGGCTCGGGTCGGGGAGTGGCATGGTCGAATTCGTCGTGCGGGTGCCGCCGGGGTCGCCGGGCTGGGAGCCGCTGTTCCTGGCCGGGGGCGGGGCCGCGCTGGGCGACTGGGCCGCGGCCGGGGTGCCGCTGGAGCCGTGCGCCGACGGCACCGCCCGCGCCCGCCTCCCGGTCGCCCCCGGCACGCGTTTCCTCGTCACGCGCGGCACCTGGCGCGCCGCCGAGTCCGACGGCCGCGGCCGCGAGCGCCCGGCGCGCGAAGTCGCCGACGGCACCATCGAAGTCGAGGTCGCCGGCTGGGGCCGCGACGCCGTGCGCTACCATTACGACTTCCGCTCCGCGCACCTGCCGCACGCCCGGCCGGTCACCGTGGCGCTGCCGCCGGGCTACGACCTCGACGGGTCGCGGCGTTACCCGGTACTGTCCATGCACGACGGCCAGAACCTTTTCGACGCCGACACGTCGTTCGCCGGGGTGCCGTGGGGGGCCGGCGAGACCGCCGAGCGCGAGGCCCGTCGCGGGGCCGCCGAGGCGGTGATCGTCGTCGGCGTCGGCAACAGCCCCGACCGGCTGCGGGAGTACGGCCCGCGCCGCGGCGGCCCGGACGCGACCGACGACCTGAGCGGGGCCTACGGCCGCTTCCTGGTCGAGGAGTTGAAGCCCTTCCTCGACGCGACGTACCGCACCGCGGCCGGCCCGGCGGCGACCGGCGTGGCGGGGTCGTCGATGGGCGGGCTGGTGTCGCTGGAGCTGTGCCGCCGCTACCCCCGCGTCTTCGGCCGGTGCGCCGCGCTGTCGCCGTCGCTGTGGTGGGACCGCGAGTCCTTCCTGCGCGACGCCGACTGGCCGCCGGGCTGCCGCGTCTGGCTCGACACCGGCGAGGACGAGGGGGCGAACCGCGTCGGCCGGCAGGCGAACGTCGCCCGGACCCGCAAGCTGGCGCGGCACTTCGCGCTCGCCGGCCTGCGCGACGGCACCGACTTCGCCTACCGCGAGGTGCCCGGCGGCACGCACAACGAGGCGTCATGGGGCGCACGCTTCGGCGACGTGCTACGCTTCCTGTTCCCGGCGGGCACCGTTTGAGTGTTTGCGGCGGGCGGAATCGCGTCCTAGACTCCCGCGGGTTTCGTCGGCCGCGGAACGGGGGGTTGGGCGGATGTTCATCTTCGGCAACGAGCACACGGCCACGGTCACTGGCACGGCCGTCAAGGGGGCCACCTGCGAGGCGTGCGGCACGCGCTACAGCTACCTCGCGACCAGGACGGCGACCGGTAAGGCGTTCGCCCCGTATTTCCTGTTCGAGTCTTCCGCCGCGGGGTCCGCCCAGAAGCAGGCGACGGCGGAGGCGGAGAAGCTGCTCGGCCCGGCTTGCGACCCGGTGCCCTGCCCCTCCTGCGGCCTGGTCCAGCCGGCGATGGTCCGCGCGGCCCGCCGCGCGCGGCACGCGTGGATGGCCGACCTCGGCCTCGGCCTGTTCCTGCTGTTCGGCATCGCCACCCTGTTTGTCGCCGTCGTGACTTATTTCAACGGGACGGGGTGGATGAGCGAGGGCGTCGAAGCCTGGGCGGCCTACGCCACGCCGGGCGTCCTCGGGTCAGGGCTTTGGTTCGGCCGTCGCGCCCTGGCCGCCCGCCACGACCCCAACGCCGTCGAGCGCGCCGCCCGCATCCACGAGGGCCGGACGCGGGCGGTCGATTGGGTCACGGCCGGCGGTAGCCGAGGCGAGGAGGGCGAGTCCGGCTGGCGCTGGTGATACGGGCGACGCGCTAGTCCGGCGTCACGACCGTGTCGCGCAGCTTGCCGTCGCGGAGGTAGTACGCCTTCAGCGGGTGGAACGTCGCCAGGTCCTTGTGGTTCAGCACGAAGAGCACGTTGTCGAGTGAGAGCGACTCCCACTGGTGCAGGCCGAGCAAGATGTCGCCTTTCGCCAGGCCCGCCCGCGCCCCGCTGCTGCCGGGGGCAACCTCGTCGAGGTACAGGCCGCCGCGCAGCTCCTTGTTCACCCGCGCCACCACGTCCGGGCCGACGGCGACAGCCCGCAACCCGAGCCGACGCTGGACGCCGTCGCCGGTGACCGGGGTGAAGGCCGTCACCGTCACGCCGGGGGTGCCGAGCGTCAACTTCAACTCCGCCGGCTCGCCGGGGGTCTCGCCACGCCGCACGCGGATCGGGATGCCGGCGTTGACCGGGCGGTCGATCAGGCCGCGCTCGAAGTCGATCGTCGTGGCCACCGCCAACTCCCCGACCGACTCGACGATGTCGCCCGGCTTGAAGCCCGCGTCGAACGCCGGCGTGCCCGGCTCGACGCGGGCCACCCGGACCCAGCGGCGCAAGTTCGCGTCCTCGCCGGGCCGCTCGCACAAGTCCGCGAGCGTGAGGCCGTGCCGCAGGCCGAGGCGACGCTTGAGGCTCAGCATCTCGGCCGCCTTGGCGATCATCGTGTCCACCGGGATGGCAAAGGCGATGTTCTGGGCCCCGGCCCGGATCGCCACGTTGACGCCGACGACCTCGCCGAGTTTGTTGAACAGCGGCCCGCCCGAGTTGCCGGGGTTGATCGGCGTCTGCGTCTGGATCAGCGACTTGTACGACACCTCCTTATTCAAGGTCACGTCGCGCTTCAGCGCGGAGACGTTGCCCAGCGTGACGGTGCCCTCGTAGCCGTAGGCGTTGCCGATGGCGATGACGCGCTCGGCGAGCATCAGGTCGCCCGCGGTGCCCAGCGGCGACACCGGCAGCGGCCGCGGCGGCTCGATCTTGATGACCGCCAGGTCGGACTCCTTATCGACGGCGACGACCCGCGCCGGGCAACTCGTGCCGTCCACCAGCCGGCAGCGCAGCGACTGCACGTCATCGACGACGTGGTAGTTCGTGACGATGTAGCCGCGCGGGTCGAGCACAATACCCGTGCCCATGCCGTTGACGCGCTGCGGCTGCACGCCGGTGCGCAGGCCCTCGTCGTGCCCCGGACTCAGCCGCTCGCTGTGGATGTTGACGACCGACGCCTTGACCCGATCGACCACGGCGACGAGTTCGTCGCGGCGCTGCGACGCCTTCTCCTGGGCGAGCGAGGGCAGCGGGGCGCTGAGGGCACCGAGGACGAGGAGGGCGCGGGCCTGGCGGCGGAGCAGCGTGGCGAGATGCATGGAGACCCCAGAGTAACCGTCCGCGTTTGGCCCGCGGCCGTCCGTGTGGTTCGATGCGTCTCTCTTCGGGATCGGCGCAAACGGCGCTGGACGCCCGAGTCCCGCCGCCGCGCGGGTCCGGGCGAATACCGGGGCAGTCGTGCCGGGCGGGCGCGTTCGTCGCACGACGCCGGCTTCGCGGGGCGTAGCGGTCGCGCCGGTTGACCGGGTTTGCCAGTCCGCGTATGGTGACACTCCCCCCCGAATCGCGGAGCCGACCTCATGGCGAAGACGCCGCGCATGGCGCAACTCGAGGCGATGCTCGCCGACGACCCGGCCGACGCCTTCCTGCGCTACGGCTTGGCGATGGAGCACGCGGGCCTCGGCGACGACGCGACGGCGGTCGCCGTGCTGCGCGAGCTGATCGCGACGAACCCCGAGCCGCCCTACGTCCCCGCGTACTTGATGGCCGGGCAGGCGCTGATGCGGCTCGACCGCGAAGCCGACGCCGCCGCGATGTTGCGCGCGGGCATCGCCGCGGCGACGAAGACCGGCAACGACCACGCCCGCGGCGAGATGGAAGGCTTCCTCGCCACTTTGGAGTAAAGTCGATGCGCCCGCTCGCCCTCGCCGTCCTGCTGCTCGCCGCCGGCCCGCTCGCCGCCCAAACCCTCGACGCCGCCCGCATCGACGCGGCGGTCGCGGCCACGATTGCCAAGAACGGCTGCCCCGGCGCGGTCGTCGCCGTCGTCCGCGGCGACAAAGTCGTCTTCCAGCGGGCTTACGGCCAACGCGCCGTGTCGCCGGCCGCGGAACCGATGACGGCCGACACGATCTTCGACATGGCCTCTCTCACGAAGCCGATCACGACCGCGACGTGCGTGATGCTGCTGGTCGAGCGCGGCGAGCTCAGCGTCGCCGACCCGGTGGCGAAGCACTGGCCGGCGTTCGCCGCCAACGGCAAGGCCGACGTGACCGTCGAGCAGTGCCTGCTGCACACCAGCGGCCTGATCGCCGACAACGCGATCGCCGACTACGCCGACGGCCCCGCGGCGGCCTTGACCGCCATCGCGAACTTAAAGCTCGAAGTCCCGCCCGGCACGCGCTTCAAGTACAGCGACGTGGGGTTCATCGTCCTGGGCCACCTCGTCGAGATTCTCGGCAAGCAGCCGCTCCCGGACTTCGCCCAGGCGAACGTCTTCGGCCCCCTCAAGATGGCCGACACGTCGCACGCCCCGAAGCCGCTGACCCGCGTCGCCCCCACGGGGTTGCGTGACGGCAAGGGGATTCGCGGCGTCGTTCACGACCCGCGCTCGTTCGCCTTCGCCGGCGGCACCGGGCACGCCGGGCTGTTCAGCACCGCCGACGACGTGGCCCGCTTCGCCCGGATGCTGCTCAACGGCGGCGAACTCGACGGCGTGCGAATCTTGAAGCCCGAGACGGTGAAGCTCCTCACCGAAGCCCGGCCCGTGCCGCCGGCCGGGTCGCGCTCGCGCGGCTGGGATGTCGATACGGCCTTCAGCGCCCCGCGCGGCGACGGCTTCCGCAAGGGCACCGGCTTCGGCCACACCGGCTTCACGGGGACTTCGATTTGGATCGACCCCGCGTCGAAGACCGCCGTCATCCTCCTCACCAACCGCGTCCACCCCGACGACAAGGGCAACGTCACCGAGCTGCGCCGTCAGGTCGCCACGGTCGTCGCCGCCGCGGCGACCCCACCGATCGGGTGCCGCCCCGGCCTCGACGTGCTGCGCGCGGAGAACTTCGCCCGCCTCAAGGGCAAGACGGTCGCGCTGGTGACGAACCACACCGGCAAGGCGACCGACGGCACCCCGACGATCGACCTGCTCAAGGCGGCCGAGGGCGTCAAACTCGTCGCGCTGTTCAGCCCCGAGCACGGCATCCGCGGCGAAGTCGATGAGAAAGTCGGCGACAGCACCGACGCCAAGACCGGCCTGCCCGTCTACAGCCTCTACGGCGTCCGCACCCGGCCGACGGCCGCGCAGTTGAAGGGCGTGGACGTGGTCGTCTACGACATCCAGGACATCGGCTGCCGCTTCTACACGTACATCGCCACCCTCGGCGGCGTCCTCGAAAGTGCCAAGGAGGCCGGCGCGTCAGTACTGGTGCTCGACCGGCCCAACCCGCTGGGCGGCGTCGCCGTCGAAGGCCCGATGCGCGACGCCGGCCCCGGCTCGTTCGTGGCGTACCACGACTTACCGCTGCGGCACGGCATGACCGTCGGCGAGTTGGCGCGGATGTTCAACGCCGAGCGCCAGTTCGACGCCCAACTCGACGTGGTCGCCGTGAGCGGCTGGAAGCGGGGCGACACGCACGAGAAGACGGGGCTGCCGTGGCGCAACCCGTCGCCGAACATGCGGCACCTCACCGCGGCGTTCGTCTACCCCGGCGTCGGCCTCCTCGAAACGACCAACGTCAGTGTCGGCCGCGGCACGGAACGCCCCTTCGAGTGGGTCGGCGCGCCGTGGCTCGACGCCGGCAAGCTGGCCGCCGACCTGGCCGCGCGCGACCTCCCTGGCGTCGCCTTCACGCCGGTGACCCGCACGCCGACGTACTCGACGCACAAGGGCGTCGCCTGCCCCGGCCTCGACATCCTCGTGCTCGACCGCGCGAAACTCCAAAGCGTCGCCCTCGGCCTGCACCTGGCGTCGGCGTTGCGCGCCACGCACCCGGCCGAGTGGCAGACCAAAGGCTTCAACCGCCTGCTCGTGAGCGAATCGACCGAGGCGGGCGTCCTTGCCGGTAAGCCGGTCGCCGACGTTTTGACCGCCGCGGCCGCCGACGTGGCGAAGTTTACCGCCCGCCGCAAGCCGTTCCTGCTCTACCCGGAGTGACCGCCACGATGCTGAAGTTCTCCCTGTTCGACGCCGCGTTGCCCTACGCCGAGTTCCTCGGCGCGTTCGGCGGCCCGGCCGACCGCGACCGCTGGGACCAACGCCGCGCCGCGGTCGTACTCACAGCCGAGCAGGTCGAGTTGCTCACGAAATTCACGCGGGTCACGCACGTCATGGTGCTGGCCGGGGCGTGGTGCGGCGACTGCGCGGCGCAGTGCCCCATCCTGGAGCGCTTCGCCGAGGTCGCCCCGGCGCTGCGCGTGAAGTACCTCGACCGCGACGCCCACCCCGAGGCGCAAGCGGAGTTGAAGATCAACGGCGGCGGCCGGGTGCCGGTCGCGGTGTTTTTCAGCGAGGACGGCCTCGAGGTCTCGCGGTTCGGCGAGCGGACGCTGGCGCACTACCGCAAGCTCGTCGCGGGCCTGGTGCCGGGCCTGCCGGCCGCGCCGGACGCGGCGGCGCAGCAGGCGTTGGTGGTCGCGGACTGGCTGCGCGAGGTCGAGCGGGCGCAGTGGGTGTTGCGGCTGTCGCCGCGGTTGCGTGCCTTGCACTCGGACTAATCGTAGCTTAAATTAACTCGCCCCCAGTCCCGCCGCCGCCGGCCCGAGGCCCTTCATGTTCCCGTACTCGTGCCCGTTCTGCTCGCAGCGGCTGCTGGCGCTGCCCGACCGCGTGGGGCAGCGGACGATCTGCCCGAAGTGCCTGCGCCCGCTGACGATCCCGCGGCCGGACCACGCCGGCGACGACCCCGACCACGACCCGACGATCGACCTCGACGCCCCGCCCCCGCCGCGCCCGGCGGAGAACGGCTACGCGGCGCGGCCCCACGACGACCCGGCGGAAGTCTCCTTGAGCACGGCGCTGCCGCCCGAGGAGCCGGAGGACCTCGACCTGGCCCCCGACACGGCGAGCGACTTCGGCGTCCTCGGGCCGGTCGCCGGCCCCCCGGCGGACCGCGAACTGCCGGACGACGAGGTCGATTTGGGCATGTCGGAGGAGACGCCGCCGCCGATCGAGTTGATGGCGGCCCCCGCCCGCCCCCCGGCCGGCGACGCCGCCCTGCCGCCTGTCGCTCCGCCACCGCCGCCGCGGGCGACCTCGCCACCGACGGTGAAGATGCCGCGGCCGGAGCGCGCCCCCGAGCGCCGACCGGAGCGCGAGCCGCCCCAGCGCCTGCGGCCGCCGGCCGCGCCCGCCGCCGCGGCCCCCGCCGCGGGGCCGGGTTCGGGCACCGGCTACGCCGGGCCGCGGGCGCACAGCCCCCTGCCGCCGCGCGCGACCGCCCGCAGCGGCAACACCCCCGGCGGCGCGTCGCCCGGCCTGCCCAACGGCCTGCTGACCGGCGTCCCGCCCGACCCGCGCGACGCCCCCCGGCCCGCGCCGGCGCGGCTGCCCCGCCACGAGACGGGGACCGTGTCGCTGATGCCGACCGGCATGACGGGCGTGGACATCAACGCGGAGCTGACGGCGAACCTGACGATGCGCATGAAGCCCCGGCCCGAGCCGGCCGCCGACCTGGCCCTCTCGACCGGCGGCTGGCTGCTGACGTGCGTCGCGGCGGCGGCGCTGTGGCTGGCGGGCGTGCTGTTCGAGCCGCGGCTGCTGCCGTTCGTGGCGGTCGTGGGCGGGCTGATGCTGGCCTTCGGCTACCTGTGGGCCGCCTACCTCGCCGGCCGCCTGGACGCGCGGCGCGGCCTGCTGACGCTGCTGCCGCCGGTCGCGCTGTGGCGCGTCACGCAGCCGTTCGGCCAGAACGGCTACGCCCCCTTGCGCTTCGTGCTGGGCGGGGCGCTCGCCCTCGGGATGGCCTACGCCGGCGGCCCGGCGCGCGAGGGCGTCGCCTCCGCGCTGTCCGCCCTGAGCTTCGAGCGCGCCACGCCGCCCGCCTCGCGCGTCACCGCGTCGTCGCGGCTCGCCGCCGCCGCCGCCGACCGCCAGGCCGACGCGGCGCTAGCCGAGATGGTCAACCTCGCCACCCCGGAGTACCGCGCCGAGTTGCCGGCCGAGGAGACGCCGAAGGTCGTCGCCGCGCTCAAGGAGTTGGCGGCCCCCGAGACGTGCGCCCGCTCCGACGTGCGGCTCAAGGCGACCGCGCTGCTGCTGGAGTGGTCCGAGGCCGACGGCCGCGCCGCCCTGGCGCGGGCGCTCCAGTCGCCGGAGTTGACGGAGCGGCGCGGGGCGATGGCGCTCGCGCCGCGGTGGGCCGACGACGCGATTGCCCTGGCGATCGCCCGGCGGCTGGGCCAGCGCGGCGAGGAGTCGAACGCGCGCGAGGCGCTGTCGCGCATGCCCCCCGCCCGCGCCGAGACCGCGCTGCTGCCGGTGCTGGTGCTGGACCCCGAGAACGCCGTCGGCCTGCTGACGGTCGCCGAGATGCTCGAGCGCGTCGGCGGCCAGCGCACGCTCGACGCGCTGACGGCGTTGAGCCAGTCGTCCAAGGACGCGCTGGTCCGCGACGAACTCGCCCGCCACGCCGAGGCCGTCCGCAAGCGCCTCGCCGCGAAGTGACCCGCCGGCGCGGTTCACCAAAGTAGTTCACCGCAGAGGGCACATGAGGGCGCGGAGCAAGGCCAAAGGCGAGAAAGGCACCAAGCCGTGCTTAAACCTAAAACGACCTCCCGCAAAGTCGCCAAGCGAGACGCCACTCCGGGTTTAGCTCTCTTAGGTTTGTGACTTTCTCATGTGCCCTCTGCGGTGAATTGCTGATCTGGGCGGCTCTTCACGCCCGCTTCTTCGGCCCGCGGATCGCCTCGGCCGTCGCCGGGTCGTCGGGCCAACTGTGCTTCGGGTAGCGGTTGCGGAGTTCCTTCCGCACCAGCGCGTAGCCGACGGCCCAGAAACTCGCCAGGTCGTCCGTCACCTGTTGCGGCCGGTAGTTCGGCGCGAGCAGGTGCAGCAACACCTTGACGCGGCCGCCGGCGACGCGCGGCGTCTCCGCGAGACCGAACACTTCCTGAATGCGCACGGCCAGCACCGGCGGCTTGCCCTCGGCGTAGGTCAGCGCGACGCGGCTGCCGGTCGGGACTTCGAGCGCGTCGGGGGCTTCGCGGTCGAGACTCTGTTGCTGGGGGTACGTCAACGCCCCGCGCATCAGGTCGAGCCAGTTCGCTTGCTTCAACTCCGTCAACGACCGCCGGCCGCGGCACAGCGCCGGCAGGTGCTCGCGCAAGTCGGCGTCGTCGAACGTCGGCAAGCCGAGGTCGGGCCGCCAGACGGCGAGGCAACGCAGGCGGGTGCGGAACTGCCCCGCCGGCGACTCGGCGTCGGGCAGCACGGCGTCGAGGTTCGCCAGCGCCGCCTCGGTCAACACGGTCGCGGCGCGGGTTTCGTCGGCGAAGTGGCCGGGGAGGTCGTCGAGGACGAGGTCGCCGTAGCGGGTCTGCTTGCGGGCGTGCAACCTGCCCGTCGCCTCGTCGAAAATCACCTCGTGGGCCGTGACCATGAGCGCGGCCGGCAGCCACTCGCGGCGGACGCCGGAGGCCTGCCGCACCCACGACTCGACGCCGCCGGCCTCCACGTCCACGCAGACGAACAGGTCGCCCTCGACCCCGCTCGACGGCGCGAGCCTCACCCCCCGTCCGCCGACCATGCGCGCCCGCGAGTCCCCCGGCGTGCGCCGCTTGGCCACGCGGTCGGGGTACGCCGCGAGAATCGCGTACAACAGTGACACTACGCTGTCATCGGGTGACAGTGTCACGTCATTGACGCCGCCGGCGAGGCGGGCGAGTTGCTGCTGGACTTGCCAGACGGCGTGCGCGCCGCCGCGGTGCAGCGTACCGACGGCGTGGTCGAGCCGGCCGCCGTCGCGGAAACTTTCGAGCGCCTCGACGCGGTCGAGTACGTCGGAGGCCGTCGGCGTCGCCCGGCGGCCCTGCGTGCGATCGAACGGGTCGCGCTCGCTCAGGAGCGCGGCGGCGAGGGCGGCGCGGCCGGGGATGCCGAGGCGTGCGCCCTCGACGAGCAGCCGGCCGACGCGGGGGTGGACCGGCAGCCGCGCCAGGGCGCGGCCGGCGTCGGTCAGCGTGCCGGTTTCGTCGAGTGCGCCCAGCGTGCGCAGTAGGGTTTGCGCCTGCGCCACGGCGGCCGGCGGCGGGGGTTCGAGCCACGGGAAGGCGGCCACGTCGGCCTCGCCTTGGGCCGCCAGCAGCAGCACGGCGTTCGCCAGATCGACGCGCCGAATTTCCGGCTCCGTGGTCGCCAGGCGGGCGCGGTGGCCGGCCTCGTCCCAGAGCCGCACGCAGACGCCCGGTTGTGTCCGCCCGGCGCGGCCGGCCCGCTGGTCGGCGGCCGCGCGGGAGATCGGCCGCAGTTCGAGCCGGTCCATGCCGACGGCCGCGTCGAACTCCTGCTGCCGGGCCAGCCCCGTATCGACGACCGCCGTGACGCCCTCGACCGTCACCGACGTTTCGGCGACGTTGGTGGCCAGTACGACTTTGCGGCGCGTGTGCTTCAGCAACGCTCGGTCTTGCTCCTCGGGCGGCAGGTCGCCGTGCAGCGGCAGGACGAGCAAGTCGAGGTCGCGGGCCAGGCCTTCGAGGCACGCGGCGGTGCGGCGGATCTCGCCGAGGCCCGGCAGGAACGCCAGCACGTCCCCCGGCGTCTCGCCGAGGACGCGCGCGATCGCGTCGGCGGTGGCGTTCGGCCACGGCGTTTCGGCGCGGCGTGGCCGGTACTCGACGGTCACGGGGAACAGCCGGCCTTCGCTGGTGACAACCGGGCAGTCGCCGAGGTACGCGGACAGCGGCCCGGCGTCGATCGTCGCCGACATCACGACGACGCGCAACTCGGGCCGCACCGTCTCGCGCAACAGCCGCACGAGGCCCAGCAGCAAGTCGGTTTCGAGGCCGCGTTCGTGGAACTCGTCGAAGACGATCGCGGCGACGCTTTCGAGGAACGGGTCGCCGTCGAGCAGCCGCAGCACGACCCCCGGCGTACACGCGACGACCCGCGTGCGCGGCCCGGCCTTGCGGTCGAAGCGCACGCTGTAGCCGTAGCGGTCGCCGACCGGCGTGCCGTCTTCGTGGGCCATGCGGCGGGCCGCGGCGCGGGCGGCGACGCGGCGCGGCTCGACGAGCAACACCGTGCCCGCCGGCGTGATCGTCAGCAGCGCCGGCGGCACGCGGCTGGTCTTGCCGGCCCCGGTGGGGGCACGCAGCACGACGGCGTTGGCCGCCGCGAGTCGGGCGAGCAGTTCGGGCAGCACGTCGTCGATCGGCAGGCGCGTCATGCCGGCAGTGTAGCGGGCGGGGAAAAGTCGGCGAAGCGGCGGGTACGGACATTGCGGCACGGTACAACGCCCTCCATACTCACCGCCGCACCCCCATATCCTCCCGAGGTCCGTCCATGAGCGAGCGCGTTTTCGAGTTCGTCGAGGGCACGTCGAGCAAGTTCTGGGCGATCACCACCGACGGCGTGTCGCACACCGTGCGGTACGGCAAGATCGGCACCGCCGGGCAGTCGAAGACGAAGACCTTCGCCGACGCCGCGGCCGCCGCCCACGACGCCGGCAAGCTCGTCGCCGAGAAGACCGGCAAGGGCTACGTCGAGACAGGTGCCGGCGCGCCCGCCCCGACGCCGGCCGCGGCGAAGCCGAAGCCCGTGGCGAAGGTCGCGGAGCCGGAGCCGGCGAAAGTGCCGGGGGCGATCGAGCGGCGCGTCGATCTCGACTACTCCGACTGGCTGTTCGCCACCTGGCGGCCGCGCGACACCCTGCCGCCGTTGCCGCCGCGGCCGAAGCTCCCCGCCGACTTCGACAAGGCTGTCGCCGAGTTGCTGACGCCCGAGAAGCTACCTGCACTACTCTCGGGTGAGGCGAAATTCCCGGACGGCGTCTCTCACTGGCGTCTCGACTTGGTTGCCGTGATTCAGCGGTGTGTCGTCCCCTATCTCACCGAAACCCAAGCCGAAGAATGCCGGGCGGCACTCCGCCCACTCCTCGCTTCGACAGCTACCAGTACGTCGAGCGACAAACTTGAATATTTGCGACTCCCTCTCGCCGCATTGTTGGGAATGCACGCCGAGATCGCGGTGGAGGTCACGACGTTCACAAGTAGCGCGGCGGGGGGCTTGCGCAGCACGTACTACCTCTTGTACTTCGACGCCATGCGGGTCGCCTGCGGTCTGCCGACTGCGGCCGAGGTATCATCGACCGTCCACAAATTTCAGATCCCGTCCATTGCGGCGCACCAAGTCCGCGGCTGGCTCGCCCACACCGAGTGGCGTGAACTCGACTACGTCACCACGTCGATCCTGGGGGATGTCACCAAAGCCCAAGCCGAGTCGTTGACCAAGGAACTCGGCCGCTGCCTCGCCCCGGAGACCGCCCCCGAGATGCTTCGCCTGTCGCTCGAATCGAAGGCCCCCGGCGTCGCCCGCGAGTGGCTGCTGACTCACCCCGAACTCGCGGTCGCCGGGTTGGTCCCCGTGGCGGACGGCCCGTCGAAGCTGGCCAAGGCAGCCGTCGAGTTCTTGCGCGAGCTGCGCCGCAAGGGCCACGGCGACGCCATCGAGCGTGAGGTTGCGGCGCACCCCGAGTTGCGGGCGGCGGTCTTCGAGGACGCCCCGGAGAAGTTCGCCGAACTCCCCGCGTCGGCGTTGCCCGAGGACTTGCGCGACGCGCTCGCCACGCCCGGCAAGCCGCTGGGGTGGGTCGATGTCGCGGGGCTGCCGGCGATCGTCGTCGGTGGCGGGCGGCTTGGCGAGAAGCACGTCACGGCGCTGCTGAACGCCATCAAGTCGCTGAAGGAGGCGAGCCTGCCGGCGGCGGTCGTGGCCGTGCGGCGGCACGCGGAACCGCGCTCACTCGATGCGTTCGCGTGGGCGCTGTTCGAGGCGTGGCAGCGCGAGGGGATGCCGTCGAAGGAGAAGTGGGCGTTCGCCGCGATGGGCCACCTCGGCGGCGACGCCTCGGCGCTCAAACTCACGCCGCTCATCCGCGAGTGGCCGGGGCAGAGCAAGCACCAAACAGCCGTGATGGGCCTCAAAGTGCTGTGCGGCATCGGCTCGGACACCGCATTGATGTCGCTCAACGGCGTCGCGCAGAAGGTCAAGTTCGCGGGCGTGAAGAAGGCGGCCCAGGAGACGATGGAGCAGATCGCCAGTGCGCGCGGCATGTCGCGCGCCGAACTCGAAGACCGCATCGTGCCGGACCTCGGCCTCGACGCCCGCGGCGGCCGCGACCTCGACTTCGGCCCCCGGCAGTTCCGCGTGCTGCTCGACGGCCAGTTGAACCCCGTGGTGCGTGAGGCCGACGGCAAGCCGCGCGGCGAGTTGCCGAAGCCGAACGCGAAGGACGACCCGGCGAAGGCCGAGGCGGCGGTCGCGGAGTGGAAGCTGCTCAAGAAGCAGTTGAAGGAGGTCGTCAAGTCGCAGTCGCCGCGGCTCGAACTGGCGATGGTGACGATGCGCCGCTGGCCGGTGGCGGACTTCGAGGCGCTGGTCGTCAAGCACCCGCTGATGACGAACTTCGCCCGCCGGCTGGTGTGGGGCGGCTTCGACAAGGCGGGCAAGTACCTGCGCAGTTTCCGCGTCACGGAGGAACTCGACTACACCCGCGCCGACGACAAGCCGACGGACCTGAGCGGCTTCGCGCGGGTCGGCATCGTCCACCCGATGCAACTCGACGCGGCCGAGCGTGGGGCGTGGGGGCAGCTCTTCGCCGACTACGAACTCGTCGCGCCGTTCACGCAACTCGGCCGGCCGGTGTTCGAGCTGACGCCGGCGGAGCGGTCGCTGAAGGAGGTCACGCGGTTCGCCAAGGCGAAGGTCGATCCGCAAGTCGTCTGGTACGGCCTGCAAAAGATGGGCTGGGTCCACGGCATCCCCGCCGACGGCGGCCACGTCGATAGCCTGTCGAAGTCGTTCCCCGGCGCGGGGTTCACGGCCCAGGTCCACCTCGACCCCGGCCTGAGCGTCGGCTGGATGGAAGGGGCGGACAAGCAGGCGATTGCGGCGGTGCGCTTCGTCGTCGGCGAGCCGCCGCGGGGCTACTACTACAGCGACAAGGCCGACGCGGTGCCGCTGGGCGAGGTCGATCCGATCGTGGTGAGCGAAGTGCTGTCCGAGCTGTCGCGCATCGCCGCGAAGGCGGAGTAACTGCCCCCGGAGGGTTCGCCGTGACCGCGTTCGACTCCGCCGACGGCCGGGCGTTACGCCGCGCCGTGTGCGCGGCCCCCGACGACGACCTGCCGCGGCTCGTGCTGGCCGACTACCTCGACGAGTCCGGCGACGCGGCCGACGCCGACCGCGCGGCGTTCATCCGCGCGCAGTGCGCGATGGGGGGCGTGCCGTGGATGTCGGGGCGGTGGCGGGCGTTCGACGGAATTGCGGCGGACTTGTACCGGCTGCACGGCGACACCTGGCCGGGGTTCAGCGCGTCGTCCTCGTACTCCAGTCGGTGGGGCCGCGGGTTCATCGACGAGTTGACCGCGCGGGTGATGCACTTCGTCGGTGAGGGGGACGGCCTCCTGGACCAGGTGCCGGTTCGGGGCGTGCGGCTGACGGGCGTGTTCCACGACGAGCGCGACTCGTTCGCCGAGTTCCTCGCGGCCCCGCCGGTGGCCCGGCTCGCCCGCCTCGACTTGCGGCTCCGGTCGTACGTCGCGGAGGACTTGCCTGCGCTCGCCGAGGCGTCGCACCTGACGGGACTGCGGTCGGTCGTGCTGCCGTACCCCGACGCCGGGCTAGGCGACCCCGGCGCGACGTTCGCGGCGATCGTCCGCGGGCTGCCCGGCTTGACGGAGTTGGCGTTGCACGCCGCGCCGAGCGCTCCGTCGTTCGACTTGGTGCTGAACAGGCTCGCGGTCGAGCCGGCGACCCGAAGGTTGACGAGACTCGACTTGACCAACATCCCCGCCGGCTCCGGAGGTCTCACGGCATTGGCGGAAGCGCCCTACTTCGCCGGCCTGACCCGGCTCGACTTGGGCGGGTGCCGGCTGTCGGCCGGCGACCTCCGCGTCCTCGCCGCGACGAAGACCCTCGCGGCCCTGGAGGTTCTGGACCTTTCCGGCAATCCCCTCACCGACGCCGACGTGCGACTGCTCGCCGGGGCGGCGTTCGCCCCGTCGCTAAGAGTGCTCGTGGCCCGCCGGCGCGGGCTGCCGAAGGCGAACCCGAAGCGCTTCGCCGGCCTCTTCCCGCACGCGAAGGTCGTCGTCTGACGGCTTTCCCAGTTCCCACGCGCTTTGCGGCGCGATTGCGGGGATACTCAGCGGCCCCGCCCCGGAGACTGCCGATGCTTCGCCCGACCCTCGTCCTCACCCTGCTCGCGCTCGGCCTGCCGGCCGCCGCCGCGGAGCCGACGCTGACGCTGACCCTGCGCAGCCGCGCCGCGCCGCCCGGTGCGCCCGCCGTCGCGGCCACCGAGGCGAAGGCGGCGTGGGACGCCAAGGCGACGGCCATCTTGGTGTGCGACGTGTGGGACGACCACTGGTGCAAGTCGGCGACCGCCCGCGTCAACGAGCTGGCCGGGCCGATCGACGCGATGCTCAAAGCGGCGCGGGCCAAGGGCGTGTTCGTGATCCACGCGCCGAGCACCTGCACCGGCTTCTACAAGGGCACGCCGCAACGCCAGCGCGCCCTCGACGCCCCGTTCGCTAAGACGCCGGGGCCGCTCGCCGCGACGGAGCGCTGGGGGACCGCGTGGAACTGGCCGGATGCGAGGCGCGAGGGCGTGCTGCCGATCGACGACTCGGACATGGGCTGCGACTGCGCGACCAAGTGCGAAATCCGCTCCGCCTGGAAACGCCAGACGGCCGCGATCACGATCGCCCCGGAGGACGCCGTCACCGACGACGGCCAGGAGACGTGGAACCTGCTTCAGGCGCGCAAGATCGACAACGTGATTCTGTGCGGCGTCCACCTGAACATGTGTGTTTTGGGCCGGCCGTTCGCCATCCGCTCGATGGTCAAGCTCGGCAAGACGGTCGCGTTGGTGCGCGACCTGACCGACACGATGTACGACCCCACGCGGCCGCCCGGCGGCACGCACTTCGACGGCACCGACCGCGTCGTCGAGCACGTCGAGCGCTACTGGTGCCCGAGCTTCGTGAGCAGTGACCTGACCGGCACGCCGGCGTTCCGCTTCAAGGGGGCGAAGTGACGCCCCCGGCGACCGGCGTCGGCGTCACTTCGCCGGCTTCGCCGCGTCCTTCTGGGCCTTCTTGAACGCATTCGCCCGCTCGGTCGTGGCGAGTTCGTCGGGCAGTTGCACGCGGCCAGTGCGGACGGCAGCCAACTCCCCGGCGTCGCGGTCGCGGGTGAGCGTGTGCATGGTGCGGACCTTGTCCTGGACGCGCATCAGCCCTTCGAGCAGGGCCTCGGGGCGCGGCGGGCAGCCGGGGATGTACACGTCCACGGGGACGACGAGATCGACGCCCTTGACGACGTTGTAGCCGTACTTGTAGTACGGCCCGCCACCGCAGGTGCAGGCACCCATGGCGATGACGAACTTGGGGTCGGGCATCTGGTTGTAGAGCCGCCGCACGCGGTCGGCCATCTTGAGGTTGACCGTCCCGGCGACGATCATCAGGTCGGCCTGCCGGGGCGTGGCGCGGAAGGCCCCCGCGCCGAAGCGGTCGAGGTCGTAGCGGCCCGCGCCGGTGGCCATCATCTCGATCGCGCAGCAGGCCAGCCCGAACGTCATCGGCCACAGCGACGACTCGCGCGCCCAGTTGATCGCCTCGTCGAGGCTGGTCATGACGAAGCCGTCTTCGAAGCGATTCTGGAGCATCGGCGGCCTCGGGGGTCAGACGGCGAACACGGCGTTGACGACGACGCGCTTGTCGTCCTCGATCACATAAAACTCGACGACCAGCGGGGGGTGGCGGGCGACCCGGTGGACCGACGAGTCTATGGCGTCCCCCATATACAGAGGCAGCACGGGCAGATTGTCGTCGAAGAACTGCGAGCTCGCGGTGACGGCGTTGCGGTTCGCGGAGGCGAGCCAAATGCGAGTCAGTGCCGCCTCGGCCCGCGGGGTCCAGACGATCTGGTACTTCACGCGAGTTTCTCCAGGTCTCGCAGGATGTCTTTGAGCGGCCGGCCGTCGAGTTGTTTGCGGTTCTCCCGCCGCTCCTCCTCGGAAATGGGCGACCTCGTCCCCGGCGGCAGGCGGAGTTCTTGCCCCACTGCGAGAGCACGGAACAACTCCGCTGTCGTCAGGCCGCCACGCTCGTCCTCCGGAGGCCCGTCGTCGCGGAGCAACAGTTCCGCCGTCTCGGTGACGTGCCTGGTCGAAGACAGGAACCGGCCGAGGATTCGCCCGTTCTCGTCGCAAAGCTCGACGGATTCGGCCCGCAGCAGCTTCTCGACCAAGGCGGGGTCAGTCAACTTGATCGTCATCATGCTTCGCCTCCGGGGGTTTGCAGCATTGTACCACGGCGCTGGGTAGCAGTGGGTGTCACACGGCGAAGACGCCCAGGACGACGACCCGCTTGCGGTCCTCGACGACAGAGAATTCGACCCCGAGAGGGTGGAGGAAGCCGACCCGACTCACGGACGACTCGCGAGGCTTGCCGAAGTGCAGCGGGTCCGACGCCAACGCCGCGTCCAAGTTGTGCGACGCGAGCGTGACGGCGTTCCGGTCGCGGGCGGCGTTCCACGCGGCCGTCAACTCGCGCTCGGCGGCCTTCGACCAATCGACGCGGTATCTCATCCGCGCGGCTGCAAGTCCCGGAGGATGTCGGCGAGTGGGCGGCCGCTCAAGTCCTTGCGGCGCTCGGCCAACACCTCCTCGGTGAACGGAGACGCGACCCCCGGCGGCAGGTCGCCGAACGGGGTAGCCGTGAACCTCATCAGGACGCGGCCGTCGGGGTCGCGGAACTCTACGACTTCGGCGTGCTGGACTTGACCGATCAGCACCGGGTCGGTCAGCGTAATCGTCGTCATGGGTTCGCCTCCGGGGGGATAACCGATCGTACCACAGGCCCCGGCTGGGCGGCGACGCTCTTCACCCACTCGAGGTCGCCGCGCGACCACAGGTAGGCGAAGCCGACGAGTAGCACCGCGAAGAACGCCAGCATCTCGACAAACGCGAAGCGCGAGAAGGCGTCGAGGCCCGCGGCGTTCACGTCGCCGGCGATTCCCAGCGCGTCGGCCGCCCTCTGGCGCTCCTCGGGGGGCAGCGTCGTGTCGGTGGCCCGCGTGGCGCTGCCGAAGACGACGGCCCACGGGAACAGGAACGCCAGCTCCACGTCGAAGACCACGAACAGCAGCGCGACGACGTAGAAGCGCAGGTCGAACTGGATCCAGGCCGGGCCGATCGGCTCCTCGCCGCAGTCGTAGACTTGCCCCTTCTCGGGCGACGGGTTGCGAGGCCGCACCAGGTAGCCGGTGAGCAAGTTCACGCCCAGGAACGACGCGCCGACGCCGAGGAACACCAGGACCGTGGCGACGAGTTCGGTCACGACTTGCTCCAAACCGGCAGCGACACGAGCTTCGACGCGGCGACGGCCGGCGGGTCGAGCGTCGCCGGCCCCCAGGCGACCTCCAGCGGGAGTTTGGCGTAATCGACCAGGCAACTGTCGCGCGTGTACGCGCTCAAGTCGTAGGTCGATCCCATGTACAGGCAATCGACGGGGCAGGGGTCCACGCAGAGCGCGCAGAACATGCACTTCGTGTAGTCGATCGTGAAGCCGGTGAGGTGGAAGCCCTTCAGGGGCGCGGCCGCTTTCTCCTTGTCGATCGAGATGCAATCGACGGGGCACGCCTTGGCGCACTTGTCGCAGCCGATGCAGGTCGTCAGGTCGAAGCGGTGGAAGCCGCGGTAGCGCGGCCGGATCGGCACCGGCTTCTCGGGGTAGGCGAAGTGCCCAGTAAACGTGCCGCGGCGGTACGTCTGCGTGAGGGTCCGCAGGGTAACGAACATCCCCTCGGCGAGGGTCCGCGTCGCGGTGACGACGTTACTGAGCCAGGTGCGCATCACTAACCCCTTTCGGGGTAGTGTAACAGAAAAAGGCGACCTCACCCCCCAACCCCCTCTCCGAGACGGAAGAGGGGGAGCAAGTGGGTTGAAGCCAACGGCTGCCACGCACTTGCTCCCCTCTCCGCGTCGGAGAGGGGCCGGGGGTGAGGTCTCCGCAGCCTCGCGCGAAAGGCGACCTCACCCCCCAACCCCCTCTCCGCGTCGGAGAGGGGCCGGGGGTGAGGTCTCTTCCGGCCAGGGGTGAGGTCTCTTACTTGATCATCGCCAGGCGCTCGTTCGAGTCCGACGGGATGTGCCGAAACGCAATCTCCTTGCCGAGCCGCTCCGTAAACCACTTCGCGTAGTCCTTCGGACTCATCGCCCCGGTACTGCGCTCCGGCTGCGTCGAGTTGTGCGTATACTCCTGCAGCTTCTTGTCCGCCTGCGAGCAGTCGAACACGACCACATCGACCGACGCCTTGCCCTTGCAGAATTCGCGGGCCAACTCCGGCTGGAACACACTCATGGCGTTGACGGTCACGTCGATCACGTAGTCGGCCCCGAGCTGCTTGCCCACGGCCGCGGGGCTGACGGTGCGGATGTCCGCGCCGGAAGTCTGCTTCCACTTGTCGAGCTTCGACTGCTCGATCACGACGATCGGGTGCTTCTCGTCCTTGGTGTCGGCCATCATCTGCCGCGCGATCAGGCCGGGCAGTTGGCGGTCGATCGCGGCGAACATCGGGTCCATGCCGAGTTTTTGCGACCGGCTGCCGATGATCAGCACCACGATCTCCTTCTTGTCCTTGATCGCCGGCAGCGGGTGCTCGGGCTTGGCCTTGGTGTCGCGCAGCAGGTAGCCGAGGCTGCCGGGCGAGATGCACCCCGAGGCGGCGACGGCGAGCAACCCGGCCAGCGCGGCCCCGAGCGTAGAAAGCGTGACGCGGTTCATCCCTGAACCCCCCGTAAAAGTTCGACCGCGTGGCGTCCGGGTCACCCCGTCAGCAGCACGGCCCCCCACCGCGAGAACATCGCCACCAGCAGTACGATGACGCCGACGGTACTCGCCTTCTCGAACGAGCCGATGACGAAGTACCGCCCGCGCATCGCGCTCCCCACCGCCCACGGCACCGCCAGCAGGCACGTCGCCGCCAGCCCCGTGCCGACCCAGTTCGCTTTGGCACTGTTGAGGAGGTCCCCCTTCATCAGCAGCGCGAAGCTCGTCGTCATGCCGCAGGCCGGGCACGGCTTGCCGGTCAGCGTCACGAAGTTGCACGGCGGCAGCCCCAACTGCGTGTGCGTCGCCATCGTCCGCGGCTGCCCGTCCGCGTCGTAGGGGTTCAGCGTGAACGCGAGTGTGAGCACCACGGTGAACGCCAGCGCCATGCCCACGAGCAGGATTCGCACCACCCAGGCGAGCTTCCGCGGCACCCGCGGCCGCACGACTCTCGCCCGCGGCACTTCGGGGATCAACTCGTAATCCGCCCCGTCGGGCGTGGGCGTCGGGTCGGCGGTCATGGTCGTACTCGGGGCGATAACGGCGAACGGTCCTGGACGCAAGGGCGCTTCCGGGGCATTCTACACCCGTGACCCCGCCCGACGCCATCGCCGCGTTCCCCCACGCCACCGGCCCCGGTGTGGTCGCCGTGTCCGGCGGGGCCGACAGCGTCGCGCTGCTGCGCGGGTTGCTCGAAGTCGGCGTCGGCCCCGTGAGCGTCGCCCACTTCCATCACCAGCTGCGCCCCGAGGCCGACGCGGATGCGGCGTTCGTCCGCGACCTCGCCGCCGCGCACGGCGTGCCCTTCGACTTCGGCACCGCCGACGTGCGCGCGGCCGGCGGCAACCTCGAAGCGACCGCCCGCCGCCTGCGCTACGCCTGGTTGCGCGAGGTCGCCGCGGCGTGGGGGGCGGCGTGGGTCGCCACGGGGCACACGGCCAACGACAACGCCGAGACGGTGCTGCACCACCTCACGCGCGGCACCGGCCTCGACGGCCTCCGCGGCGTCGCCCCGGTCGCCGGCGCAGTCGTGCGGCCACTGCTGGGCGTGACCCGCGGCGAAGTGCTGGCGTACCTCACGCACCTCGGCCAGCCGTTCGTCACCGACGCGACCAACTTCGACCCCAGTCTGACCCGCGTCCGCATCCGCGCGGAACTCTTGCCGCTGCTGGAGACGTTCAACCCGCAGGCGGTCGCGGCGCTCGGCCGGCTCGCGCGGCAGGCCGACGAGCTCGCCGAGTGCCTGCGCGACCTCGCCGCCGACTTGCTGACGCGCATCGAGCGGCCGCGCGTCGGCGGTGTCGTCGTGCTCGACGCCGGTGTCACCGCGATGTCACCGGTCGTTCACGCGCTGCTGCAGCTCGTCTGGGCGCGGGAAGACTGGCCGCGCCGCGACATGGACGACGACGCCTGGCGGCGCGCCGCGGCGGTGCTGCGTGGGGAGTTGACGGCGGCCGAGTTCCCCGGCCGCGTGCGGGCGCGGCGGCGCGGGGCGGTGGTGCATGTCGGGCCGGCTCCGTAACCTGTCCCCACGACGTTCCCGAGGGCGAGCCGATGTTACTCCGACCGATCCGCCGCGCGCTGCTGTCCGTCTCCGACAAGACCGGGGTCGTCGAGTTCGCCCGCGCCCTGCACGCCCGGCACGGCGTCGAACTCGTGGCGACCGGCGGCACGCAGAAGTTGCTCGCCGAGGCGGGGCTGCCGGTGCGCGACGTGGCCGAATTGACCGGCTTCCCCGAGATTCTCGGCGGCCGCGTCAAGACGCTGCACCCCGCGATCTTCGCCGGCCTGCTCGCCAAGCGCTCGTCGCCCGAACACCTGGCCACGTTGGTCGAGCACAAGTTGCTCGAGATCGATCTGGTGGTGTGCAACCTGTACCCCTTCGAGGAGACGGTGGCGCGCGAGGGCGTGACCGAGGCTGAGGCGGTCGAGAACATCGACATCGGCGGGCCGACCATGATCCGCGCCGCCGCCAAGAACTTCGAGGCGGTCGCGGTCCTCGTCGATCCGAATTTGTACGACGCCTTCCTGGACACGCTAAGCAAGCACGACGGCCAGACGCCGCGCGAGGTGCGGGCGATGCTCGCCGGGGTCGCCTTCCGCCGCATCACCGACTACGACCACGCCATCTCGGAGTTCTTCCTGACCGAGGCCGACGCCGAGGAGTTGGCCGCCCTCGACGACCTCGACGCCGTCGATGACAGCGGCTGGGACAAGGTGCTCGACCCCGTCATGGTCCTCGAGAAGCCGCTGCGCTACGGCGAGAACCCGCACCAGAAGGCGGCGCTCTACCGCGACGAGTTACCCGATTACCCGTGCGTCGTGACCGCCAAGCAGTTGCACGGCAAGGAGCTGAGTTACAACAACATCCTCGACCTCGACTCGGCCTTGAACCTGGTGCGCGAGTTCGCCGGGCCGACGGTCGCCGTCGTCAAGCACAATAACCCCTGCGGCGTCGGCACGGCGTCGAGTCTTGCCGAGGCGTTCACCCTGGCGTGGGCCGGCGACCCGGTCTCCGCGTTCGGCGGCATCGTCGCCGTGAACGCCACCTTCGACGTGGCCACGGCCGAGGCGTTGCTGGCCGGTGAGCGCTTCGTCGAGTGCGTCGTCGCCCCCGACTACGACCCCGCGGCACTCGCGCTGTTGCAGGGCTGGAAGAAGAACGTGCGGCTGTTGCGGACCGGCCCTTTGACCGGCTCGCCGAACGGCTTCGACTACCGCCGCGTCGATGGCGGCATGTTGGTGCAGAGCCGCGACCTCGCCGCCGACGACTTCGCCGCCTGGAAGTGCGTGACGAAGCGCCAGCCGACGCCGGACGAGCTGGCGGCGTTGCACTTCACGTGGCTGGTCTGCAAGCACGTCAAGTCGAACGCGATCGTGCTGGGCCGCGGCACCGCCGGCACCGCCCACGTCGTCGGCGTCGGGGCCGGGCAGATGTCGCGCATCGACTCGGTCAAGATCGCCGCGCGCAAAGCTGGCGAGAAGTCGAAGGGGTCGGTGCTCGCGTCCGACGCCTTCTTCCCGTTCCCCGACAACGTCGAAGTCGCCGCGGCCATCGGCGTGACGGCGATCGCGCAGCCCGGCGGCAGCGTCAAGGACGCCGAGAGCATCGCCGCGTGCGACGCGCACGGCCTCGCGATGTGCGTCACCGGCGTGCGGCACTTCCGGCACTAGGCACGAGTTCTTGTTAGCCCGACGCGCGAGCGAGGGGAGCAAGTCCGAAGGGACGACGCCCATGGGAGAGGGCAAAACAGTCAACACCAAGCGAAGTTGCCGCGGAGATTTGCTCCCCTCGCTTGCGCGTCGGGCTAACAAGACTGCCAGTCGCTGACGCTGCCAGCTCGCCGACCGATTGGGGTCCAGATGCACTGTGGCAATCACTAAACTCGCACTGCTGCCACACCCTATTATGTGGGAATAAGGTTGACTTCAGAAGTGCTTACTATACGCTGTAAAACTACGATCTAGAACAACATTATTTTTAAAAGTGCTACATGGCAGTTATTAAACCAAGAGTTATCGACCCACTCATGGTAGCATACTATGGCAGTTTGATACGTTTGGAGAAGGCTTACAAAGCCGCAGACGCCGCTGAGATATTTTTGCATGTGCAACATTTGCAGTTGCTTCTAAAGATGGCCGAAGCCGCGGCGAACAACGTGGCAAGGAGGTCTGAAAAGCTGCGTCAAGAAGAACGAAAAGAATATAGGGTGTATTTCCAGAAAATGACCATAGTTGAGACGCAAGCTCACATCGCGGCCCAGGGCGGACATTCTGACTTGGCCGAGGATTATTTGGCAGAGAAGCAGTGGAAATCCGAGCAGTTGCGGCGTGCCCAAGAACGTGAAAACCCTCCCACCCGTCTCAATGCGCCAAGTATGACAAATCCCGATAGTGAGCGGCGGGAACATGGTGGCTGACACGCGCCAAGTTTTCTCTAGCCTCATAACTACTTCGTCCTAACCCTGTGACACCCCAATGGCCAAGCCCATGGAACTCCTCGACACCGTAGCCTTGACGGCCGACGTGCCCGCCTTGGGTTTGACGGCCGGGGAGGTCGGCGCGGTCGTCGAGGTGCTCGGCGACGGCGCGGCGTTCGAGGTCGAGTTCTGCGACAACGACGGCAGGACTTACGGGGTCCACACGTTGCGGGCGGGCCAAATCGTCGCGTTGCACAGCCGCGGCAAGTCGTTGCAATCCCCGACGCTTCGTGGGTAAACTGTCATCAACCCCCGGAGTCTCCGCATGAACGCGACGGTCGCGGCCCCCTGGGCCACCCTCGACGACCTGGCCCGGCACGACGGCAAGGCCGAACTCATCCACGGCAAGGTTGTCGCGCTCATGGCCACCGGTCACCGGCCCAACGTTATCGCGGGCCGCATCTTCCGCTGCCTGGCCGACTACGCCGACGCGGCCTGCCAAGGCTTCGCCTTCACGAGCACTATGGGCTTCGCCGTGCCCGAGTTGGCGTCGGGCCGCGAGTCGTTTTCGCCCGACGCCGCGTACTACACCGGGCCGCTGCCGGCGAACCTGATGCGCTTCGTCACGGGGCCGCCCGACTTAGCCGCGGAGGTGCGCAGTGACGGCGACTTCGGGCCGGCGGCCGAGGCGGAGATGGCGGCCAAGCGACGCGACTACTTCGAGGCCGGCACCGCCGTCGTTTGGGATGTCGATCCTCGGGCCAACGTCGTCCGCCGCTACCGCCCCGGCGAGGCGGAGCCGGCCGTGTTCGCCGCTGGCAGCGAGGCCGACGCGGAGCCGGCGGTCCCCGGCTGGCGGCTCGCCGTCGAGTGGCTGCTGGCGTAGCGTCACGCCCGCGGCAGGCGGATCGTGAACTTCGTGCCGTGGCCGGGTTCACTTTGCAGCGTGATCGAGCCGCCGTGGGCCTCGACGACTTTGCGCGCCGTCGCCAGGCCCAGGCCGGTGCCGCCGGACTTCGTCGTCACGAACGGCTGGAACGCCCGCGCCGCCAGCTCCGGCGTCATGCCGCAGCCCGTGTCGATCACGTCCAACTCGACCGCGTCGTCGCCGGCCGTGCGGGCTTGCAGGGTCAAGGTGCCGCCGGCCTCCATCGCGTCCTCGGCGTTGAGCATCAGGTTCAGCAGCACCTTCTCGAACATCTCGGCGTCGAGCTTCACTAGCGGCAAGTCGGCGGGGAACCAGTTGACCTCGACCCCCTGCACGCGGGCCGTGGGCGCGAGGAAATCGACCATGCGGGCGACCACTTCGCCCAGGTCGGTCGGGGCAGTGTGCATCTCGGCGGCGCGGGCGAAGCGCAGGAAGTCGTTCGACAACTCGACGAGTCGCCGGCAGTCGTCGTTGAGTCGGGTGACGCGCTGCTGGGCCTTGCGCTCCGTCGGCGTCGCGGCCTCTTCGAGGTCCTCGCCGAGGAGTTGCAGGTTCAGTGAGAGCGTGTTGAGGTGGTTCTTGATCTCGTGGACGAACCCGCCCGCGAGTTCCGCGAGTTCGAGGTACTGCGCGTGCGTCGGCGGGTCGGGCGTCACGGCTCGCCTGCCCGTCGCGCCGGCAGTGCCCCGCCGGGGCCGGCGAGGGCGTCGAGGTGCGCGAGCGGCGTCCACCACGTCGGCCGGACCTTGGGGTGGTCGGTGAGCATCCGCCGGGTGCGGCGCAGGGGGTCCATGATCTCGTCGCGCCACCAGAGGTAGTAGAACAGCAAAAAATCCTTGACGATGTCGCCGTCGGCGACCCCGCGTTTCACGCAGCCGTTGACCAGCGCGAAGAAGTCGAGGACGCGGGCGGACTTCTGGAAGGTCTCGTCGAGTTCGGGCGTGATGCTGCGGTGGAAGTCGTGGCTGGTGTGGTAGTCGAGGAACTCCACGAGGCGCTCGGCGCGGCGCACCGGCGGCAGTTGCTGTTGCTCGGTGACGAAGTGGTGCCAGGCGACGTTGCGGGCGTCGCGCATCTCCTCGGCGAAGTACTGCGCGCACAGGTCGAGGGCGAGCTTCTGGCGGCTCTGGCTCTGGGGGATCAGGAACAGCACGGTGACGGGGATCAGCACCGCGACGAGCGGCGAGACGAGCGGCACGAACAGGTCCTTGACGAGTTCGTAAGCCCCCTTGTTCTCCGCGGCGACGACGCCGACGATGAGCAAAGTCAGCACCGCGGCGGCGACGCCGGCGACGCCGTAGACGAGGGCGCGGTGGGGGAAGTGCGACGGCATGCGTTCAACATATCGCCTCGGCGAGCCAGAAGCGTCAGCGCCCGGAGTTCTTGGCGATCGCGGGTCACTTGGGCGGGGCCTGCTTCATCGCCTCGTTGGCCCAGCGGCCCGCCGCTTCGAGTCCGCGAACCTTGGCCTGACCTTGATCTCGGTAAACGGTCAAGCGGGCCTCGGACACGAGTCTTTTCGTCAACGCCTGCGACTTCACGAGGTCCTGTTGCAAGCGAATCGTGAAATCCTTGAGCATCACGAGTTGGATGTCATTTTCACTGACGCCCAAATCGCGAATCATCCACGACTCGGCGCGGACCATGGCGAGCGACGTGATTGCTAACACGGTGTTCAGCACTGGGGTGACTCCTGGGACGAAACCGCCGGGCGAAGCGGGTGCTTCGCCCGGCCGGGGTGGGGTGGTTAGTCCACCTGATTCTGTTTGCGCTTAGCCTCGGCCTCCTGATCGGCGGCAGCCTTCCTCGCCTTGGCCTCCCTGTCGGCAGCGGCCCTCGCCAGGATGAGGTCAGTTTCGCGGAGGGCTTTCTGCACGCGCTGCTGGAGCCTGTCGTTTTGCTGGGCTACGCCGGCGAGTTGCGCGTTCAGAAACACCCGATCGATCTGAGACTTGGCGATGTGCAAGTCACGAATCATCCAAGTCTCGACGTGGGAAAGCGACATCGAGACGACGGCGAGGATCGTGTTCAACATGCGACGGCCTCCAAGACGAGATGCTAGTCGCCGACGGAACCAACTCACCGTCTCGGCAAGACAATCGGCCCGCGGTCAGGTATCTCCAGGAGTTGCTGATACCACTTCATATCCTCTTCTTTGTCCGCGAGGTGTTTGCGACTAAACCTGACAGTAGCCTGAATCTCCGGATCAGTACTACACTCGTAGTCCTTGATGAATTTTTTGTTGCGATCAATCTGCTCTTTGACTAGTGGCATGCAAATATTAGCAAAGTTGCGAAACATGCCCCTCAGATTTTCCCTACGTTCTGTGACAGACAGCAGATCATTGTTCTGAGTGTCTCTGTCACCCTTCAACAGCCAGGTGTAGTGTGCCTTCAACCACAACTTAGAGGCGTTATCCGGCAAAACCTCGCGAGGTAGCCACACTACTAGGTAAGCAAAAAGGATCGACAACAGCATCGTGGCTCCTTACCGTCAGAGGATTTTTTTCGGGCTAATGGGCGGCGCGTACTTTAAGTAGCCCTCCGGCAACTCGTTGTACGGTTCAATATCAACACTGAAATTCAAGTTTTGGTTGAACTTTTTGAGATCGCTCTCTACTTCTTTGTACTCGTTGACTGCCTCGCGCAAACTGCCAGCTAGCTCGCTATGCTTCTTCTTCAACCCACTCAGTTCTAACGTGGCAGCGGCCCGCTCGGCTGGGGTCAAAGTTAGGTCCTTGCTGTCTTTGTCCGCAAACAATTGTTCCCGTTCGTTGATGATCAGGTCGAGCATCAGTCCGGCAACGACTTCCGTAAGCTCATTTAACTTGGTCTTAGAATTCTTATTCCGGTCGATCGCTTCTTGGCGAGTCGGAAATAGCCACGGGGGCGGTCCCGCGGGGGTCGGCGGCGGGGTGGGGATCGAGAAGCTCGTATCCGACGTGCCGCTGCCGCTGCCGTCGCCGAAGTCATAGGTGCTGACGCCCGACCCGGACGTGTGAGCGTTGTCACCGACGGCGGTCGTGGTGGTCCCATTGGAGTTGTTGCCCGAGCCGTCGCCGGGCGTGTACGAGTTGTTGCTGGTGCCGGGGTCGCTGAGGAAGCCGCTCGGGCCGGAACTGGGGCCGCCCGTCACGAGGTAGGCGTTGTTCCCCGTGCCGTCGCCGCCAAAGTCGTAGGACGCGACGCCGGCGGTGCCGGTCACGTAGGCGTTGTTGCCGCCGTCCGGGGCGAGGTCAGGGCTACCGGGGGACGCCGGGGGGGTGAAAAGGTACGAGTTGTTGCAGGTGGTCAGGTCCGGGTCCGCGGGGCTGCTCAACGCCGCGGCGGCGGGCGGGGGCGCGAGCGGTGTCGCGTCGGGGACGATCCGCTCGTCGAGCTTGTTGAGGAAGAGTCGCGTTCGCCACGGGTCCATGAGGCTGCTCCTGGGGTAGTCTGTCGCCCATGCCTCAGGAGCTGAGGCATGGGCGACAGACTACCCCA
>JAYTUC010000100.1:0-30029 GCA_043744775.1 Fimbriiglobus sp. | reverse complement strand
AGAGGAGCCTTCGAGCAGTCTAATCGCCGGGCCATTCCCGACTCTCGGACCGTGCCACAAAAAGAGGACGCGACGACCCCGGCGCACGACACGGCGTGCGCCACACAGAGGAGGGTTCGCCACACTGGTGAGATTGTACCGCGCCCGGCAAGGGGCAACAGGGCAAGTGCCGTCGAATGGCGAGCCGGAAGCGTCAGCACCCGGAGTCTACGTCTGCCAAGAACTCCGAACGCTAACGCTTCCGGCTCGCCTGGGTATGAGTCGGAATAAAATTCCATCCCCGGCGTCTGTAACCTCACGAAGTCAACGCGGCCGGGGTATCGCGAATGAAGCGATTCGTAACTGTGTCGGTCGCCTTGGCGATCGTATTGATCAGTGTTGTCCGTCTGTATCAGATGCCGGAGAAGGGGTCATCCCGATCGACACCTCACGATTGGGATAGCAAGGCGAGTGACGACGCGACGAACGACCGAGCGGCACTCCAGGGGCGGTGGCGGCTCGGCGCGAAGCCCCCAGGTGAGCAGGACGACCCACCCAGGCATCTCTTGGTCATCGACGGAGACGTTGCGTCGCTTGAAGTTCGGCCCAACGTGGCTCAAGGTGTGCAGCCACGCGTGGACAGGTACTCTTTCCTGGTCAACTCGGCCCGGATGCCCAAAGTGCTGCGATTCGCGGTGCGCCTCGGCGACGGCGAACCGATCCCTGGTGACCGCGCGCCTATTAGCCTGTGGTACGACCTGGACACAGACCACTTGGTCCTCTGGGACCAGTGGGCGGCGTACGGCGAAACGTTACATCAGCATTACTACCGACTACCCCCCGCGAAGTAACGGCGGTCGGGGTGCGGGCGACGCGCTTCGCGGCACGGCTGGCGAGCCGCCTGCGTAAGCTGGCGGGTTCTAAATGTTTGCGGGTCGGAACCTTGCCCTTCAGCGGAACGCACCGACTCAGGCAGGCTAGAACCCGCCAGCTTACGCAGGCGGCTCGCCAGCCGTGCCGCGAGGCGCGTTGCCCGCGCTTGAACCGCGGCGGGACCACGAAGCTCCAGTCGCTGACGCTCTTGGCTCGCCGGGGTTCTGGTGTGTCGGGGTGTCTCCCCAGCGTTCGACCCTCGCTCGCGCGTCGGCGCTCACAAGAGTCGCCCTTCACAGCTCCCCCGTGCCGCGCTTCGACCACCACGGCAGGAACAGGCCGCCGTCGAGGTGCAGGATCGTCCCGGTCGCGTAGCTGCTCTGCGGGCCGGCCAGGAACAGCACCGCCCCCGCGACCTCCTCGGCGGTTGCTAAGCGGCCCAGCGGCAACTCGGCGGCGGCGCTGCGGATCGCCTCGTCGGAGAGGAACTTGCGCTCGCCGGGGGTGTCGGTCCAGCCGGGGTACACAGCATTGACGCGGATGCGGTGCGGCAACAGCTCGGTCGCGGCGGTCTTCATCATCATGTCGAGCGCTGCCTTGGCCATGTTGTAGGCCATGCAGTTCGGGAACGCGATCTGGCCGTGCGGCGAACTGACGATCACCGCCGCGCCGCCGCCGCCCTGCGCGAGCATCCGGTTGGTCGCCGCGCGAAGGCAATAAAACGCGCCCCACATCGACACGTCGATCGTCTTGCGGAAGCTGGCCATGTCCGCGGTCGTGAACGGCTCGCGCTCGCTGAACACCGCCGACGACACGAAGATGTCGAGCCTCGGCAGGCCGGCCACCATCGCCTCGACGGCGGCCTGGTCGGTCACGTCCACCGGGCAGGCCCACGCCTTGCGGCCCAGCGCGCGTATCTCGGCGGCGACCGCCTCGACGCGCGGCGAGATGTCGTTGACGGCCACGTCCGCGCCGGCCTGCGCCAGGGCCAGTGCCGTGGCGCGGCCGATGCCGGAGGCGGCCCCGGTGACCAGCGCGACTTGGTGCGTCAGCGTCATACTTCGACCTCAACTCAGGGATGCCGTGGCACTCGTAAAGGCCGCGGCCCAGTCGCCGAAGTGCGCCTGCCGGTGCAGGGTCGCGCTCGGGTACCACGGGGTGTCGCGGCGACTGTGCAGCCAGCGCCAGTCGGCGTTCAGCGGCAGCAGGATTTCGACGGGCCGCCCCAACGCCCCGGCCAGGTGCGCCAGCGCCGAGTCGATGGTGACAACTCGGTCGAGGTTCATGAGCAGGCCAGCCGTGTCGGCAAAACTGTCGCCGAGTTCGCCGCCGAGGTCGGCGAGCGGGAAGGGGGCGTCCGGCAGTTGCTCGACGCCCTGGCCTTTTTGCAGGCTCACCAGCGTGCCGCCGAGTGCGGCGACGCGCGCGGCCAGCGGGGCGAACTGTGCGAGTTTGACGCTGCGCCAGCGGTCGCCGACGTGCTTCGGGTTGCCCTGCCAGGCGACGCCGACGAGTGGCCGCGGCAAGTCTTCGAGGAACGCCCGCCACTTCGCGACATCGGCGGCGGGGGCGGTGAGGAACGACGGCGCGGCCGGGACCGTCTCGACGCGCAGTTGCGTCAGCAGCGGCAGGCTCATCAGCGGGCAGTGGACGTGGTGCGGCGGAGCCGGCTCGCCACTCAGCACGACGTGGGTCACGCCGGGGCAGGTGCGCACCAGCTCCGCGAGTGCCGGCGTCGTCACGACGGCCACGACCCCGCCGCGCTCGACGACGCGCGGGGCGAGTTTGAGGAACTGGATCGTGTCGCCGCTGCCCTGCTCCGTGTGGATGAGCAGCGTCTTGCCGTGCAGCGGTTCGCCGCGCCACAGCGGCGTGGGCAGTTGCCGTGACTGGCCGCGCATCTGCTCGGTGCGCCAGCGCCACTCGTACTCCGGCCAGCCCCGCGCGTAGTCGCCCAGGCTCAACAGCGCGATCGCCCGGTTGAAGCGGACCTCGGCCGCCTCCGGCTGCCGGCGAATCGCCTGCTCGTACCACGGCAGCGACTCCGCGACGCGGCCGCTCATGGCCAGCGTCAGGGCCAAGTTGCCGTACGACTCGTGCGAGGTCGGGTCGAGGTCGATGGCCCGGCGCAAGGCGTCGGCGGCCTCGTCGAGTCGGCCGCGGTCGCGGTAGGCGTTGCCAAGGTTGGCCCAGCCGCCCGCAAGCTCCGGGTCAAGCCCCACGGCGACCTGCCCCGCGGCAATCGCCTCGTCCCAGCGGCCGGCTTTACCGAGCGCCGCGGCGAGGTTGGCGTGCGCCCCGCCGGTGTTCGGTTCGAGGGCGATTTGCCGCTCGAAGCAGGTGATGGCCTCGTCAGCCCGGCCACTCAAGCCGCGCACCACGCCCAGGCGGTTCCACAGGGTCGCCGACTCCGGCCCGGCCGCGAGCATGGCGGTTAGCAGTTCCTCGGCCTCGGCGTAGCGCTTCGACTCCGAGAGCGCGACCGCCTGTTGCAACTTCAGGTCGGTCGCGGCGGGGTCGTGCCGCAGGGCGGTTTCGAGCGCGGCGAGCGCCTCGGGCCACTTCTTCTGGTCGAAGCAGGCTTGAATCAAGTTGCGGCCCGGCGACGGGTTGCCGGGGTCGAGGTCGGCGGCGAGGCGGAACGTGACTTCGGCCTCGGCGAAGCGGCCGCGGCTGGCGAACGACACGCCCAGGTGATCGACCCACGTCGGCACGTCGGGCCGCGCGCGGATCGCGGCCAGCAGCCCCGCCTCGGCCTCGGCGAAGCGGCCGGCTTGCAGGTGCGCCACCGCCGCGGCGTGCAGCCGCTCGCCGTCGGCCGGCGCGGGGGCCGGCGGCCGGGTCGCCAGGTGGCGCAGCAACTCCCCGGCCACGTCGGGCCGGCCGGCGGCGCGGGCGGCCCCGGCGAGTTGCGCGTACAGTGCGGCGTCGGGCGTCATGGCGTCGGGCTGAAGGTAACGGAGTCGCTTGAAAGCGGCCGGCGGCGTTGGTAATGTACGAACTATGCCCCTGACCCTGGAACAGTACGTCCTGAGCTACCTCGACACGCGCGGCCTGCCCTGGCCCGCGATGCCCAAGGTCGCGGCACCCAAGGCCCGGCCGTACCTTGAGTTGCTGCCGGTCAAGGCCGTCCTCTGGACCGTCTACGGGACCCTGCTTGCCGTCCCCGGCGGCGAGTTGAGCTTCGAGCCGGCGCTCGACTTCGTCATGGACGCGGCACTCGACAAGACGATCACCGAGTTCAAGATGTGGCACTCGATGAGCCGCAAGCCGGGGGCACCCGCGGCGTACATGAAGGAGCTGTTCCGCAAGGCCCTCACGCAGTTGCAACTCGCCGGCAGCGGCAGCGAGAAGTACCCCGAGGTCCTCGCCGAAAAAGTCTGGGACGACATCGTCAAGAAGCTCGTGCTCAAGGAGTACGCCTACGACGCCTCGACCTACGGCGGCTTCGACGACTTCACCAAGAAGGTCGCCTACTTCTACCACGCGAGTATCCAGGGCTGCGGGGCCTACCCGAACGCCGCGGATGCCCTGCGGCTGGTCGCCGACGGCGGCCGCGTTCAGGGCTTGCTCGCCGACGGCCAGTGCTTCACCGCGGCGCAACTGCAACGCGGCCTGAACGCGCAGTCGCCGGACTTCCCGCTGACGAACTGCGTGCCGGTCAAGTTCCGCTTCCTGTCGGCCGAACACAAGGCCAGGAAGCCGTCGGAGACGCTGTTCCGCGCGGCCTTGGGCGCGCTGGCGGCGCGCGGCGTCGCCCCGCACGAGGTGCTGCACGTCGGGTCGAGCCTGGCGCGCGACATCATCCCGGCCAAGCGGCACGGCCTCCGCACCGCGTTGTTCGCCGGCGACAAGGCGTCGCTGGTCGTCGTAGACAAAGCGCAGTTGAAGGATCCCGCCACCCGCCCTGACGTGCTGCTGACTGACCTGGCCCAGATCGCCGACGTCCTCGGTTAAGGAACCCCCGCGATGCCCGCCCCGACGCCGCACCTCGACCTCGCGTCGATCGACTTGAACCGGGTCGTCGCCGACCGCGTTGCGATCGAGAAGGTCATCCCGCAGCGCTTCGAGATGCTGCACCTCACGGCCATCGTCCACGTCGATGCCGAGCGGCACCTGATCGTCGGCTATAAGGACGTGACCGCCGACGAATTCTGGGTCCGCGGCCACTTCCCCGGCAACCCGTTCCTGCCGGGCGTGTTGATGTGCGAGTCGGCCGCGCAGCTGACGTGCTTCTACAACCTGTACAACAAGGTCACCAAGGGCGCGTTGATCGGCCTGGGCGGCATCGAGAACGGCCGCTTCCGCCGGGCCGTGGTGCCGGGCGACCGCCTCGTGCTCGTCGGCAAGGGCCTCAAAGTGCGGTCGCGGCTGACGCACTTCGACGTGCAGGGCTTCGTCAACGGCGACCTGGCGTTCAGCGTCGAGATCATCGGCGTGGTGCTGGTCAAGGGTTACGAGGGGTGAGGGTGCGCGGCCGCAAGAAACTCCCGCCCGACGCCTTGGCACCCTTCCAGTGGGCACCGACGGGTACGCAGCACGTCGTCAGTTGGGGCGACCCGACGCTCGCCACCGACGGCGAGGGGAACGAACTGCCGCCGGCCGACGACGCCGTCGCACCGGTGCCGATCGACTGGGCGGCGACGTTCGGCAACGCGCACCCCGTCGAGGTGGAGGTCGGCTTCGGCAAGGGCCTGTTCTTGGCGAACTCCGCGGCCGCGAACCCCGGCACGAACTACTTCGGCGTCGAGATCATCCGCAAGTACCAGCTCGTCGCCACGAACCGCCTGGCCGTGGGCCAACTGACGAACGCCCGCACTTGTTGGGGCGACGCCAAGCGGGTGCTGGAGCGGCACGTCGTGCCGGGGTCGGTGGCGGCGGTCCACGTCTACTTCCCCGACCCGTGGTGGAAGAAGCGGCACCAGAAGCGCCTGATCATGACGGCCGAGTTCGTGAGGCTGCTGCACCGCGTGCTCGTGCCGGGGGGCGTGTTCCACTTCGCGACCGACGTGCCGGACTACTTCGCCTGGGTGAAGGAGACGATGGCGGCCTTCCCGGAGTTGCCGCCGATCGGGGCACTGCCGGAGCCGGAGCCGGTCCACGACATGGACTACCTGACGAACTTCGAGCGCCGCTTCCGCAAGCAGGGCAAGCCGATCCACCGCGAACGGTACCGGAAGCCGGCAGCGACCGGCGAGCCGGAAAGCGTCAGCGACCGGAGTTCCTCAGCAAAGAACTCCGGGCGCTGACGCTTTCCGGCTCGGCATTGTTCACCCCACCAACTCGACCGCGTGCGCCTCCAGGCCGGTCGGCGGCTCCAGGCGCTGCGCGAGGCGCTCGATCACGGCCCGCGGCACCGGGGCCGGGCGCGCCGCGTTCTGCCGCAGGACCGTCGGCCACGCCGGCTCGACGTAGCGAATTTCGACCCGCGCCCCGTACTCGGCGAACAGATCGACCCAGCGCTGGCGGGTCGGCCGGAAGGTGTTCGTCGCGTTAAACGCGAAGTCCCGGCCGGCGCGCAGGTGCTCGCGGCAGCGCTCGCGGGCGAGTTGGATCACGCGGCCCTGGTCGTCGGTCGGGCCGACGGCGAGTTCCCCCCGCAGGCCGTCGAGCGACACCACCGGCAGGCCGGGGCGGTGCCGCTGGAGCCAGGTGTCCTTGCCGGAGCCGGGCAGGCCGGCCATCAGCGTGACCGTGCCGCGGTACTCCTCGCGCGGCGTGTAGCACAAACTCGACAGCTCGCCGCGGCCGAACAGGAAGCGGGCGTGGTCGTTGGCGAACGGGTACGGCGTACCGAAGCAGCCGTACTCCTCCGCGACCATCCGTCCGAGGTGCAAGTCGTCCTCGCCGCGACTGGCCTCGCCGGCGCGGCGGCCGCGGTGGTCGGCGAGCGCGAAGGCGTACAGCAGCCGGGTGTCGGCCAGCCACGACAGCTCGATGACTTCGCGGGCCGGGTCGGGCTTTTCGAGCAGGAACGGCGGCCGGCCGTGGTGCCGCACCAGGCCCGCGATCGACTCGCGCATGGCCAAGCCGCAGCCGAGTTCGCGCAAGACGCTCCGTGCCAGCTCCGCGCCGATCACGGCGTGCTTCGGCGACCGCGTCCGGCCGGTGTCGGGATCGACGACCGTCGTGGCCGGCTTGCCGGCGTCGTGGAACAGCGCGGTCAGCAGCAGCGTCAACTGCTCGGCGCGACCGAACCCCGGCCACTCCGGGAGCCGTTGCAGTTCGCCGACGACGAGGACGGTGTGCGTCCAGACGTCGCCCTCGGCGTGCCAGAGCGCGTCCTGGCCGCACGCCGCCATCTGCCGCGCCCACGGCTGGTCTTCGGCCCAGGCGAGCACGTCCGCGACCGACGCCGCTTCGAGGTCCGCCCAGGGGGTCACGACCAGATCTCCGCGCCGGCGGCCAGCCGGTTGGGCACCATCGGCTGGTGCTGCCAGTGCTCGCTCAACTGCACGCGCTCGACGAACTCGGGCCGCACGTACTTCGCCCGGCCGGTGACGCGGCCGCCGGCCTCGGTGCGGACGTACAGCCCCTCCATCAGGCCGTCGGCGGCCCCCGTGCGCGGGTTGTCGAAGGCGCTGTCGAAGCGCGACGGGCCGACCAGCGCCAGCAACTCGGGCTGCGTCAGCGCGCCGCGGTGCAGCACCGGCACCGTGGGAATGCCCGCGCCGTCGAGCATCGCCGCGCGGGTGGCGAGGTCGAGGAAGCAGCCGGCGTCCTTGTCGTAGATGTCGAACTCGAAGAAGTAGTGCGGCAGTGCCCGGTAGTGGACTGAGTGCTTGGCGTACAGCCACTCGCCGAAGAGGATGTGCCGGTCGCCGAGCAATCCTTCGAGGGTCGGCCGCTTGCCGGTCGTCCACTGCTTGAAGAGGTCGTACTGCGCGTGCATCCCGGAGGTGATCTCGTGGCCGCGGCACTGGAGGACGAGCCGGCCGGCCGCGGTGAAGTGGACGCCGACGTTGGTGCCGTCGATCTTCTCCTCGACGACGAGTGACGGGTCGGCGAGGAACCCCGCCGACTCGCCGGGCGACAGCCGCTTGTCGTCGGCGGTGCCGCGCGCGCCGAACAGGTGCGGCGTCCGCGGGTACTTGACGAAGTCGTCGCGCGACGCGCCCATGGCCGACTCCCGAAACGCGGTGAGGAACGCGGCACAGACGCGCGTGGGTCGGGGAAGGTTCACGACCGACCGGCGAGCCGGAAAGCGTCAGCGCCCGGAGTTCTGGACGCGCAAGCTCCGGGCGCGCAAGCTCCGGGCGCGCAAGCTCCGGGCGCTGACGCTTTCCGGCTCGCCTTAGAAGCCGACCTTGGCCGCCGCCCCGTAGCGCGCCGTCAGCGCCGCGCGGCCGGCGTCGGTCAGCGCGTTGTCGCGCACGTTGAGGTCGCGCAGCTGCCCCAGGTGCGGCGACGCCGCGAGGGCGAGCGCGGCCCGGTCGGTCAGGCGGTTCTTCCACAGGTCGAGGTAGCGTAAGTTCGCCGCGAACGGCGACGCCGCCAGCGCCTCGACGCCGGCGTCCCCCACGCGGTTCTCGCGCAGGACCAGTTCGCTGAAGTGCGGCAAGTCGTCCGAGCCGGCGAGCGTGGCCAGGCCGGCGTCTTCGATGCGGTTCATGCTCAGGTTGAGTTGCGGCCCGTACAGCCGGCCGAGCAGCCCGCTGCGCACGAGGGTCGTCATGGCGTCGTCGCCGAGGTCGCAGTTCATGACTTCGAGCGTGTGCAACGTCTCGCCCCAACTCGTCGCCAGGAGCGCGGCGAACCCCCGGTCCCCCAGCGGCGTGCGGTAGGCGCTCAAGACGTTCAACCGCGGCGTGCGTTTGGCGAGCGCGAGCAGCGTTTCCGGCGGCAGGTCGAGCCCGCCGACATCGAGGGAGACGAGTTTCGGCAATCGCTTCGCAGCCAGCGACTCCGCAAACACGGCGCTGTCCATTTCGAGGTGACCAACACGGTCGTAATCGGCGCGTCGAATCGCCGCGTGGAAGTCAATGTCGCCTTCATACCCTTGGCCTTCGAGGGCGACCCGCCGGACCCGCCGCCAGTGGCGTGAGCGAATCGCTGTGTCAATTAGGGCGAGGGTCGGCCGCCCGTACTGCGGATTCCCCTCCTCGGTCAGGTCGGCGCACGGGCCGCGGAGCGTGAGGCCGAGGCTGACGAACGGTTCTAACCTCCGCGGCAGCACCCAGGGCGAATCGACGAGGGATGACAGCCAACGGCCGAGTGGCATCCGCAGGGAGTCGAGCCACGGCAACTCGTCGCCGTTGGACCACGCCCGCAGCGACCCGATTTCGCCCGGCGTGGTCGTCAAATCGATGAGGCCGCGCGTGAATTTCCAGGGCAAGCCTTGCAGAAATGGGTCGTCCCGCGCCACTGTCGGAGGCGGAACGTTTTGCGAAGCACGCCGACGCCTGCGGAGTTCTGCCGCATCGGCCCCGTACCGCTGATGCGCGTCCGCGTCGATCAGGTCGCAACACACCGCGTGCAGCCCGCCGGCCCAGGCCCGCCAGTTCGCGGCGATCAGCGCCCGCTCGCGCGCCTTCAGCTCGGCGATGCGCTCGGTGTCGAGGCTGGGGCGGGCGAGTTCGCACTGCACGCGCAGCAACTCGGCGCGGGCCGGGTCGTCGTGCTCGTCGAGCCAGTCGGCCAGCACCAGCCGCGGCAGGTCGCTCACCGGGTCGGCGCGGCAGGCGTTCAGCAGCGCGAGCAGGTCGCCCGGCAGGGGCATGGCGCGTCTCGCGGCGGGGGGCAGGGGCGGCTCGGCGTGGGACTACCTTACAGACCGCGCGCGGAGTCGCCGCGCCAGCCGGGCGGCGGCGCGAAACGGTTCGGTCCCGGCGGTTCTCCTCGACGGGACGGGCAAGCGATGGTAACCTGGGGCCGTCCCTTGACTCAAACGGTGCCGCAACCCCGGAGGTCGGCGATGGCGATCGCGTTCTCGTGCCCGTCGTGTGACCGCGCCTACACCGTGGCCGAGAAGTTCGCCGGGAAGGTCACGGCGTGCAAGGGCTGCCAGACCCGCATCGTCGTGCCCGACGCGGAGCCGGCCGCGTCGGACGAGGACGCGGCGTTCGCGCTGCTCGCGGCCGACGACGGCAAGGGCGACACCAACCCCCGACTGGACCGCCGGTCGTGGGACGCCCCGCCGCCGCCGCCCGACCTGGCCCCGGCGAGGGGCAACGCCGCCGAGGACGCGGCCCGCCACGCCGAGAAGAAGGCCAAGGCCCGGCGCAAGGCCGAGCGGGCCACGCGGGACCGCGACGACGGCCGCGGCCGCGGCGGCTTCGCCCTCAGCCCGACCATGATGGGTGGCCTCGGGACGATGATCGTCGCCGTCGTCTGGTGCGGCGTCGGGCTGGCGTGCAACGTCTTCTTCATCTACACGCCGATCCTCTTCGTGATCGGCCTCTTCGGCTTCGTCAAGGGCATGATGGGTCACGAAGATTGACGCCGCCCCGCCGTTGACGCTCGCCCTCGCCGACCCCGCCGCCACCGACGCCCTCGGCGTCGCGCTGGGCGCGCGGCTGTTCGCCGGGGCCGTCGTCGCGCTCGACGGCCAACTCGGCGCGGGCAAGACGCACCTCGTCCGGGCCGTCGCCGCCGGCCTGGCGGTGCGCAACCTCGCCGCGGTGAACAGCCCGACGTTCGTGCTCATCCAGGAGTACGCCGCCCGGCTGCCGATCGCGCACTTCGACGCCTACCGCCTCGGCTCGGCGCGGGAGTTCGCCGAACTCGGCGCGGGCGAATACTTCGAGGCCGGCGGCGTCTGCCTGATCGAGTGGGCCGAGAAGGTCGCCGACCTGCTGCCCGCCGACCGCCTGACGGTCACGCTGAGTGTGACCGGGCCGGACAGTCGCGTCGCGGTCCTCACCGCCAGCGGGCCGACGCACGCGGCGTTGCTGGCCGAACTGGCGAAGGCGTTGAACCGGACGCCCCTGCTTTGAACCAGTCGTCACGGGTCGAATGGGGAGTCTCGGTAGCCACGGCCTTTTCTCAACAACCTTGCCGAATACCCCCTGGACTCGCGGCCAGGACGGTTGCCGTGACAGTGTCGCGGACAGACGCGATTGTCGTCGGCACGTCGCGACGGGGGGCGTAGGCCGGGCACCCACGAGTGGTGCCCCTACAGTTCACCTGTGGCAGGGCCGGCGGAGCCGGACTCTTGAGGGGCGTGCCCTCGTGGGTGCCCGGCCTACGCCCCCCGTCGCGACGTGCCGACCGACGGGCACGAATCATCTCTTCGATTCGATACGGCATTTATGAAATCGACTTGACCCTTTGAGGGGGAGGGGATTAAAGTGATTTCCCATTCACATCCTCGTCCGGAGTGAATGTCACATCTGACATTTGGTCGGAATCAATTTCTTCTTTTTCAGGATTCCTCATGCGTCCGTTTCAACGTCATGCGTTCACTCTCATCGAGTTGCTCGTTGTCATCGCCATTATTGCGATCCTCATCGGGCTGCTACTCCCGGCCGTGCAGAAGGTGCGCGAGGCGGCCAGCCGCTCGAAGTGTACCAACAACATGAAGCAACTCGGCCTGGCCGTCCACGGCTACCACGACATCAACAACGGCGTGCCGGTCGAGGGGTCCACGCAGGGCGTCAGTTGGGCCATCCGCGTCATGCCGTACATCGAGCAAGGCAGCATCTACGACAAGGTCTTCCCGCTCTTCAAGACGGCGATCGACATCGAAGAAGCCGCCCGCAAGGCCGGCACGCCGCAGCCCTGGAACTCGGCGAAAACGGCTTACCAGACGGCGGCGAACGCGGTGGACTCCACCATGACCGTAGCGATCTTCTTCTGCCCGTCGCGCCGCGGTAAGGAATCCGGGCCGCGTCTCGACTACGCCGGGGCCTACGGCCAAGGGATTCGCGGCGGCACCCTGAACACGTTCACGAACGCTCCCGGACTCAACGGCGTTCTCGACGACGGCTCCACGGCCGGCATGGGCTACGCGGCTCAAAGCAATGCGTTCGTCACGATGGCGGCGGGCACGTCGAACATCATCATGATGGCTCACAAGTCGATGAGGCCGAGTGCCTACATGACGCAAGGCACGGACTCTCGCGACCACGGCTACGGTTGGACTTGGCTGTCGGACAACCGAGGTGACCACATGCGTTTCGCCGACGCGGGCGGTAGCGGGTCGAGCAACAAGAAGGGTTACGTCAAGGACGACGAGAACGTCGATATCAACCACTTCGGCGGCCCCCACTCGGGCGGCTCACCGGTCCTTTTCACCGACGGCAGCGTGCGGAACTACAACTACGGGTACGCCGACGGCTCGCCCCTCGACGAGTGCGCGGTGTTCCAGGCCCTGCTGTGCTACAACCGCACGCTCGTCGTCTCGCCCCCCTAAAGCGGCGACCGGGGTGCCTGTGCGGTCACGCCTCACCGGGGGGGGCCAGCCCCGACTTTTGGAGACGGCCGCTGGGAGGCCGGTCACTCCTCATGGCGTGTCGGCGGCGCGGCCCAGCGTGGCGTCGTCGGAGCGCAGGCCGGCGCGGACCACGCCGGCGTCGTTGCGGTAGATGTCGTCGCCGCGCACGCCGACCGTCGGCACCGTGGCGAAGCGGACCGCGCCGCCCAGGAACAGCACGTTCTGCCCGCGGCCGTGCGGCGAGACCGGCCCGCCCACCGGCGACGCCGCGGCCGTGGGCAGGTCGGCGGCCAGCGGCGTGAAGTCGCCCGACTCCGACGCGAAGCCGGCCCGGCGGATGCCCGTCACCGGCGCGAACGGCGTCGGGTGGAAGCCCAGCGTGTAGGCGTAGGGGTTGGCCTCGGCCACGTCGGCGGGGCAGCCGGCGCTCCGGGCGGCGTCGTACTGCCCGGCGCGCACCAACTCGGCCGCGAAGTCGCCGGCGCGGGGCACCGCCGCCGTGCCGACCTCGGGGTAGCGGCCGCCGTGGGTGTCCGAGTAGCCGTCCAGGGCGACGTGCAGCGCCCGCAGCCGCTCCTGGCAGGCGGCGACCTGGCTGCGCTCGCGCAACTTGCCGACGCCGCCGAGCAGCAGCCCGAAGGCGACGAAGCCCAGCCCCGCGGCGACGGCCACGTCGATGCGGCGGCGGTCGAGCAGCCACCACTCGCGCGGCGCGGCCGGTCGGGGCCGTCTCGCCTCTTCACTCGCGCGGAACGACTCGCGCTGGCGGACGGTTTCTTGCGCGACGTAGGCGAGGGTCGCGGCGGCCAGGCCCGGCGGGGGCAGCGGCGGCTCCGCGCGGGCGGCCTCCAGCGGCCGCAGCGCCTGACGCAGTCGCGCGAGTAACGCCGCGGAGGCGGGGTCGGCGAGCAAGGCCGCCTCGGCCTCGGCGCGCCCCGGCGCGTCGAGTTGGTCGAAGGCGTAATCGAGCAGGCGGTCGGTCATGACAGTCGTCCCCTCTCCACGTCCGCGAATCGGTAGGCCGTCGCCAACCCGGTGCCGGCGGGCCGGACTGGGGTCAGCCGTCGTCGATGGTCCGGCCGGCCCCTTGCCACGCCTCGCACAGTTTCGCCACCGCCGCGTGCAGCCTCGACTTCACAGTCCCCAAGGGGATGTCGAGCGCCTCGGCGATCTCCTGGTAGCGTAAGCCCTGGAAGTACGCCAGCAGGATCACCTGCCGCAGCAGGTCCGGCAGTTGGTCCACCGCCTCGCGCACCAGGCCGCGTAACTCGGCGAGTTCGGCCTGGGCCACGGGGCCGGGGCTGGGGTCGCGGAGTATCTCCAGCAGCGGCCGGCCGCCGTCCTCGTCGCCGCCGCCGGGGCCGCCGGGCAGGATGGCGTCGGCTCGGGCGTCCACGCGCCGGCTGCGCCGCCGGGTCGCGTCGATCGCCTGATTCGTGGCGATCGTGTACAGCCAGGGCCGCGCCGCCCGCCCCGGCTGGTAGTGGTGGATCTTGCGGAACACGGCCAGAAACGTGTTCTGGAACACGTCCGCCGCGAGGTCGTCCCGGCCGAGGTAGCGCCGCAGGTAGCCGTACAACTCGCGCTCGTAGCGGCGCACCAACTCGCCGAAGAGGTCGGCCTGCCCGGCCTGCAGCCGCGCGAGGATTTCCTCGTCGCTGAGGCGGTCGTCCGGCTCCTCCTCGTGCAAGTGTCGCGGCCCCGTCCCCACGCCGATCCCTCACAGTCCGGTACGCCACACCTTGCCAGGTTGTTCACACAAGTCGTAGCGAGCCGGAGGCGTCAGCGCCCGGAGACACGGGCACGCGCAACTCCGGGCGCTGACGCCTCCGGCACGCCAGCGGTCAACCCCCCGCCCGCTTGACCTTGTAGCCGAGCTTCTCTAACTCGACCGTCAGGCGGTCGCGCTGGTCGCCCTGAATCTCCACCGCGCCGTCCTTGACCGTGCCGCCGGTCCCGCAGCGGTTCTTCAAGAGCGTACACAGCTCCGCGACGCCCGACTCGCCGAGGGACGCCGGCAGGTCCGAGACGATCGTCACGCCCTTGCCGCGCCGGCCCTTGGTCTCGCGGCCGAGTTTCAGCGTGTGCGCCTTCGCCGGCTTCGCGGCCGGCGTCGCCGCGACACCCGGCGGGCGCGGCGGCTCCGGCGGGCGGTCCACGCGCTTCGCCCCGGTGAACAGCCGCGCGATCAAGTCGTTGACCTCGCCCGGCAGCCGGCCCGCGTCGGCCGGCCAGACTTCCAGGTGTTCCGGCCCGGCGGTCGCCGCGAAGGCGACCACGTAGCCGGCCGTCGCAAGTCCGTCGAGAGACGGCTCACTGACGGCCTCGACGGCCCACGGCATCCCCAGACGCTTCACGCCGTCCGCGAACAGGGTCGCCGCGCGCGTCGCCAGGTCGGCGTGCGCGCCGGTCAGGATCACGACGCACTTGCGCGAGCGGGGCGTCACCACAGCGACCACCCGCGAGTCTTGCGGCCGCGCGACTCGGCGACTCGGGCGGCGTTGACGACCGCGAGGGCCGTGCCGCCCTCGAATTCCTTCAGGCCGATCTTGAACCGCAGGACCGGCTCCCCGCCGCCGCGTGGGGCCGTCCAGTAGAGCCTCACGCGGCCGGTGCGGCCCTCCTTGGTGACGACGCGGTACTCGCCCAGCCACGGCCCCTGCGCCCCGGCGAAGCCCTTCACCTCGGGGGCCTCGAAGAGCGGCTTCAGCAGCATCGCGTAGTCCGACTCGGCGACGTAGAAGAGTTCGATCCGGTCGCCGCCGTCGATCTCCTTGCGGTTCTGGATTTGCACCTGGAACGTGCTAACGTTCTCCAGCCGCAGCTCGTCGATCGAGTCGAACGCCTCCTCGCGCAGCAGCGGAAAAACGCAGACGGCGAGCAGCACGGGTGTGAGCATCACCGGCACCATGAAGAGCAGGATGCGGCGGGCGTGGCGCGGCGGCATCCGCAGGTGCGGCTCAGGCTCGCCGGGCGGCGGGGGCGGTGGGGGCGGCGGTGTCATGGGGGTATCTTAGCAACCGCGGCCAGAGTGCCGGTGGGGCGGGTCGCGACGGATCGCCGGGGCGGCCGCGGCACTCGGGCGCAAGCTTTGCTCCGTTCGGACTAGACGGCGGGGGCCGCGGCGGGCGATGCTTGACACGACCGGACGGGCGAGTGTCGGAAGCGCACGGCGTCACGAGAGGGCATCACCGATGTCGGACCGAGGAGCGTGGCGGGACGTGAACCCCCGCGAGGCGGGCTGGACCCGCGACAACGCCAAGCTGGAGCGCGCCCGCCTCAAGGCCGACGCCAGCCACCCCGCCGCCCCGGCCGACGACCTCGAAGTCGCCGACCTGCCGCTCGACGACACGCTCGTGCTGTTCCTTTCGACGCCGCCGGAGCCGACCTCCGAGCAGCTCCAAATCGCCGCGGAGAATGCGTTCCGAGCCGACGCCGACACCTTGCACCGCGACGGCTGGGAGTTCAGCGTGCGCTGGGCGGCCCGGAGCTTCACGTACCACCCGGAGCAGTGCGTCCGCAAGCCGGGCGCGACGCCCCACCTGACCTTCGCGACGCACACCGGCTGGCTGGCGGTCGATATCGTCGCGGCCCCGGACGGCGTGACCGAGACCGACCGCCTGAACGCGGTGGGCCGGCTGCTGGCGGAACTGGTGATCCCGGAGCCGGTGGCGGTCTACCGCCCCGCGACCGACGAGAGCCTGGCGTTCACGCCCGACGTGGAGATGCTGCTGCGCGAAGGCCGCATCGGCGAGGCGATGGTGCGGTGAGGGCGGAGCGAAACCACTGGTGAAGACTCACTCGGAACCCAGTCACGAACAACAAAATTGATTTTGAAGTTCCTCCTTGCCTTTCACCGATCACGAGGCAACTATGTTGCGTTGGTCCGACCGCTTTGGTCGGGCATGTTGCGTCTTGTAGCAGTGGTCAACTGTAGTGGGTGCCTCTTGTCCAGGCGTGCAAAAATCAAGCTGATTACCGGCGACTTCGATTTGCACGATATGTCACCTCGCACCAAGATTCGAGCAGTCGGTCCTAGTCTTCACAACCGTCAACGTGTGCCGCCTTTGGGTTCGACAACGAGGCACGAAATATTGTGTTCTGATCATGTGTGGCAAAGGCAGTTGCAGTTACACACTCTTCAACAGTCCGCAGAATCTTGCTTGGGCTGTGGCATCCAACTCTCGATGATCGTGGAGCGTCGCAAAAAGAAGTGGTTATGGTCGATTCCAGGAATTATGTGCGTAGGCGTGTCGGACTCCCTAACGGTCGCTAAAATCGCGGCGTTGGAAGAAGTCTTTCGGTGGCTTGGCCCTCCTTACAACTACAGCACTTTCCAGAGACTTGCGAAGCTGCTTGGACACGAGTACGTCTGAGTTCTGTCTACCAAGTCGCTCGCCAAATGTATATCAATCACCAGTATTAGATTTCCGGCCATTACGCCCTCGGTGTCCACATTGAGTCCGCCTCACGACTCGCAATCAAGGATTGTGGCTCCGCCGCAGGCGCGGCGAGCGGCGGACGTGAGTCCGCTGTTCCAGCCTGACTTGTGGAATCGGCCACGCGGGAAGCTCCAAGCGCTCGCACATTGAAGCCGTCACCACGTCGGGAAGGAACAGCGGACTTACGTCCGCCGCTCGCCGCGCCTGCGGCGGGACACCTTAATCACTTGTCGTCGATCTGCGCGAGCGACTGGAACGGCTTGCCCTCGACGTAGGCCAGGAACGCGCCGCCGCCGGTGCTGACGTGCGTCATCGCCGCGTCGTGGCCGTACTGCTCGACCGCCTCGGCCGTCTCGCCGCCGCCGACGACCGTCACCGCCCCGCTCGCCGCCATCGCCGCCGCGACCCCGCGCGTGCCGTGGCTGAACGCCGGCTGCTCGAACCAGCCGACCGGGCCGTTCCACAACACCGTGCCGGCCGTCGCGATCCGCGCGGCGAACATCGCCAACGTCTTCGGGCCGATATCGACGCCCTCGTAGCCGGACTCGATCGCCCCCTCGAAGACCTTCGTCGCGCTCAAGTCGTCGGACTTCGCGGCCAGGTAATCGACGGGCAGCGTCACCTTGGTGCCGACGTGTTGCAGCAGCGGGGCGACGGCGGTCAACTCCTCGGCCGACACGCGCGTCGCGCCGACATCGACGCCCTGGGCCTTCAGGAAGGTGTAGGCCATCTTGCCGCCGATGAGCAGGTGATCGACCTTCGAGAGCAGCACGTTGATGAAGGCGAGCTTGTCGGACACCTTCGCCCCGCCCATGACGGCCAACACCGGCGTTCGGGGCGACCCCATCAGGCCCTCGATAATTTCGAGTTCCTTCGCCACGAGTAAGCCGACGGCGCGCGGCTTGCCGGCGGCCTTCAAGGCGGCGGGCACGGCGACCATCGAGGCGTCGCGGTCGTTGTGGCAGGTGCCGAAGGCGTCGTTGACGTAGGCGTCGCCGAGGGCCGCAATCGCCGCGGCGAACCCGGCGTCGTTCTGCTGCTCGCGCGGGTCGAAGCGCAGGTTCTCCAGCAAGATCACGTCGCCGGGCTTCATCGCCGCGACCGCCGCGGTCACCGCCGGGCCGACGACCTCGCTAGCCGCCTTGGTGACCGGCTTGCCGAGCAGTTCGCCGAAGCGGGCGGCGACCCGGTCCATCGTCAGGTGGGCGCGCTCCTCCGGCGTCGCCTTCTCGGGCCGGCCGAGGTGGCTCATGGCGACCACCGACGCGCCGGCCTTCAGCAGCGCGTTGACCGTCGGCAACGCGGCGCGGATGCGGCGGTCGTTCTTGACGGCCCCCGTCTTCTTGTCGTAGGGCACGTTGAAATCGACGCGGATCAGCACGCGCCGGCCGGTCAGGTCGGGCAGGTCGCTCACGGTCTTCTTGGGCATGTCAATCTTCGGGTGTGGGGTGTCGGGTGTCGGGTGTCGTCCGATCGGCAACTTACGGAGCGGGCGGGGCTACGTCACGCGGACGGTGACTTCGGCGGCGTCGGCGGGGCCGAGTCGCCAGGCGCGGACGCCGTCGGTGCCGGCGATTACGCACAGCACTGTCTCGCCGTGGGGGTTTTCGCGCAAATCGGTGACGCTGGGGACGGCGGCCGAGGTGGGGTGCGAGTGGTAGACGGCCAGCAACTCGACGCCGGCGGCCCGCAGCGCGCGGTCGGCGGCGAGCATCGACCGCGGCTCGGTGCGGAAGGCGGTCGGCGAGGCCAACTCGTTCGCGACGGGCAGGCAGAGCGTGACGACGCCCGCGGTGCCGCCGAGGACGCCGCAGCACTCGCGCGGCGACTCGCGGCGGGCGTGGGCGAGCAGGGCGTCGAGGGCCGCGGCGGGGAGCGTCAGCATGGGTGAGGGAGTACGGAGGCGGTGGCGGCGCGGCGAGGTCGGCTCTTCTGTAGCTGGCCTCTGTGAGGCCGGTCCCGCTTCCCATGATGGGAAGGGGCCGCGGCTCGCGCCGCGGTCCGGCCTCACAGAGGCCAGCTACAGAAGAGTCAGTCCGGCCTCACAGAGGCTAGCTACAGAAGAGTAGACCGCTTGCGACCAGTCGCGGTTGACCGGGCGGCGCGGGGGGCGTATCGTCGCGGCCGCACACGTTGACTCTCCACGGCCAAGGACGGCCAAGGGCGGCACCCGATGGGATGGCTTCGCGTCGGACTCGTTCGCACCCTCATCCTGGCCGTCGCGGTCGCGGTGGTCGGCGGCGCGTTCGTCGCCCACGACTACGTGCGGCCCGAGCGCGTCCGCGAAGTCCTGCTGGCGACGTTGCGCGAGAAGCTGCCGGGTGTCGAGGTCGAAGTCGAGGCGGCCGGGCTGCGGCTGCTGGGCGGCATCTCCGTCGAGGGGCTGACGCTCACCCGGCCCGGCGAACCGGCCCCGTTCCTGAGCGCGCCGCGGGCGACGGTTTCCTACGACAAGGAGTCGCTGGCCGGGGGCGTCTTGCAAATCCGCAAGGTCGAAGTCGAGGGCGCGACCTTCCGCGTGACCCGCCTCGCCGACGGCCGCTGGGACTTCGACGGGCTGTTGCCGCCGGCCCCCAACGGCACCGACCTCGCGCCGATCCCGACGGTCATCGTCAAGAACGCGACGGTCGTCGTCACCGACCTGCGGCCGAAGCCGCTGCCGGCGCTGACCCTCACCGGGGTCAAGCTGCACCTGATCAACGAGCCGCTCGAAGTCCTCAAGGTGGACGCCGGCTTCACGCTCGCGCCCCTGGTTGGGAACGGGGCCGGCGACGGGGCCGGGGCGGCCGGGTTCCGCGTGGCGATGGCGGTCGCGGCCAAGTACAACCGCACCGACAAGTCGGTCCACGCGCGGATCGACGTGCCCGAGCTGGCGATGGTGCCCGACCTGGCCCCGGCGTTCGCGCGAATCGACCCCGAGGTGGCCGACTACCTGTCGCAGTTCCGCGCGACGCTCGGCATCAAGGCCGACCTCCACGCCGAGGCGGGGCAACTGCCGAAGTACGACGTGCGCGTCGAGGTGCGCGACGGCCGCTTCGAGGACGAGAACCTGCCGTGGCCCCTGGAGCAAATCGCCGGCACCGTGCAGCTCAAAGACGGCAAGGTCACCGTCGAAAAAGCGACCGCCCGCTTCGGCAAGTCCACCGCTGAACTCGCCATCGAGACGCGCTGCCTCGCCCCGGCCCCGGCCGTCGTCGTCGGCACGCCGCAGGTCTTGCCGGCCACAGTCGCGCCGGCGGCGGCCCCGGCCGGGCTGCTGGGGCGGCTCGAGGAGAAGGTCGAGCGGCTGCAAATCACGGTGCGGCAACTCGCGCTCGACGACGAGTTCTTCGCCAAGCTGCCGCCGAAGGTCCACCGCATCCGCCGCATGTTCAGCCCGACGGGCAGCGTCGATGTCGGGGTGTCGCTCGTCCGCACGCCGGCCGGCCTCAAGCGGGAACTCGAGGTGCGGCCCAACCGCGCCGGCATGACCTACGAGAAGTTCAAGTACCCCCTCCAGGACCTCGCCGGCAGCGTCAAACTCGTCGGGCTGCCCGGCGGCGGCAGCGAGTTCCGCGTGCAAGTCACCGGCACCGCCAGCCAGCGCCGCATCGAACTCACCGGCCGGGTGGGCAGCGAAGGCCCCGACCCGCTGATCGACCTGAAGCTCACCGGCATCAACCTGCCGATCGACGAGCGGCTCTTCGCGGCGATGCCGCCCAAGTACGCGGCGTCGCTGGGCAAGCTCCAGGCGGCCGGGCGCGGCGACTTCAGCGTGCAGATTCACCAGCCGCAGGGGGTGAACCGCTGCGAGAGCACGATCCAGGTCACCGTCCACGACGCGGCGGTGAACTACGACTACTTCCCGTACCCCTTGCGCAACATCCGCGGCCGGGTCTGCGTGCGCATCGCGGCGGCGACGCCGGACCGGCCGCTGCGCCCCGAGCTGCCGCTGGCCGCGCCCGTGGACACCGACCGCGTCGAGATCCGCAACTTTGAAGCAGCGCACGGCGACGGCAAGCTGTGGCTCGACGGCGACGCCGAGCCGGTGCCGGGCGGCGGCGACCGCAAGCTGACGATGAGCCTCAAGGGCGAGGGCCTGCCGTTCGACGACGACTTCAAGGCGGCCGTCGCGTCGCTCAAGGTCGGCGACCTGTGGAAGGCCCTCTCGCCGCGCGGCACCTTCACGTTCGGGGCGGATGTCGAGATCGTCGAGCGCGGCAGCCCGCGGCCCTCGGCGACGACGGTGCTGAGCAACGGCCCCAGCCGGCTGGTGGTGCCGACCTCGCTCACGACCCTGCCGGGCGAGCCGCCGTTCAGCGCGGCGAGCGACCTCAAACTCGCCATCAACTTCAAAGGCCCGACCGTCACGCCGGAGGCCTTCCCCTACGACTTCGAGGACTTGAGTGGGGTGATCCGCTACACGCAGGGCAAGGTCGATCTCGTGACCCTGGCGGCGCGGCACGGAGGCACGGCGTTGAGCCTCGACGCGGCGGAGGTGCGCTTCGGCCGCGACGGCGAGGTCTGGGCCAACGCCGGGGGCTTGAGCGTGCGGCCGCTGGCCTTCGACGCCGACGTGCTGAAGGCCCTGCCGCCGAAGGTGCGCGACGCGCTGAAGTCGCTGAAGTTCCGCGGCCCGGCCGACCTGCACCTCAAGCACCTCGTGGTGAGCCTGCCCGGCCCCACCCCGTCCCCCGCGGCCCCGGCCGGCGCGCAGGTCGTGCGCGGGCAGTCGCCGGCGGGGGCGAACCCGGTCGTGTACTGGAGCGGCGAGGTGCGGATGCGCGGGGCCGGCTTCGACCTCGGCACCGACTGGGAGGAGGTCCACGGGGCCGTCGCCTCCACCGGCAAGTACGACGGCGACCGCTGGGGCGCGGTGCTGGGCAACGCCTGGCTCGACCGCGCCACGGTCGCCCGCCAGCCGCTCACCGGCGTGAAGGTCGGCTACCGCGTGCGGCCGCAGCAGCCCGACCCGGCGCGGCCCGGCTCCCTGACGCCGGTGGCGATCGAGTTCCCCGATCTGACGGCCAACCTGTACCAGGGCACCCTCGGCGGCGAGGGCCGCGTCAACCTCGGCCAGCCAGGCGAGGGGCCGACCTTCCAACTGCTACTGACTGCCTCTGGCGTGCGGCTTGACGAGCTGGCGGCCCAGACCAAGCTCGCCGGCAGCGGCGAGCTACGTGGCTTGGCCCAGGGCAAGTTCCACCTCGACAGCACGCCCGACCCGCGGACCGGCCTGGCGGTCCTCACCGGCAGCGGCCAGATCGACGTGCTCAACGGCCGGCTGTACAACCTGCCGGTGCTGATGCCGCTCCTGAAGCTCCTGAAACTGCAAGCGCCCGACCAGACGGCTTTTGAGGAGGCCCACGCGCTGTTCGAGCTGCGCGGCGACCGCCTCCGCGTCACGCAGGTCGATCTGATCGGCACGGCGCTGAGCCTCGGCGGCTCCGGCGAACTCGACCTCAAGGGCGACGACGTGCGCTTCGAGTTCTACACCGTCTGGTCGCAGGCGCTGCGCCGCTGGCTCACGACCCCGCTGGGCGACGTGACCTCGTTTTTGAGCGGCAACCTGTTCAAGATCGAGATGGTGAAGTCGCCCGGCCGCGCGATGGAGTACCGCCCGCAGATGCTGCCGGTGGTCACGGAGCCGGTCAAGGCGGTCGCGGAGCGGCTGCGCAACCGCCTGGCCACGGCCCCGGCCGACGCGCCGCCCGTACAACAGCCTGGGCGACGCTAGCTTTGCTGCCGGCGAAACGACCCGGACGGAGACCCGCGATGATTCCTGGCTTCGGCAAACTGCAGTGGATGATTTTCGGGGAGCTGTTGCGCGTCTTCGCGCTCACGCTCATCGGGCTGACCGGGATGTTCGTCATCGTCGGGCTGGTGCAGCAGGTCGCGCAACTCGGCCTCGGCGTGGGGCAACTGCTCAAGATCATCCCGCTCTTCGTGCCGAGTACCCTGCCCTACACGGTCCCCGCGACGACGCTGTTCGCCTGCTGCGTGGTCTACGGCCGGCTCGCCAACGACAACGAGGTCGTCGCCATCAAGGCGGCCGGCATCGACCTGCTGACGATGCTGCGGCCCGCGTTCCTGCTAGGCGTGCTCACGGCCGCCGCGACCCTGGCCATCTCGTTCAGCGTGATCCCGCGCTCGTTCGTGCTGGTCCAGGAGGAGATCATGCGCGAGCCGGAGGAGGTGCTGTACAACATGCTGAAGCGTGAGCGCGTCCTCGGCCGCGGCAGCAAGTCGCAGTACTCGATGTACGTCCGCGACGTGCAGGGCAAGAGGCTCAAGGACGTGGTCATCAAGCGCACGACCAAGGACCAGCCGAAGGTGGTGCCGAACCTCGGCGGCCGCGACGACTACGACTACTTCGCCCGCTCGGATTGGGCCAGCATCAAGGTCGATCTGGACCGCCGAGTGCTGAAGGTGCAGGCCGAGCGGTGGAACTTCCGCAACCTCACCAAGAGCGAGGACGGCTCGTTCGTGGACCCCCAGGACATCGAGATCGAGTTGCCGGACATCTTCTCTTCGAAGGAGATCAAGACGCGGCCGACGGCCCTGGAGTGGCCCGAGCTGCACGCCCGCCTGGCGGAACTCGCCAAGGAGCGCGGCACCATCACGGCGAGCCGCAAGGCGAGCGCCGCGGCCGGCGAGGCCAGCCAGGACCCGGTGGTCCGCAAGCAGGTCCTGAACGAGCAGACGCACTACAACCAGCAGTTGAAGGACAACGACCGCAACGTCCGCAACGTCGAGTACGAGTACGCGATCCGGCCGGCGCTGGCGTTCAGTTGCCTGGTCTTCGCGATGATCGGTGCCCCGGTGGGGCTGCTGACCAACCGGGCGGACTACCTGAGTTCGTTCGTGGTCTGCTTCCTCCCCACGATCCTGGTCTACTACCCGATCCTGTTCTCGGGCCGCGGCATGGCGATCGACGGCAAGGCCCCGGCGGTACTCGGCGCGTGGGTCGCCAACCTCGTCGTCGGCTGCGGGGCGCTCGCGCTGGTGTTCAAGGCCATCAAGCGGTAATACCGGGGCACTGGGCCTTTCTTCTGGCGAACGTCGAGTCGATGGGGTAGTGTGAGAGAAACCTGAAGGCTCTCCCCATGCCCCGGACGATCGGCCTACTCGCTGCCCTTTGCGTCGCCGCTGCCCTGACGGGCTGCGGCGACGCCGGCCCCAAACTCTACCCGCTCTCATGCAAGGTGACGCTCGACGGCGTGCCGCTCGCGCCGAAGCCGGGCGAGACGGCCTTCGTCGAGTTCGCCGCCGACGTGGGCAACCCGTCACTGCACTTGCCGCGCGGCACGATCGGCCCGGACGACACCTACGCCGTGACCACCACCGACCGGCCGGGCCTGGAGGCCGGGGCGTGGACGGCCCGCGTGGTCTACCACAAGGAGTCGGACAACGACAAGGGCCACTACGCCCCGCCGAAGCCGCTCGCCGCGGCCAAGTTCAGCGCCTTCGCCACCAGCGGCTTCCGGGCGACGGCCGGCCCCGACACCCCACACTCGCCCGACTTCGCGGTGACCAGGGCGCGCTAGCGGCTCGACTCCCGAGCCGCGCTTTCATTTCCGCGACGCCTTTTTTGGAGGTCCCCTCATGTCCCGTGCCCCCGTGCGGTCGGCGTTCACGCTGATCGAACTCTTGGTGGTCATCGCGATCATCGCCATCCTCATCGGCTTGCTGCTGCCGGCGGTGCAGAAGGTGCGCGAGGCGGCGGCCCGCATGAGTTGCAGCAACAACGCCAAGCAGGTCGTGCTGGCGACGCACGGCTACCACGACGTGAACAAGCAGTTCCCGGTCGGCTCGGACGCCGGCGTCTCGAGCACCAACGGCGTCAACTTGCCGTGCTGGAGTTGGCTGGTCCACGTCTTGCCGTACCTCGAGCAGGGCAACCTCCTCGCGGCCACCGGGGCACCGGCGGCGAACCTCGACGCGAACCCGGCGGCGGTGGCCAAGCCGATCAAGGCGTTCCTCTGCCCGTCCGACACGTCCTACGGGGGCCAGCCGCGGACCGACACGAACATCGCCCGAAGCACGGCGAACTTCGCCGTGGGCGTGACCAACTACAAGGGCGTCAGCGGCAGCGCCTGGGAGTACGGCAGCTTCACCACCGGACCCCTGGGCTACTCCCCGAACGCCGGCCTCGACGCCGGCAACGGCTGGGCCCTCCGGTCGAACCGCCTCAAGCCGCGCACCTTCGCCAGCGTCACCGACGGCACCAGTAACACCCTTTTCGTCGGCGAGGACGTTCCGGAGTGGAACGAGCACAACTCGTGGGCGCACTACAACGGCACCACCGGGACCACGGCGATCCCGCCCAACAACGGCAACGTTGTCACGAACCGCACCGACTGGCCGAACCGCTACTCGTTCCGCAGCCGGCACACCAACGGCCTGAACTTCGCCTTCGCCGACGGCCGCGTCGTGTTCATTACCAACGGCATCGCCCTGACCACGTACCGCCAACTCGGCACGATGGACGGCGGCGAGGTCGCCGTGCTACCGTAAGCGGTGTCGGCCCCCACCCCGGAGACTCCCCATGCGTCGCCTCCTTGCCTTGTTGCTCACGCTCACCGGTAGCGCCCTCGCGGCCGACCCGGCCAAGGACACGCCCGACGACGTGAAGAAAGCCCTCGCCGCCAAGACGGCGGTGCTGCTCGACGTGCGCGAGCCGAAGGAGTGGGACGCCGGGCACCTCCGGGACGCCGACTTGCTGCCGCTCAGCCGCTTGAAGGCGGGCGTCGCCAAGGACGAACTCGACAAGAAACTGCCCAAGGGCAAAGTCGCCTACCTGCACTGCAAGAGCGGCGGCCGCAGCCTACTTGCGGCCGACATTCTCACGAAGCAGGGTTACGACGTGCGCTCCCTCGCCGACGGCTACGACGACCTCGTGAAGGCCGGGCTGCCCAAGGCGGAGCCGGCGAAGTAGCGCGGCCCGCAGGTTGCGCAGCCGCTACACTTCCCCGTGCCGGGGCGCGGCGGGGCGCGAGTTCCGTCGCCAAGCGCCGCCGGCCTTCCCCCCCGGCGTACCATGTCCGCATGATCGCTCTGAACCTACCCGCCGGCTACCGCTTCGCCGGCGTCATCTCGAAGCTCCGCACGGAGCCTGACCGCCGCGACCTGTGCGTCGTCGTCTCGGACCGGCCCGCCGCGTCGGCCGGCGTCTTCACGCAGAACCGCGTCTGCGCCGCGCCCGTGCAAGTCAGCCGCCAGCGCATCGGCCGGGGCACGACGCGCGGCGTCGTCGTCTGCTCCGGCAACGCCAACGCCTGCACCGGCGACCAGGGCTTGCTCGACGCGAAGCGCATGGCCGAACTGCTCGCCCTCGAACTCGGCTGCGACCTGAACGATATCCTCGTGGCCAGCACCGGCGTCATCGGCCGGCCGCTGCCGATGGCGATCCTCGAAGCCGGCATCCCCGTCGCCGCGAAGGCCGCCCGCGCGGGGGCCGTCGCCTTCGCCGACGCCGCGCACGCGATCCTCACGACCGACACCGTGACGAAGACGACCAGCGTCAGTGTCGGCGGGGCGACGGTCGCGGGGTTCGCCAAGGGTGCGGCGATGATCGGCCCGAACATGGCAACGATGCTCGGCTTCCTACTGACCGACGCCGCGGTTCGCGCCGCCGACTTACAAACTATCCTGCGCGACGCGTGTGACGGCACCTTCAACTGCATCAGCGTCGAGGGGCACACCAGCACCAACGACACCGTCTTGCTGCTCGCCAACGGCCCCGGCGCGCCGCTCTCCGGCGACGCCCTCGCCGCCTTCGCCGACGCCGTGCGGGCCGTGTGCGCCGACCTGGCGATGCAGATCGCCAAGGACGCCGAGGGGGCGAACCACCTCGTCACGATCGAGGTCGTCGGCACGCGCACCGACGCCGAGGCCCGCACCATCGCGAAGGCCGTCGCCGAGAGCGCGCTGGTGAAGACGGCCGTGTTCGGGGCCGACCCCAACTGGGGTCGCGTCGTCTCCGCCGCCGGGTACGCCGGCGTCGCTTTCGAGGAGCGCGAGTTGAGCCTGACGATGGGCGGCTTCCATTTGTACGAGGCCGGCCAGCCGCTGCCGTTCGACGCCAAGGCAGCCAGCGCGTACCTGCGCGACAACCGCGACGTGACCTTCCAGCTCACCCTCACGCACGGCACGGGGCGTTGCACCTTCTACACCTGCGACCTGACGTACAAGTACGTCGAGTTGAACGCCGACTACACAACCTGAGTTCGTGGTACTGAGTCAGAATTTTGCCGCTGAGACGCAGAGTCGCAGAGAAAACCGAATACCTGTGTCGAACCGAACCCCCTGCGCACAACCTTGATGAGCAACTGGCGAAAACCCAACTCAACTCTTGGTTTGGGTTTGCTCCGCGACTCTGCGTCTCCGCGGCAAAAATTCCTACTTCCACCCCCTGAAACCCATGCTGCTGGACCTGACCGACATCACGCGCAGCTTCGGCGATTTCGCCGCCCTGCGGGGCGTCACGCTCCGGCTCGCGCCGGGGCGCGTCGGGCTGCTCGGACCCAACGGCGCGGGCAAATCGACGCTGCTCAAGATCCTCATGGGCCTGCTCACGCCGTCGTCGGGCACCGGCGTCGTGCTGGGCGAACCGCTCGGCTCCGCGGCCGACGGGGCGACGAGCTACCGCCTGCGCCGCCTCATCGGCTTCATGCCCGAGGCCGACGCCTTGATACCGGGGCTGACGGGCGTCGAGTACGTCGCGCTCGCCGGCGAACTGTACGGCATGCCGCGGCGGCAGGCGCAGCGGCGGGCGCACGAAGTGTTGTCGTACCTCGGGCTGGACGAGGCCCGCTACCGCCGCGTCGAGGACTACTCCGCCGGCATGAAGCAGCGCGTGAAACTGGCGCAGGCGCTGGTCCACGACCCGCCGGCGCTGCTACTCGACGAGCCGACGAGCGGCCTCGACCCGGCCGGCCGCGACGCGATGCTGAACCTCGTGCGCGAGCTGGCGACCGACCACGGCAAGTCGGTGATCCTCTCGACGCACCTTCTCGCCGACGTGCAGGCGGTCTGCGACCAAGTCGTCATCCTCAACGGCGGCGTCGTGCGTGGTCAGGGGACCGTCGCGGAGTTGTGCGCGGTGCGCGACGACCGCTTCCGCGTGCGACTTCAGGGCGAGCCGGCCGACACGAACGCTTTTCGCGACGACCTGAGTTCCGGCGGCGTCGAGGTACTCGCGGACAACGGCCGCGGCGAGTTGCGGGTGCAAGTCCCGGCGAAGTGGTCGAACTGGATGTTCTTCAAGCTCGCCGAGGCGAACAATGTCGCCGTGCGGGCGGTCGTCCGCGACGACGAGACCCTGGAAGAACTCTTCCTGCGCACCCTGAAGGCGGCCTGACGGATGAGTACGCCGACCGACGCCCTGTTGCGCTACCGCCCCTGGACGGGGACGCTGCGCGGCCCCGTCCACGGCTCCTTCGCGATGGCCCGCGTGTCGCTCAAGCTGATGGTGCGCCGCAAACTGTTCTGGGCGCTCTACGCCCTCGCGGCGCTGGTGTTCTTCTTCTTCTTCTACGGCCAATACCTCGTCGTCTGGATCACGATCCAGACGGCCAACCAGACGGTGCCGGTGTTCGGGGCGCGGCTGCGCGTCGCGGACCTGCTGAAGTTCCTCGACAAGCTGAACCTCAACGGCTCGGCGCACACCTTCGGCAACTTCATCTGGTTCCAGGGGACGATCTGCATGATCGTCCTGGCCCTGGCCGGGGCGGTGTTAGTCGGCAACGACTTCCACCACGGCAGCTTGCCGTTCTACCTGTCGAAGCCGATCGGCCGGCGGCACTACGTGCTGGGCAAATGTTTGGGCGCGGCCTTCTTCATCAACATGCTGACTACGGTGCCGGCCCTGTTGTTGTACCTCGAAGCGGGGTTGCTGTACGACTGGCAAATCTACTACCTCGACCACCTGCGCGAACTCTTCGGCATCCTCGCCTACGGCGCGGTGCTCACGGTGACGCTGAGCCTGTTCCTCGTGGCGACGGCGGTCGCGGTGCGGCGGACGGTGCCGCTGGTGATGGTCTGGGCCGGGGCGTTCGTCTTGTGCCGCTCGCTGGGCAGCTTCCTCGTCGATGGGCAACGCTTCCACCCCGCGTGGCGGCTCCTCGACCTGTGGAACGACCTGTACCTGATCGGCTTGCAGTGCCTCGGGGCCGACCGCTCCGAGGAGAAGCCGGACACGCAGCCGGAGTTGTGGGCCGCGTGGGCGGTCGTCGCCGGCGTCTGCTTGTTGTGTGCCGTATACTTGCGGCGACGTGTCGAAGCCGTGGAGGTGGTGACGTGACCGACTTGCAGACTTCGACCGGCACGATGACCCCGCCGCCGCAACGCCCCGTCGGGGTTGGCGCGCCGCCGGCGCTGTTGCGCTTCGAGGACGTGTCGAAGTGGTACGGCCCGGTGCTGGCGCTGAACCAGGTCTGGTTCCCGCTGCACGCCGGGATCACGGGGCTGGTCGGGGCCAACGGCGCGGGCAAATCGACGCTCATCAAGCTCGCCACGGGCCTGGTCCGGCCGACGATCGGCCGCGTGACTGTCGCCGGACTCGACGCCAGCGACCCGCAGGCCCGCCGCCTCGTCGGGTACTGCCCCGACCACGACGCCTTCTACGAAGACCTGACCGGCCGGCAGTTCGTCCTGACGATGGCGAAGCTCTGCGGCTTCGGCCGCGCCGAAGCCCGCGACCGCACCGAGGCGGTGCTGAGTCGCGTCGGCATGACCGACCGCGCCGACCGCAAGCTACGCGGCTACTCGAAGGGGATGCGGCAGCGCGTCAAGCTCGCGCAAGCCCTGCTCAACGACCCGAAGTTGCTGATCCTCGACGAGCCGCTGTCGGGGGTCGATCCCGTCGGCCGGCAGGAGCTCCTCGACGTGTTCCGCGGCCTCGCCGAGCAGGGCAAGGCGCTCTTGATTTCGAGCCACGAACTCGAAGAGTTGGAGAAGCTGACCGACGAGGTGATCGTCATGGCCCGCGGCCGCATCGCCGACCGCGGCGCGGTCAGTGCGATCCGCGACCGCCTCGACAACTTCCCGCTGACGGTGCGCATCGACACCCCGTCGCCGCGGCAACTGGCGCGGTCGTTGCTGGCCGACGCGATGCCCGAGGTGCTGGCGTGCGAGGTGATCGCGGGCGGGCTGCTGGTCAAGGTGCAGCGGCCGCGCGAGTTCTTCGCCCGCTTCGGCCGCTTGGCCGTCGCGGAGATGCTCGAGGTGACGCGCTTCGAGCCGCTCGACGACTCGGCGCACGCGGTGCTGGGGTATTTGTTGGGTGGGAGCGGCAAGACGTAACACGACTGGCGAGCCGGAAGCGTGAGCGCCCGGAGTTCTTCGCACACTGGCGCGAAGAACTCCGGGCGCTCACGCTT
>JAYTUC010000099.1:0-73623 GCA_043744775.1 Fimbriiglobus sp. | reverse complement strand
GCGGTCGTGACGACCGACGAGAAGCTGGCCGCGATCCTGGCCGCCGTGCAGACCGACCCCGGCAACCGCGGCCTGGCCCGCGACCCGCACGACAACCTCTTCACCGCGACCGCTGGCCAATTTCAGGCGGCTTGCCGGAGTATCGCGGAGCACCCTGCCCCGGTTGTGGCGATCTTCACCGGCTTTTGGATCCCGAACGCCACCCCGCCGGCGTTCGAGACGGACGGGCCGCTGGGAGTGTTCTTACTTCAAGATGTACTAGGGCGATGCGACATCGAAGTGCGTGTCCACTGTGAAGCTGTAGTTAACGTAACTGTAGAACTGCTCGACACACGCGAATCCGTACGGCCTGTAACTCACATAATTACATGTGAGCGCCCTGGACCTACTGCCGATGGCACGTTTCGCACGATGCGTGGATCCAACATTACGCCCCAACACGAACAACTACATCGCGTGTATTCGATGTTATACGATGAAGACCGACCCGTTACAATTTGCATCGGAGATGGTGGCAATGAGATCGGCATGGGTTCGATCACGCCGACAACGATGGACAAAAATATTCTCGATTCACGGCGGATTCAATGCGTCACCCCCTGCGACTATTTAATCGTTTCTGGCGTAAGTAACTGGGGTGCATACGCTTTGGCAGCCGGATTTTCTCTCGTCCGCGGATCAGACCACTCGGTCGAACTCTATCACTCCGACAGAGAACTTGGCACCCTGATGTTGATGGTCGATGATTGCCCCCTCGTCGATGGCGTCACCGGGCGTCAGGAAGCGACCGTCGATGGCTTGCCTTGGGACGTGTACGCCGCGCCCTTGCTGCGCATCCGCGAGATTCTGGAGCTGCCATGACCGGGGCCGACGTGCGACGGGCGTGCCGCGAGGGGTCGCTGACGGGGCCGACGCCGGGGCTGGCTCTAGGGTTCGTCCAGGCGAATCTCGTGATGCTGCCGCGCGACTGGGCGTTCGACTTCCTGCTGTTCTGCCGGCGCAACGCGAAGCCGTGCCCGCTGCTCGACGTGACCGACCCCGGCGACCCGGAGCCGAAGGCCGTGGCACTGGGGGCCGACCTCCGCACCGACTTGCCTGCCTACCGCGTCTGGCGGGACGGCGTACTCGTCGCGGAGCCGACCGACGTGCGCGACTTTTGGCGCGACGACCTCGTGTCGTTCCTGATAGGCTGCTCGTTCACCTTCGAGAACGCCTTGCTCGAAGCCGGGGTGCCGGTGCGACACATCGAGGAGGGTATCAACGTACCGATGTACCGCACCAATATTGCCTGTCAACCGGCCGGGCGCTTCCACGGGCCGATGGTCGTGAGCATGCGGCCGATGACCGCGCCCCAATATTCAACAGCGACAAACATTTGCGCGAGATTACCGCTCGCCCACGGGGCACCGATCCACCACGGCGACCCCGCTGTTATCGGTATCACCGATGTGTCCCGCCCCGACTTCGGCGACGCGGTGACGGTGCGCCCCGGCGAGCTGCCGGCGTTCTGGGCCTGCGGCGTCACCCCGCAGGCGGCGCTCATGGCCGCGCGGCCGCCGTTCGCCATCACCCACAAGCCGGGGCACATGTTCCTCACCGACCTGCGTGACCGCGACCTCCGCACCGGCTGACGGATTTGTCGTGACATCCGCGCGACTCTCGGGCAAGATGTCACGCGACCCTCCCGCCCGACTCGCCCGTCCCGACCCCGAGGTTCCCCCATGTCGAAGCGACCCGTCTCGCGCCGCGACTTCCTGCAAACGTCCGCCGCGGCTGCCGTGGCCAGCACCATTATCGCCCCGAGCGTCCACGCCGCCGGCAGCGACCTCTTGAAGATTGCCCTCGTCGGCTGCGGCGGCCGCGGCACCGGGGCGGCGATCAACGCGCTGGGTGCCGACAAGAACGTCAAGCTCGTGGCCGTCGCCGACGTGTTCGAGGACCGGGCCAAGTCGGGGTTGGAGGTCGTCAAGGCGTCCTTCCCGGACAAGGTCGATGTGAAGCCCGAAATGATCTTCAGCGGCTTCGACGGCTACAAGGCGGCGACCGACGCCTGCGACGTGGTCGTCATGGCGGCCCCGCCCGGCTTTCGGCCGATGCACTTCGCCTACGCCGTCGAGAAGGGCAAGCACGTCTTCATGGAGAAGCCGCACGCCGTGGACGCGACCGGCGCGCGCTCGGTCATCGCCAGCGCCCAACTCGCCAAGACCAAGGGCCTCAGCGTCATCAGCGGCTTCTGCTACCGCTTCGACCCGTTCAAGCGCGACCTGATCGGCAAGATTCACGACAAGGCCATCGGCGAAGTCAACGCCATCCACACGACGTTCATGACGGGCGAACTCTGGACGCGAGGCACCAAGACCAACGACCCCAAACAGATGGAGTACCAATTGCGCATGTGGTACTACTTCACCTGGCTCTCGGGCGACTTCATCATCGAGCAGGCGATCCACAACGTCGATAAGGCGTGTTGGATCATGAGGGACGAGATGCCCAAGACCGCGACCGGTCTTGGTGGTCGCCACCTGCGCACCGACCCCAAGTTCGGCAACATCTGGGACAACTTCAGCATCGTCTACGACTACGCCAGCGGGGCCAAAGTTGTGTTGCAGTGTCGCCAAATGAAGGACTGCGTCGGCGACAACAACGACACCATCCTCGGCACCAACGGCCGCTGCGACCTGATGCGGCACACGATCAAGCCGACCGGCGGCGCGGTCTACACGCCGCCCGGCACGCACGACCACGGCGCGATGTACCAGACGGAGCACGACGAACTGTTCGCATCGATCCGCGCCGGCAAGGGCGTTAACGACGCCGAGCGCTCCGCCAACTCGACGCTCATGGCGCTGATGGGCCGCGAGGCGGCGTACACGGGCCAGAAGATCTCGTGGGAGAAGATGCTGGCCTCGAAGCAAGACCTGATGCCCAAGACCTACGAGTGGGCCGAGAACCTTGTCCCGGCGGTCGCGATGCCGGGCAAGACTAAGTTCGTGTAACGAGTGCCGCCTACGTCCGGACACCGTGACACCCACCGAGACGCCCCCATGACGACGCGACGCGACTTCCTCTTGGCGACTGCCGGCCTCGCTATCACGGCGAGCGCCGCGCCGGCCGCCCCGAAGAAGCCGAAGCTGAAGAAGGCGGTGAAGTACGCGATGGTCGCCGGCAAGGGCACGCCGCTGGAAAAGTTCGAGTTGCTCAAGCGCCTCGGCTTCCAGGGGGTCGAAATCGACAGCCCCAACTCGCTCGACCTGCCGGCGCTGGTCGCCGCGCGCGACAGGACGGGTGTGGCAATCCACGGCGTGATCGACTCGGCCCACTGGAAGGACACGCTGTCGAGTGCCGACGAGGCGGTGCGGGCCAAGGGCCTCGCCGCGTTGCGTGTCGCCATCGCCGACGCCAAGACGGTCGGTGCCGACACGGTGCTGCTCGTCCCCGGCGTCGTAACGAAGGGCGTGAGCTACGAGCAATGCTGGGAGCGCTCGACGGCCGAGGTCAAGAAGGCCATCCCCGACGCCGAGAAGGCCGGCGTGAAGATCGTCATCGAAACCGTCTGGAACGACTTCATTACGAAGCCCGAGCAGCTCGTCGAGTACGTCGATCAGTTCCGGACGCCGACGGTGGGGGCGTACTTCGACGTGAGCAACATGGTCAAGTACGGCGTGCCGCCGGCGACGTGGATTCGCGCCTTGGGCAAGCGGATGTTGAAGTTCGACTTCAAGGGCTACTCGCTGGCGAAGGCCAAGGCCGCGAAAGACGACTGGAAGGGCTTCAACGTCGGCATCGGCGAGGGCAGCGAGGACTGGCCCGAGGTGCTGCTGGCGTGCGGCGAAGTCGGTTACACGACTTGGGCAACGGCCGAGGTAGCCGGTGGCGACGAGAAGTGGCTGACCGATGTCGCCACGCGGATGGACAAGATTCTCGAACTGGCGTGACGGTTTTTGGCGAGCCGGAAAGCGTGAGCGCCCGGAGTTCTTCTGACGAGGAGCTCCGGGCGCTCACGCTTGCCGGCTCGCCAAAAACCGTCACTTGCCGCTGATGTAAGCTCCACCGGCGAAGCCGCCCTCGAAGGGGACGAACTCGCCGAGCGGTCGGCGGGTGCGGCCGTCGTAAGCCCTCACGGGCAGGCCGGCCGAGCCGACTCCGGGGGCAGTCACGACATCCGGGGTGCCGTCGCCGTTGACATCGAACGCCCCGACGCGGACGCCGCCGAGGTACCTGTCGCCGTAGGGCCTCCAGTCGGCCAGCAACCGGCCGGCGAGGGGGTCGTAGATGCGCACACTCGCCGGTCCGCCGGCGTCGGTGCCGACAATCAGCTCAGCCTTCGCGTCACCGCGGACATTCGCCAGGGCGACGTGCAGCCCACCCCGCCAGCCGGCGTCGAAGGCGTCGAACTCCTTGAGCAACCCCCAGTCGCGGCCGTAGAAGACGCTGACGCGCGGCCCGACCCCAGGCGAGGGGCCGGGGGCGGTCGCGAAGTCGGGTGTGCCGTCGCCGTCGATGTCCGCGAGGGCGACCCGGACGCCGCAGCGGGCCTGCTTGCCGTAGGGGAACGTCTCGTTGACGAGCTTGCCCGCCGCGACATCGAAGAGCTTGACGTGCGGCAACCCGCCGTCGCCGGTGCCGACCGCGATGAGCGCCCGGCCGTCCTTCGTCAGGTCGGCGGCGGCGACGAACGTGCCCAGGTCGTACGGCGGGTCGTAGGCGACGAACTGCGTCAGCAGCGCCAAGGTCCGGCCGTCGAAGACGCGCACCAGGGGTTGCGTGTCGCGGCCGGGGGCCGTGACGATGTCGGGGTAGCCGTCGCCGTTGAGGTCGGCCGTCGCGACGCGGACGCCGCCGCGGTAGGTGGGGTCGTAGGCGAAGAAGTCGGTCGAGGGGCCGTTCAACTCGTGCAGCACCCGCACCCGCGGCCCGCCGCCCTCCCCCGCCCCGACCACGAAGACCTTGCTCGACGGCGCGACGACCCCGAACGCCGGCGGGGGCGGCGCGGCCGGGCCGCCGGCGGCGCGGGCGAGTTCGCCGACGAGCCGATCGACCTGCGCCGCCTCCAGTCGCACGCGAGCGTTCTGCGCCGCGAGTTGCGTCACCGGCGGCGTCGCGGCCTGCCAGGCGGCGACGACTTGCGCCGCCTCGGCCGCCACCCGGTCGGCCGCCTCGCCCTTGGCCGCGAGTTGCGCCAATTGCCGGCTCTCGACCGAGACTTGCCGCAACTGCCGCACCAGGCCGCGGTCGGCGGCCGGCGGTAGGGCGTCGTTGACCGCGGCGCGGAGTTCGCCGACAGTGTCCTCGATCGCCGTCGCCAGCCGCACGACGCGCCGCCGGCGGGCCTCGGCGTTCGGCTCCGGCGGGGCGAGCAGGCCGTGCAGCCGCTCGTCGGAGAGTTGCACCCGACGCAAAGTCTGCGCGACGGCCGGGTCCGTCGCGGCGTAGGGCTGGACCGCGGCCGTGAACTGCCCGAGCGCCTGGTCGAGGCCGGCGTGCGAGGCGAGCACCTCGGCGGGCGGCGCGCCCCGGACCGCGAGGATGCGGAACTGCTGCGCGACCTGGATCGCGTTGTCGGCGGCGAGCGTCACCTGGGCGCGGGGGCCGGCGGGCAACTGCAGGGCCTTACTCGCGTCGCGCAGGGCGAAGATGTCCATCTCGAGTTGGCCGGCCTGGACCCCCACCCGCGACGCGGAGAGTTGGGCCTCGCCGAAGCCCTTCAGCGGGACCGCGACCCGGTCCGGCGAGCGCGGCGGCGGCTGGGCGACACCGGAAGACGAGGCAGCAGACATGCCGGCGACGATCAACGCAACGACTCGGGAACGCATCGGAAGGCCCTCGGGACGCCAGGGAAACGCCAAAGGCGGCCGGGGGTCTGTCGCCACTTGGGGAAGTGGAACAGGCCCCCGGCCGCCCGGTTCGTCCGCTGCACTCGGCGTGCCGCTTAGACCTTGTACTTGCCGGGGACCGGCACCGGCCCGACCTCGATCTTGAAGCCGCTGTCCATCGTGAGGCCCGCCGGCATCTGCTCGACCTTCGAGTTCAGCGCCTGCTCCCACGTCACGACCTGGCCCGAGTACGCGGCCATGCGGCCCATGATCGCGGTCAAGGTGCTCTCGGTCACCGACTGCAACTCGTTGAGCGGCTTGCCGGCCTTGATGCTCTGGATCATGTCGATGTGCTCTTGCACGTAGGCCCCGACCACCTGCTTGTCGAACACGCTCTTGCCGTTGATGCGGGACGAGCCGACGCTGGAACTGCCCTTCGAGCCGTAGACGGTCTCGCTGACGTCGCTCTTGATGCCGGGGACGTGGGTGCACGTCGAGAACATCGGCACGCCGTTGGGGTAGGTGTACTCCACCGCGAAGTGGTCCCAGATGTGGCCGACCTCGTTGGGCACGCCGGCCTTGCGGTAGCTGCGGCCGCCGAAGCCGGTACACTTCGCCGGGTGGGTGCCCATGACCCAGTTGCCCACGTCGAGGTTGTGGACGTGCTGCTCGACGATGTGGTCGCCGCACAGCCACAGGAAGTGGTACCAGTTCTTGATCTGGTACGCGAGGTCGCTCTCGTCCTTGGCGCGCTGGTTGAACCAGATGCCGTCGCCGTTCCACGAGACGCGCAGCGCCACCACGTCGCCGATCGCCTTGTCCTGGATCTGCTTGACGGTCTCGACGTAGCCGGCCTGGTGGCGGCGCTGGAGGCCCGACACCACCGCGAGGTTCTTCTTCTTCGACTCCTCGACCAACGCCAGGCACTTGCGGATGCCGGGGCCGTCCACGGCGACCGGCTTCTCGCAGAAGATGTGCTTGCCGGCCGCGACGGCCGCTTCGAGGTGCGTCGGCCGGAAGCCCGGCGGCGTGGCGAGGATGACGAGGTCCGGGCCGCTGGCGAGGACTTGCTTGTAGGCGTCGAGGCCGCTGAACACGCGCTCGCCGACCTGGACGCGCTCGCCGTAGTCCTTCGTAACGCTCTTTTTGAACCTCTCGACGCGGTCAGGGAAGAAGTCGCCCAGGGCGTGGACGACGATGCTCTTGTCGGCCTCGAGGCTGTCCTTCATCGCCCCAGTGCCGCGGCCGCCGCAGCCGATCAGGCCGACCTTGATCGTGTCGTTGCCGGCCGCGTGGACGGCGTTGCCCAGCAAGGGCACGGCCAAGCCCGCGAGGCCGGCGACGGTACCGGTCTTGAGGAAGTCGCGGCGGTCACTCTTCGGCAGATTCATGGGAGAGGCTCCAAGGGTAACGGGGGACGGGGTGGGGCAACGACTACTCTTTCACACGCTTCCGGATGCCGCGCTCGGCCGGCTCGGGCTTCTTCCAGAGCGACGGCTTCAAGCCGACTAACTCCGGGTATTCTTCGACCGGCAGGCAGACGCGCATGCCGATCACGTCCATGCGGGTGAGCCACCAGATACTGCTCAGGCCCTGCGGGTCGTCCTTGATCCAGATCGGCTCCGAGACGCGGCGGGCCGCGCTGCGTAGGCGGTCGGGCTTGTCGGCGTAGGAGCCGCCGCGGACCGGGTGGCCCCACTTCACGTCCGGCAGTGGCCGCGTGAAGCCGCCCAATGTCACCTTGTCGGCCGGCAGCTTCTCGTAGCCCTTGGGGTCGTACTGGTCGAGGCACCACTCCCAAACGTTGCCGTGCATGTCGTGTAGGCCGAACGCATTCGGCTTCTTGCGGCCGACGACGTGCGTGGTCGGCTCGCCGGCCTCGCCCTTGACGCCGCCGCCGTCGGTGTCCTTGTTGGTCTTCGAGTTCTCGACGAACCAGGCGTAGTCGTCGAGCTTGCCGGCCTTGTCGTCGAAGCCGTAAGGCCCGGTCGTGCCGGCGCGGGCGGCGAACTCCCACTCGGCCTCGGTCGGAAGGCGGAACCCTAGCTTCGTCTTCCACTGGAGCCACCGGCAGTACATCATCGCGGCGTGGTGAGACATGCACAGTGCGGGGTGCCCCTCCCGGCCGTGGTCGTACAGCTCATCGACGTACGAGTTCGTCGGCCGGGTCACGGCGTCGGGCTTGATGCGCTCGGCGACCTCGGGCGGCTCGGCCCCCTTGACGTAGATCGATTGGTCCTTCCAGAAGGCGTAGTACTGCGCCCAGGTCAGCTCGAACTTCGCCAGGTAGTACGGCTTGACGCGCACCTTGCGTTGCGGGCCTTCGTCCGGCTTGCGGCCGGCCTCGGCGTCGGGGCTGCCCATCAGGAACTCGCCGCCGGGGACGTAGACCATGTCGATCGTCACGTCTTCGACGCCGGGGATCGCCTGGACGAAGCTCTTAGCCGGCAGATCGACTTTCTCCGCGACGGTGACCGTCTCGGGGATAACTTCGCCGTCGGGCCGGGGGGACGCGAATAACAGTGCGCCGCTGGCGGCGAAGGCGAGTACGATGGCGAGGAGGCAACGAATCTTCATCGGGTCAGGTTCTCCGATTGCGGGTCGGTTGTCAACGGTTCGTCAGCCGGAAGTTGAAAAGTGTCGCGGGGGGTGCGTGATGCGGGCGGGATTTTTCGTAGTTGCTGCGCTGGCATATTGTAGCAACTCACCCTGCGTCCGTGCGGCCGAGCCGGCGCGATTCGAGTTCGAGGCGAAGCGGATGGGCACGACCTTCCGCATCACCGTATACGCCGAGGAGGCGGTCGCACAAAAGGCGGCCGCCGCCGGGTTCGCGCGGGTCGCGGCCCTCGAAGGGGTAATGAGTGACTACCGGCCGGACAGCGAAGTCATGCTCGCCGGCAAGGCCAACGACGCCGCGCCGGGGAAGCCGATCCGCGTCAGCGACGACCTGCTCGACGTGCTGACGCGCTCCGCCGAGATGTCGCGCGTCAGCGGCGGGGCGTTCGACGTGACCGTCGGGCCGCTCTCGAAGCTGTGGCGCGTGAGCCGCAAGACGCAAGAGTTGCCGGACGCCCAAGAACTCGCCGCGGCGCTAGCCCTCGTCGGCCCCGACAAGGTGGCACTCGACGCCGTCGCCAAGACGATGACGTTGAAGTTACCGGCGATGCGACTCGACTTCGGCGGCATCGGCAAGGGTTTCGCGGCCGACGAAGTGTTGAAGGTCCTGAAGCGTGACTTCGGCATCCCGTCCGCGCTCGTCGCCGCGGCGGGCGACATCACCTGCGGCGACGCCCCGCCGGGCCAAGTCGGCTGGTCGGTCGAGATCGCCCCACTGCGTAAGGGCGGGCCGAAGCGCACGCTGACGCTGGCGAACGCCTCGGTGTCGACTTCGGGGGACCTCGAACAGGTCGCGGTCATCGGTGGCGTGCGTTACTCGCACGTCTTGAACCCCAAGACCGGCCTCGGGCTGACCGGCCGGCGCAGCGTGACCGTGATCGCCCGCGACGGCACGACGGCCGACGGCGCGACCAAGGGGGCGAGCGTGCTGCCGGCCGGCCGCGCCCTCGAATTCGTCGCCAAGTTGCCGGGTGCCGAGGTGTTGATCGTCACGCAACTCGACGACGCCAAGCCGGAGGCGTTGACGAGTTCGCCGGGCCTGGCGCGGTATTTGCAAATCGCGCGGTAGTCGTTGCACCTCACGGAGTCTCGCATGGACCAGCTCATCAAGATGGTGTCGGAGAAGGCGGGCATCACGCCGGAGCAAGCCCACACCGCCGTGCACCACGTCATGGAGTTCGTGAAGGACAAGGTCCCCGGCGGACTCGAAGGCCTGCTGAGCGGCGGCTCAGGCGGCCTCGGCGACATTGCCGCGAAACTCGGCGGCCTGCTCGGCGGCAAGACCGACCCTAAGTGACGGTCAACCCCGCGCGAACTCCCCGTCGAGCCGGGTTAACTCTGGCGGCTCCGCGTCGCACACCGTGACGTGGCCGACTTTCCGCCCCGGCCGGTCGGCCTTGCCGTAGCGGTGCAGGTGGGCGTTCGGCGCGCCCAAGACGTGCGCGACCGGCGGCAGCTTGCCGATGAAGTTGTACATCGCCGCGTGCCGGGTCGCCGCGGCGCTCCCCAGCGGGTAGCCGCAGACCGCGCGCAGGTGGTTCTCGAACTGGCTCGTCTCGGCCGCCTCGATCGTCCAGTGCCCCGAGTTGTGGACGCGCGGGGCCAGTTCGTTAACGAGCAACTCGTCGTCTTGCTGGAACCACTCGACCGTCAGCACGCCGACGTAGTTTAGAGCGGCCAAGATATGCTCGGTGAGCGTCACGGCGAGTTCGTACAACTCGTCAGTCACGCCCGCCGCCGGGGCGACGCTGCGGTGCAAGATGCCATCGACGTGCCAGTTCTCGATCAGCGGGTACGTCACCACGTCGCCGCCGGCGTCGCGTACCGCAATCAGCGACAACTCGCGGTCGAAGCTCACGAAGCCTTCGAGGATCAGCGGCCGGCCCGACAGGCGTTCCCACGCGGCTTCGACCTCGGCGGGCGTTCGCAACACGGCTTGGCCCTTGCCGTCGTAGCCGAAGCGGCGAGTCTTCAAGACCGCCGGCAAGCCGATGTCGGTGAGCGCCGCGTCGAACTCCGCGCGCGTCTCGACCGCGGCGAACGGCGGCGTCGGCACGCCCAGTGATTGCAGGAACAGTTTCTCGGTCACGCGGTCCTGCGAAACCTCCAGCGCCCGCGGCGGCGGGTAAACTGGCACGCGCTCGGCCAGCCAGCGGGCCGTCTCGACGGGGACGTTTTCGAACTCGTAGGTAATCACGTCCGACGCCAGGACGAGTTCGTAAAGCGCCGCGTAGTCGCCGTCGAACTCGCCGCGGACGTGCCGGCAGACTCGGGCCGCGCAGCAGTCGTCGGCTGGGTCGAGGACGGTGCAGGTCACGCCGAGGGGGTGCCCGGCGAGGGCAATCATGCGGCCGAGTTGACCGCCGCCGAGGATGCCGACGCGCACGCTAACCCCCCGCCGTCGGGTCGGAGTCGTCGAGGACCGCTTGCGTCTGCCGCGCGCGGTACTCGCCTAGGGCCACGCCGAGTGTTGGGTACTTGCCCTGGAGGATCGCGCACGCCAACAGCCCGGCGTTGACGGCCCCCGCCTTGCCGATGGCGAGCGTGGCGACCGGGACGCCGGCCGGCATCTGCACGATGGCCAGGAGCGCGTCGAGGCCGCGCAGCATCGAGTGCTCAGTGCCGACCGGCACGCCGAGCACCGGCAGTTGCGTCTTGGCCGCGCACATCCCCGGCAGGTGCGCCGCCCCGCCGGCCCCGGCGATGATGACTTCGAGCCCACGCCCCGCGGCCGACTCGGCGTAGTCAAAGAGCCGGTCGGGGGTGCGGTGCGCCGACACGACCTCGACCTCGTGCGGCACGCCGAGTTCGGCGAGGACTTCGGCGGCGTGGCGCATCACGTCGTAGTCGGACCGCGACCCCATGATCACGCCGACCAGCGGCTTCGTCGGCACGTCCATTAGCGCTGCACTCGCGCGCTGCCGCCGTCGGCGAGGGCCTCGACCTCGGGCAGCTTCGCCATCGTCACGTCGCCGGGGAACGTCGTCAGCAGCGCCCCGTGCGCCCAGCCGAGGCGCAGGCTGCGCTCGGGACTTTGGCCGGTGAGCAGGCCGTAGATCAGCCCGGCCGCGAAGCCGTCGCCGCCGCCGATGCGGTCGATCACGTCGAGGCTCAGGTGCGGCGTCGTGAACTTCTCGCCGCCGGCCCACAGCACCGCCGCCCAGTCGTGGCGGTTCGTCGAGTGGGCCTCGCGCAAGGTCGTCGCCACGACTTTGAGGTTCGGGAACTCCTTGACAGTGCTGTCGATCATGCCGAAGAAGTCGTCGGTGTTCAGCTTCGACTCGCTCTTCTTGGTGACCTCCGGGCCGCGGATGCCGAGGCCCTTCTGCATGTCCTCTTCGTTGCCGATCAGGCAATCGACGTGTTCGACGATCGACCGCAGCGTCTCGACGGCCGTGTGCTCGCCGCCGGACGCCTTCCAGAGCTTGGCGCGGAAGTTCAGGTCGAGCGACACCACCGCCCCGGCGGCCTTCGCGGCCTTCATGCCCTCAATGATCAGGCCCGGCGTCGTCTTCGAGAGCGCGGCGAAAATGCCGCCGGAGTGGAACCACTTCACGCCGCCGCCGAAGACCGCGCCCCAGTCGAAGTCGCCCGCTTTCAGCAGCGCCGCGGCCTCGTTAGCGCGGTTGTAGAAGACGACCGGTGCCCGCACGCCCGCGCCGCGGTCGCTGTAAACCGTCGCCATGTTCGGGCCGTGAACGCCGTCGTTCTCGAAGCGGCGGTAGAACGGCGTCACGCCCATCTCGCGGACGCGCGCGGCGATCAGCTCGCCGATGGGGTTATCGATCATCGCCGTGGCGACGCCGGTCTTGAGGCCGAAGCAGTCGCTCAGGTTCGCGGCGACGTTGTACTCGCCACCCGAGACGTGGACCTCGAGCGTGCGGGCCTTGCGGAACGGGATCACGCCGGGGTCGAGCCGGTGGACGAGCGCCCCAAGCGAGAGGAAGTCGAGGGCACTCGGGCCGGGGCGAATTGAGAGAGCGGGCATCGCGAACCTCAACGGGGACTCGGGGACTCGGGGGGACTAAATCAGCGGCTGCCACTCGCGGCCTTCGTGCCCGAGCAACTCGGTCGAGCAGTCCGGCCCTTGCGAGCCGACGGCGTACATCTGCGGCTGGGCGGCCTCGGCGGCTTGCGTCGCGGCAATCAGCGGGTCCATGATCTCCCAGGCCCGTTCGATCTCGTCGGAGCGCATGAACAGCGACGCCTCGCCCTGAATCGCGTCGAGCAACAGCCGCTCGTAGGCCTCCGGCATCTTCTCGCCGTAGGCCGCCGAGTAGTCGAACGACAGGTCGCGCGGCTGGAGCATCACGCCATCGACGGCGGGGACTTTCGTCTGGAAGTTCAGCTTGATCCCCTCGTTGGGCTGGATCACGAGCGTCATGCGGTTGCACTGCAAGATCTTGTCCTTGGGCAGCGGGAACAGCAGGTGCGGCGGGCAGCGGAACTGGATCATGATCTCGCTGTACCGCGACTTCAGGCCCTTGCCGCTGCGCAGGTAGAACGGCACGCCCTTCCAGCGGCCGTTCTGGCACTCCAACCTGACCGCCGCGAACGTCGGCGTCTTCGAGTCGGCGGGCACCCCCGGCTCGCGCAAGTAGCCGTCGTATTGGCCCACGACGACCTGCTTGGCCGCGCTCTCCTTGGTCGGCGTGGCGATGCTGTCGAGGACCTTCATCTTCTCGTTGCGCAGGCTGTCCGCCGAGTAGCGGCCGGGGCTTTCCATCGCGATCAGCGTCATCACTTGCAGGATGTGGCTCTGGAACATGTCGCGCAGTACACCACTGCCGTCGTAGTAGGCCCCACGCCGGCCGACGGTCACTTCCTCGCCGACGGTGATTTGCACGTGGTCGATGTACTGGTAGTTCCACAGCGGCTCGAACAGCGTGTTGGCGAAGCGGAAGATCAGGATGTTCTGGACCGTCTCCTTGCCGAGGTAGTGGTCGATGCGGTAGATCTGGTCCTCGCGCCAGGTGGCGTGCAGCGATTTGTTGAGCTGCTTGGCGGTGGCGAGGTCGTGGCCGAACGGCTTCTCGACGATGACCCGCCGGAAGCCGCCCTCCTCCTTGTGAAACCCGGCTTGGCCGAGCGAGTCGTTGACTTGCGGGTACAGTTCCGGCGAGATCGACAGGTAGTAAAGCCGCTGTCCGCCGGCCTTGCCCTCACGAGTCTCGAACCACTTGGCGATCGGCTCGATGCCGCCGGGCTTCGTCACGTCCGTCGAGATGTAGTGCAAGTTCGAGGCGAACTCGGCCCACTTCGCCTCGTCGAACTCCTCCTTGGCGGCCGCGGCGAAGTCGCGGACCTTCTTGCCGACGGCCTCGCGATACCCCGCGTCGTCGTTCTCGCTCCGCGCGACCCCGAGTACCTTCGTCCCCTCGGGCAGCCGGCCCTTGAGCCCGAGGTGGTAGAGGGCGGGGATGAGTTTCCGCGCGGTCAGGTCGCCGGACGCGCCGAAGATCACGACCGTGAGTGGGGCAGCCATGTCGCCTCAATGCGGGTGCGGGGGCGCCCGGCCGGGTACGGTGCCGAGGCGTGCGGGTATCGTAGTGACAACGGCCGTGGGTGGCCGGGTGAGATGGTGTGCGATCGACTTTGGCACGGCGCGGCTGGAGTACCGCAAGTGCCGGCATGACAGAATTACACCGAGGCTGGGCATTTCGCTTGCGAGAAGTGCTGCCACCAGCGATATTCACACTCCGACTCGTTTGATCAGCGAGTAGGACTATTAAGGCGGCAGAAGCTGGAGTCGCTATGTGGTCGTCATTCACCATCGCCAGCCCTGACCCACCAGCCGTCGTGCGTGACCGGCTGGCGACTGCGCTGACGACCGCCGCGCCGGGGTGGCTGTCGGGGCTGACTACTTTCCACGGCACGGTCTGCGACTCCCGGTTCCGCGTTACGCGCAACTTGACCCGCCTGGATCAGAGAATCGTGTCGATCGTCGCCACCGGTCGGCTAACATCCGCGGGCGACGGCACGGCAGTTGATGTGAGGACTCGACCCCAATGGTACGTCGTGATTGCTCTAGGCTTGTGGTCCCTATGTTGGTTCCAGGTGCTGATCCGAAGCTTGCTGTACGAGCCGGTTCCCGGCGGCATCAACTGGTGCGAAGTCGTGATGCTGGTCGGCTTCGTCGCCTGCGGCTGGCTTCCCGCGTTCGCCTTCTGCACCGTCGAGGAACGTGAGTACCAATCGGCACTCACGGGAATAGTTGCGCCGAATGTCGTGTCGAAATCCGCATAGTAGGTCCAAGCTAATCTCAACTCCTATCGCTGGTAGATCGGCAAGTAGTTCGCCGGCACCGAAAGGATTAGCACGGCAATCGCGGTCTGGTACTGCGGGCCGACGTTGGCCTCATACTTGTCACTCCACTCGCCGCTCGGCTTCTGCGTGGCGAGGAGCCGCGTCTTCATGCGGCCGTAGTAGTCCTCCCACTTCTTGCCGCCGACCTGGTGCATCGCGTGCGAGGCGTAGTAGTGGCCGTACCAGTAGTGCTGCTCGTCGTTGGCCGCCGTCTCCATCCACTCGACGGCCTTGGCGATCTGCTTGGCCTCGTAGTCGCCGCACAGCTGCAACACGCACACGCCCGCGGCCGTGCGCGCGTAGCCGGGGCCGGCGGAGAACGGCTGGTAGCGGTAGCCGCCGGAGCGCACGTCGTGGCAGCGGTTGATGTAGGCGACGGCCTTCTTGAGCACGTCGTTCGGCACGTTGAGGCCGCTGTCCTTGGCCCCGCGGAGGGCCATGACTTGCATGATGGTGACCGAGATGTCGGCCCCCGTCGGCGACGGCTCGTAGCGCCAGCCGCCCTCGGGGTTCTGCGAGCGGACGATCAGCGACACGGCCTTGAGGAGCACCTTGCGGACCTCCTCGTCGGCGGACATGCCGAAGGCTTGCGTAAGCGCCAGTGTCGCCATGCCGTGGCAGTACATGTTGCCGCCGCCGACGCCAGCGAGATACCCTTTGTCGTCGGACGAGGCGAGCAGGAAGCGGATACCCTTCGCCACCTCGGGGCCGAACAACCCTTGATTCGGGACGTGGCCGTTCGACATGAACGCCATGAGCGCGAAGGAGGTGACGGCGGTGTTGCCGCTCTTGCCCCAACTGCCATTGGCGTTCTGGTCGGCCTTGAGCTTCGCGAGACCCTTGGCAATGGCCTGCTTGGTCGGCTCGTCGATCTTGACCTTCTCGTCCGCGCGAAGCCGACCCGCGTTGGCGAACAGCAACGCGACGGCGAGGAGGCAAGATCGGCGGGCCATGAATTGACTCCGTGAACCTGGGCGAGACTACTTCTTGGCGGCGTCCGGGGCGGTCGGCTTGGCCGGGGTCAGCGGGGCCGGGGCTTGCGGCTTCGCGGACTTCTTGATGTTCATGTTGTACTGCTTGATCAGCTCGCGGAACTCGGCGGGGAAGGCCGCGTCGCCGTTCTGCTGCACTTTGTCGCGCTCCATCTTTTGCAGGTCGATGAAGTTGCCGGCCTTGGCGGCGTTGGCGGCCCCCGCCGCGGCCGACTGCTTGAGCTTCTCGTCGGCCACGCGGGCGGCCTCCGACTGCGCCTCGTTCTTCGGCTCACCTTCGCCGGGCTTCTGCCCCTTCTCGCCGGGCTTCTTGCCCTTCTCACCGGGCTTGTCTCCCGGCTTGTCGCCGGGCTGATCGCCCGGCTTGCCGTCGGCCTTAGCTTCCTGGCCCATGCCCGGCTCGGCCGGCGTCTCGCCCTTGGCCTGAGCCGCGGCATTGAGCGCCCCCAACGCTTGCGCGAGTTGGTCGGCGGCCTTCTGCTGGGACTCGCCGGCCTCGGCCGGCTTGCCCTCACCGAGTTCCTTCGCGGCTTGGTCGAGGTCCTTGGCCGCCTGGTCGAGTTGCGGCTTGATCGCCATCGGCGCGTTGGCTTGGGCCTGCGTCAGCGCCGCCTTGGCCTCGGCCGTCGCCTGCGCGGACTTCTGCAACGCCTCGGTCGCTTCCATCACCTTGGCCTGGTCCTTGGCGAGGTCGCCGGCGTCCGGGGTGCCCTCGGGCTTGGCGGCAGCATCACCCTTGTCGGCGTCGGCCTTGGCGAGCGCGTCGGCGGCCTTCTGTTGGGCCTCGAGTGCGGCGGGGATGTCGCCCTTCTCGAGCGCCTTGGCGGCGTCGCCGGCGTCCTTGGCGGCCTCGGGCAGGTCGGCCTTCGCGGCCTTCTCGGCGATGGCCTTCTGCAAGTCCGCGAGCTTCTCCGTCGCGGACTTCTTGGCCTCGCCGGGCATCGGCTTGGCGTCGAGCTTGTCGGCCGCCTTCTTCGACGCATCGACGGCTTCCTTGGCCTGCTCGAGCGCCTTGGCGACCTGCTTGGCGGCGTCGGCCGGATCGACCTGGTTCGGCTGCAACGCCGCCTGGTCGGCGATCTCCTTGGCCTGCAACTCTTCGATGGCCTTGTCGAGCGCCTTGCCCGCGTCGTCGAGCATCTTGGCGGCGTCCTTGGCGTCGGCGGCCCCGGCCTTGGGGTCGTTCTTGGCCAACTCGTCCTTGGCCTTCTCCTGGCTCTTGGCGGCGTCTTCGACCTTGGCGGCGGCGTCCGGCGCGGCCTGCTTCAGCGCCTCGGCGACCTCCTTCGTCGGCGGCGTCAGGGCGTCCTGCTTCTTGGCGAGGTCGGCATTCGCTTCCGGCTCTGCTTTGTCGCCCTTGTCCGCCTTGGCGGCCTGCTCCTTGGCCGCGTCGGCGACCTTGTTCTCCTGCTTGGCCAACTCGGCGAGCTTCTCCTTGGCCGCCTCGAGCTTGGCGATGTCGTCGCGCCGCTTCTCGATCGCGGCGGCCTGCTCCTCCAGCCCCTTCTTCGCGGCCTCGAGCGCCTTGATGGCGTCGTCCTGCTTCGGCTGGGCGTCGGCGGCGTCCTTCTTGGCGAGGTCCTTCGCGGCGTCGGCGGCGAGCGCGGCGGCCTCGGCGATCAGCTTCTTGACCTCGGGGTTCTCCGGCAGCGGCAACTCCTTGGCGGCCTCGGCCTTCTTGGCGACTTCCTTCTGCGCCTCGGCGGCCGGCTTCAGGGCGTCGGGCTTCTTCTCGTTCGCCTTCGTCAACTCCTTGGCGGCCTTCTGGTCCTTGATAAGCTTCTCGATCTCCTCGGCGGCCTTCTTCGCGGCCGTCAGCGGGTCGGTCTTCGTCTTCTCGGCCTCGGCGATCTGCTTGTCGAGTTCGCGCACGGCGTCCTCGAGTTTCTCGGCGGCGTTGGCCTCGGCGACCTTGGCGTCGTCGAGCTTCTTGTCGCGCAACTCGTCCTGGGCGCGGCGCATCTCCGACTCGGCCGGCGTGAGCTTCGCGGCTAACTCCTTGGCCACGGTTTCGAGCGCCTTGCGGGCCTCGCGCGTCTCGAACTCGACGACCGCCTGCCGGTCCGCCAACTTGGCCGCCTCGGCCTTCTGCGCCTCGGCCTTCGCGGCCTCGGCCCTCTGCGGGGTCGGCTTGTCGGTCGGCTTCTCCTTGAGCGCCTCCGTCTCGGCCTTCAACGCGACCTCGGCCTTCCGCGCCGCCTCGACCTTCTCGCGGACGGCCTTCATCACGGTCAAGGCGTCCCGCGGCGTGGCGAGGACTGCGGCGATCGCCTGCAACTCGCGCGACACCCGCAACTGCACCTCGGCCGCGCCCTTGAAGTTCTTGGCGTTGACCGACTGCAACGCCGTCTCCATCTGGCTCACGAGTTGGCCGGAGCGGGCGGCCGCGTCCGACTTGACGAGCCGGTCGAGTTGCTCGGGCGAGAGCTTCGACTTCAGCAAGTCGAGTTGCTTGACCAGGCTCGACAGTTCGTTGCGGATGTCGGTCTGGGCGTCGCCCTGCTGCTCGCGCTCCTCGGTGAGTTGGCGGTTCGGGTTGCGGGTCCGCGGCGAGTCGCCCAAGCCGTCGGCCCGGAGTGCCCGCTGGTGCAGGGCGAACTGGACCTTCGAGGCGTCGGAGTAACGCTTGGCCGCCTCGTCGAGCGACTTCAGCACGTCGAGCCGGAACAGGATGCTGCGCAGCGACGCGACAACCGCGCGGTGCTTCTGGTACGCCTCGCGCTGCTCGCCGGTCACCGTTGCCTCGTCGGGGGCCTTGACGGCGCTCTCGAGGTGCGCGAGGACCGCCTTCATCTCCTCCTGGCTGAGCTTCTTCAAGGTCACGGCGACTTCGTCGAGGACCTTCTGCTCGGCGGTCGGGTCGAGCTTCTGGTACGCCAGGATGCGCAGCGACGTGGTGACGTGGCGGGCGGTCTGCTCGACCGCGGCGTTGGCCCGCTTCTGTAGGTCGCGCTGCGTGCCGGGGTTTCCGGCGACCGGGTCCGCGGCACTGAGCCACGGGGTGTTCGCCAGGATCAGAGCCGCCGGGATGAGAAGTCTGCCGCCACGCATGGTCGCCCCTCGGTTGGTCGCGATAGATCGCGGGAGTCGTGTCGAACGTTCAACTGTAGGCCGCGTGCCCTCGCCGCGCGCCGGTGGATTAGACTTCCGACGCCGTCAGTTCGGCTTCGGTTCCTGGAATACGGCCCGCTGCTTCTGTTCCAGTTCGCTGAGCTTCACGCGGGTGCGGTAGTGCTCCTGCCGCCAGGCCTCGAAGCGGGCCTCACTGACGACCTGCTTGATGCGCGACTCCGGAGACCAGCCGCCCGGCCGGCGGGCGTCGGAGACCGTTACGGTCGCGTCATCGGCGCTCGAACCGATCTGCCGCGGCGGCGAAGTCGGCGGCTGCGTCGCGCCGGGGTGCCGGTCGTAGAGCACCACCCGCACCTCGACCGTATCGCCGACTTCGAGGGCCGCGTCGCTGGTCACGCTACCGCTCTTGACGGACTTTTTGAGCGCCGAAGTCTTAAAGTTGTAACGCCCACCGGCGGTCAGCCCGCCCGGTTCAACGGCCGGATCGACCGCGGGGATCGGGTAGAACTCCACCTGGCCGAACGCCCCTGACTCGCGGAACACGCCCAGTTCGGGCAAGAACTTGCCCACTTTAGCCTCGTCGGAGGTCGTTAGTGCGAGCGGTAACGCGGCCCACGGGCCGTCGTTGACGCGGTACGCCAGGTACGCTTTCGCCAGCCCCAGCGGCGACTTGGCGTAGTAGCCGACCTGGACTTGGCCACCAAGTCGCAGCGGCATCCCATCGACGAGGAAGTCGTCGATCGGGCCGTCCTCCTTGGGGTCTTTCAACACCTCCGGGAGCAGCCGCACCTCGGGCGGGCGGTCCGTTGCCACGGTGATGCCGCGGTACGGCGGGTTGACGTTCTTGAAGCCGTTGTCATCGACGCACTCGATGCGGTAGCCGCTGGCCCGCGCCGGCAGCGCGAAGCGGACCCCGCCGGTTTCGCGCGACTCGCTCAGACTGAGAGTCACCCGCGAGGCTTCGGCCTCCTTGCCCTTGTCGTCGCGCCGGTAGAGCACGACCGTCGCGGCCGCGACCGGCTTCGAGAACTCGCCGCGGACCTCGACCGCCGAGTCGGGCAGCGCGTAGACTTCGCCCTGCGGCTGGTAGCGGACGTACTCACGCTGGCCGGTGGGATCGACGTACTTCGGTAGCACGATCGACGCCTCGACCTCCTTGACGACCGGCCGGCTGTCGAAGCGCACGAGGCCCGGATGGCGAAGGCGGCCACCACCCACCCAGGCGCGGAAGCTCATCGGCGTCGAGGCGGGCGGCAGTTCGGCGCGGTACAGGCTCCTCGCGTCGCCTTCGCCGACGCGGCCGGCGAACGTCAGCGCGAACGTCTCGGCCGGCTGGCCGTCGGGCGTCACCCTCAAAGTCCCGACGGTCTCCTCAGCCACGTCGCCGGCGACTACGACCGTCACCGTCACCACGTCGCCCGCGGGCCAGAGTTCCGGCGTCGCGTTCGTCAGTTGCACCGCGTGCGCGATTTCGACGGGCATCAGCAGCTGCCGGCTCACCAGCGTCGTCGCCAGCACCGGCGCGACCACAAACGCGGCGGCGACGAACGCCACGACCGGCGTCAGCAGTAACGTGGCGTACGCCAGTCGGCGGGGGTCGGCCAGCTCCGGGAACTCCGGGCTGACGGCGAGCTTCTCGGCGTCGCGCGTCACGTCGGCGATCAGTTGCCGCGACATGCCGTCGGTGCGGGCCGACGTGCGGTTCAATTGCAACGCCGTCACCAGGCGGTGGCCGAACGACGGTACCAGTGCCTCGGCCTGCGCCGCGAACTGGTCGAGGCTCGGCAGGTTCAGCGTGAACACGAACCTGAGCAGGCAGATGCCCGCGACCAGGAGTTGCAACGCGGTCATGGCCGCGCGGAGCCTCGGCGGCGTCTCGCGGTTCTGGTCGATGGCGTAGTCGATCGCGCAGCAGGCCGCGAGCAGGGCGACCGACACGGCGACGGCGCGCGCGGCACCCCAGGCGAGCCGGTACAGGCGTTCGCGGCGGCGGCGGGCGTTCAGGGCGCGGATGAGGCTTTGCATCGGACTTAACTCAGGCTACTGAACTTGCGCAGGAACCACTCCAGCGACAGCAAACCGACCACCCACAGCAACGACCAGACGTTCCACAGGACCGTCTCGTCGCGGACGGTCACGGGGATCGTCTTCCGCGCGACCTGCGACGGCATCTTGTCGAGGTCCTCCTCGCGGTAGAACTTGCCGCCCGACTGCTCGGCCAACGCCCGCAACTCGTCCTCCATCAGGCCGCCCGGCGACAACTCGTGGTCGGGCGGCAGCGTGACGCGGTACTCGACGCTGCCGGGGTTGCCGCCGTTATCGACGGTCAGTGTGAACTTGCCGGTGCGGTTGAACGGCACCGCCGCCGTGTAATCGCCCGACACGCCCGGCAGCCGACGCAGGGTGACGCGGCTGGTGCGGTCCTTCGCCTCGGCCGGCCCGTCGAGCCGTTCGAGCGTCCCCTCGACCTGGTCGGCAGACTGCGCCGAGAGGTCGGACTTGAAGAGCCGCGCGTACAGTTGGCCCGTCTGCCCCAAGAGCGGGTCGGGGTTGTCGAGCGACAGTTGCGTCAGCTTGGTGCCCAGCGAACGCGGCACGCCGGCGACGTAAACCGTCTGGCTCCAGTAGCGGCCGAAGAACTTATCGGCCTCGTTGTAGCGCCATCGCCACGTCTCGTCGAAGCCGCAGAAGACGACGTAGCCCTTGCCGTAGTAGTGCGACGCCAGCAGCGGCATCGGCTTGCCGTCGGCCGTGCGCTCCGTCGGGTGGACGACCAACGCATCCGCGGCCGGCTTCAGGCGGGTCACCGGGTAGTGCCAGTAAATCTCGGGCAACGCCTTCCAGACGCGGACGTTCTCGACCGGGTCGTCCGAGAGGCGCAGCACCGCCGAGCGGACGCCGAGTTCGGTCATTTGCGGCCGGAACGACGCCGTCCGCGCGGCCGCGTCGATCGGGAACGACTGCGACGAGAACTCGACCGGCAGCACGTCGGCGATCGGCGTGCCGACGTAGGTGGACGGCCCCGCCTGCCGCCCGGCGATCTGGATCAGCCCGCCGCCCTCGGCGACGAAGTCGCGGATCGCTTCGAGCTGTACCGTCGTCAACGCACTCGCCGGCAGGTCGCCCAACACGAGTAAGTCGTAGCCGAAGAGCTCCTCGCGGTTGGCCGGGAAGGCGGGCAGGAACGGCGGCCCGGCCGCCATCGCTTCCTTGTCGCCCTGACTCAGCCAGAATCGCGCCTCGACCCTCCGATCTCGCAATAACGCGCGTTGCAGGTACTTGAAGTCCCAGCGCGGCACGGCATCGACGACGAGGACTTTGAGCTTGCGATCGACCACGCGCACCGAGCGGGTCAGCTCGTCGGCCGCCTTGTCGCCGTCGCTGACCAGGCGGATGGTCGTCGTCAACTCCTGCTTGCCGGGCGCGGCGTCGGCCAGCGTCGGCACGAACGACAGCGTCTCGGTGATGTCGTCGGCCTCGGTCAGGTCGAAGGCCTTGCGGGCCACCTCGCGGCCGTTGAGCTTGACGACGATCTCGGCGCGGGCGTCGCGGTACCCGGCGGAGCGCAGCCGAACCGGGATGCTCACGGTGTCATCGACGAAGAAGGTCTCGGGCACGACCACGTCGCGCAGGGCGAGCCGGCCGACGGCCGAGCTGCCGACGCCGTAGACGTGCAGCGGGACTTGCAGCCGCGCCGCCTCGCGGGCCGCCTCGCCCAGCCCCTGCTTGCTGGCGTTGTCGCGGCCGTCGGTCATGACCACAATCGCCGCCGGCAGTTCGTTCTCGTCACGGCGCAGGATGTCGAAGAGGCTATCAGCGAGTGCCGTGCGGGGTTCCTTGCCGGCCAGGGCGGTCGCCCACTGGGCGTCGCGGCCGTCCCGCGCGGAGCGGGCCGAGCCGAACGCCGACGCCTGCACCGGGCCAATGTCTCGCAGTCGGTCGAGAAGCCGCAGCCGGGGGTTGGCGAGCGTTGCCTTCATCACGTCGAGCCGCGACGACGACTCGGGCAAGTCGGCCGGCAAGTCGCCGCTACTCGGCTGCTCCGGCATCGGCTTGTCGGCCGCCACACGGTCGAACGCCACGGCCATCCGCCAGCGGTCGGCGGGGGTCGTGCGGGCCTCGCGGGTCGTCATGCTCTGCGAGTCGTCGGCCAAGACGGCGATCGGCCGCGGCCGGTCCTCGCGGGACTCCCACAGCAGCGTCGGCTTCAAGAGTAAGAGAAGAATGCTCGACAGAGTCAATGCCCGCAACCCGGCGAGCAGCAAGCGTCGCCAGGTCGGCAGGCGGCCCGACTCGCGCAGGTAGACCACGACCACGGCGGCGACGGCGGCGACGCCCATGAGCGCGGCCAGCCACGCGGGAAACCACCCCCGGAAGGCCAGGGCGAACTCGAACTTCGGTAACGCTTCGGCAGGGGTCATCGGTCGTTACCATGCCTTCCCACAGAACCACGCCCACAGCGACTCGCCCACCGCGACGGCGAACAGCCCCAGCAGCACCCAGACCGTCCACTCGCGCTTGCCGCGCTCGGTCGCCATCGCGTCGGCGCTGTCCGGCCCGGCCAGGATCAACACCGGCCGGAAGCCCAGCAACTCCGTCGCCTCCGCGTCCGACATCACTTCAAGGTTTTCGCTCTCGCGCAAGTCCGGCGACACGGCAACCACCCCCTGCCCCGTCGGCTCCTCGCCCTCGAAGGCGAAGCGGTACAGCCCCGCGTTGGGCGTGTCGGCGGTCGTCAGCGCGAGCTTTTCGCCGGCGACGCCGCTGGGCACGCCGAGTTTGAGCCGCGCGCCGCCCGGCTTGAGCAAGTCGTAGGCCCGCGTCGCGTCCGGCGGGGTCCAGGTCAGCTTCTCGCCGGCGACGCGGTTGAAGTCGGCCGCGGTCTTGCCGACGAGGTGCGACATCGTCAGTTGCAGCAGCGACAGGTACGACCCCGCCTTGGCCGGCCAGTTGGTCCAGCTCGCGTCGAGCGACGTGCCGACGAACAGCACCTCGCCGTCGCCGAGCGAGCGCTGCGTGAGCCACGGCTGCTGGCTCGACAGCCGCATCAGAACGCGACCGCCGCCGGGCGACGCCTCATCGACGCCGAAGCACTTCTCGACTTCGACGGCCGAGGTCACGGTGCTAAACGGCTCGTCCTTGAAGCGCGACAGGAACGACGGCGACGCCGTCGAGTCGGGGGCCGGCTTCAGCGGCTTGTCGGTCGGCGCGGCCACCACGTCGGTCAGCGCGAACGGCAAGATCGGGTTGGCGGCCGCAGCAAACGCCTGGTTGTAGCCGGCCGCGGAGACGTTGTCGCCCGCGCCGACGATCAGCCCGCCGCCCTCGCGGACGAACTGCGGCAGCCGGGCGACGAACTCCGCGGTCAACCCCGGCACGCCCGGCCGGTCGCTGTTCGACGCCGGGACGTTGCACAAAATGCACACGTCGTTGACTGCGAGCAGCCCGGCCCCCGCCTCGGCGGGCGTGACGACCGTGACGCGAACGTGGTACTCCGACTGCTGGTCGGCCGACACCGGCAGCAAGGCATTCGTCACGAAGTGGCTGGCCGACTGCTTGGGGTCGCCGACGTTCGGCGCGCCGTCGATGACCAGCACCCGCACGGCGTCGCGCACCGCGATCAGGCGTTCGAGGCGGTTGTCGCCGGGCAAGTCGTCGGCCTGCACGGTCGCGGTGAGCAGTTGCAAGCCGGCGCGGTCGAGCTTGGCGGTGAGCGTCACCGGCACCGACTGGCCGGGGGCGAGTTCCTCGATCGTCCCGGACTCCTTGTCGCCGCCTTGCCCCTCGACTTCGAGCGTGACGGTTAGGTTCGTGGCGACCGCCGCCCCGGTGTTCTTGACCACCACCGACACCGGCACGCGGCTGTTGGTGTGCGGGATGCCGCCGGGGTACGTCAGGTCGGTTACGGCGACGTTGGTCAGCGTCCGCGCCGGGCTGCCGCAGCGCACCACGACGAAGGTGCCACGCCGCTTCAACTCGGCGGCGCGGGCGCGAATGGCGGCCGCTTGCGGCTCCCAGCCGGACTTCTGCAAGTCGCCGAACAGGTAGACTTCCTTGGTCGTGCCCGCGCTGCGGTCGAGCGCCGCCTCGGCCTCAACAAGGCCGGGCAGCACGTCGCCGGCGAGGCTCGTGAGCGTCACGGCGTTGACGACCTGGCGGGCCTGGTCGAGGTTACTCGGCGTGCGCGGCCCGAGGAACGTCGCGCGATCAGCACAGCCGTAGACCTGCACGGTCGAGTTGTTGGGCAGGTTGTCGATAACCGACAGCGCCGCGGCCTTGGCCCGGTCGAGCCGCGTCAACTCGCCGTCGCTCGCGCCCATGCTGAACGAGGTGTCGAGCAGCAGCACCGCGTCGATACTCTCGCCGCGGCCACTGCCTGAGACGGAGTTCCACGTCGGCCGCGCGAGTGCGACTGCGAGCAGCAGCAGCGCCAGGCAACGCAGCGCAAGTAGCAACAGTTCTTGGAAGCGGAGCCGGCGCGAAGTCTGCTCGATCGACTGCTTCAAGAATCGCATCGCCGCCCACGGCAACTTGCGGTAGCGCACCTTGTAGAAGAAGTGCAGCACGATCGGCACGGCGACCGCGAGCGCGCCGAAGAGCAACAGCGGGGACAAGAAGCTCATCAGGCTTTCCCCTGCTGCAAGCGGCGGACGAAGTATTCCCCGAGCGCCGCGGCGAGCGGCCGGCCGGTCGGCATCGGCACGTAATCGACGCCGCTGGCCTCGCAACCACGCCGCAGTTCGGCCAAAAAGGCGTTGACGGCCCGCAGGTACGACGGCCGCAGTAGGTGCGGGCGGGTCATGAATTCGTCGGCCCCCTCGAGATCGACGAAGCGCACGCTGCCGTCGAGCGGGAAGTCGGTCTCGTCCGGGTGGACGACGTGGAACAGCACCACCTCGTGCCCGCGGAAGCGCAGGTGCCGCAGGCCCTTCAAGAGCGGCCCCACGTCGTCGAAGCAGTCGGAGATCAGGAAGACCAGGCCGCGCCGGGCGACGCGGTCGGCGAGTTGTTCGAGCAACGCCCCGGTGCCGGTCTTGTCGGCGGGCGTCGCCGCTTCGAGCTTGTGGCAAATCGTCTGGACGTGGCTCATCTGCGAGCCGGCCGGGAGTTCCGCACGCCAGGCCGAGTCGAAAATCCGCAGGCTCGCGCTGTCGCGCTGCTTGATGACCAGGTACGCCAGCGACGCCGCCAAGAGCTTGGCGTAGGCCATCTTGTTGGTGGCACCCTCGCCGTAGCGCATCGAGTTGCTGCCATCGACCAGCAGGTGCGCGGCGAAGTTGGTTTCCTGCTCGTACTGCTTGATCGTGTAGCGGTCGGAGCGGCCGTAGCTCTTCCAGTCGATGTGCTTGGGGTCGTCGCCGGGGACGTACTCGCGGTGCTGCACGAACTCGACCGAGAAGCCGCGGTACGGGCTCTTGTGGTCGCCGACACGCATCCCCTCGACGACGCGGCGGGCCGCGAGGCCGAGGGACTCCGCGCGGGCGAGGATGTCGGGCTGGAGGAGCTGACTCATAGATTCTTCAAAAGGGATGCGTCGGCGGGGGTCAACGTCGGCAGGTCAGCGTTACGCGGCGGCGCGGGACGAGGCGGCCCCCTTGACGAGCCGCGACACGACTTCCTCGATCGTCAGGCCCTCACTCTGGGCGGCGAAGTTGAGGATGAGGCGGTGCCGCAGGATCGGCAACGCGACCGCGCGCACGTCGTCCGGCGAGACGTGGTTGTTGCTGTGCAAGATCGCGTGGGCCTTGGCGGCGAGGATCAGGTTCATGCTCGCCCGCGGGCCGGCCCCCCACGTCAGGGAGTCGGTAATGAACTTGGGGGCCTCCGGCGTGCCGGGGCGGCTGGCGCGGGTGATCCGCTTGGCGAACGCGAACACGTCGTCCGACACCGGCACCCGCCGCACGACCTGCTGCAGCGCGACGATGTCCTCGGCGTTGAGCACCGGCGACACCGCGGCCGGCTTGTCGGCCGTGCCGCTACGCATGATCAACTCTTCCTCGGCGTCGCTGGGGTAATCGACCTTGATGAGGAACAGGAAGCGGTCGAGTTGGGCTTCGGGCAGCGGGTAAGTACCCTCCTGCTCAATCGGGTTCTGCGTGGCGAGCACGAAGAACGGGTTGCGCATCAGGTGCTCTTGGCCACCGATTGAGACGCGGCGTTCTTGCATCGCTTCGAGCAACGCCGCCTGAGTTTTGGGCGGGGTGCGGTTGATCTCGTCGGCCAGCACGATGTTGGCGAAGATCGGGCCGGGGAGGAACTTGAACATCCGCTGCCGCGTGGCCGGGTCGTCCTGGATGACCTCACTGCCGGTGATGTCGGTCGGCATCAAGTCGGGCGTGAACTGGATGCGCTTGAACGACATGTCCAGCGCCTGAGACAGCGTGCTGACCATCAGCGTCTTGGCGAGGCCGGGCACGCCCATCAAGAGGGCGTGGCTGCGGCAGAAGATCGCCATGAGCAGCAGGTCGAGGACTTGCTCCTGCCCGACGATGACTTTGCCGATCTCGGCCTTGAGCTTGGCGTGCGAGTCCCGCAGCCGGACGATCATGTCGGAGTCGTTGGTGGTCGCGGTCATAGGGCAACGGGTCCGGACGGGATGGGAGGCGGGCGGTGGGGCAGGATGTTGAGTCTACAAAGACTCGGCACGCTGACGCAAGTATTGAACGCGGAAGCGGTCGGAAAGTTCCCCAATCCGCCCCGTTGCGTGCCACCGCCCCGCCGTCGGGCTTACTTCGAGTTGAGACCCTTGAGGTGCTTGTCGAAGAACGCCAGCAGTTTCTTGCGGTTCTCGGCGTTGCCGACCTGGGTGCGGAACTCGCCGTTACCGTGGTCCGCGCCCTTGAGCACGACTAACTCCGACTCGACGCCGGCCTTCGTCAGAGCCTCCTGGAGCAGTTCGCTTTGCGACACCGGCACCAGCGAGTCCTTGTCTCCGTGGAACGTCAGGAACGGCGCGTCATTCTTGGTGACGTGGGTGATCGGGTTCGCCAGCGCCGCCAACTCGGCCTTCTCGCCTGTGGAGCCGCCGAGGAGCTTCGTGACCGGGTTCGACGCGGCCCCCTTGGGCGACAGCTTCGTCAAGTCGGTCGGCCCGAACCAGTCGCAAACCGCCTGGACCTTGCTGGAGGTTTTCGTCTTGGCGTCGCCCTCCAAGCCCGGCACGTCGCCGGTGGTACCCAGCAGCGCGACGAGGTGCCCGCCGGCCGACGCCCCCCAGACGCCGAAGGCTTCCGGGTCGAGGTTGTACTTCGCGGCGTTGTCGCGCAGGAAGCGCACCGCCGCCTTGCAGTCGTGGAGTTGGGCCGGGAAGACGGCCTGCTTCGAGTAGCGGTAGTTGATTGACGCGACGGCGTAGCCTTTCGCCAGCAGCGCCACGGCGGGGTTCTGGGCCTTGTCGCCGAACTCCCAGCCGCCGCCGTGGACCCAGATGACGAGCGGCAGCGGCTTGTCGGACATGGGCACGGTGAGGTCGAGCTTGTTACGCTCGTGCGACCCGTAGCTCACGTCTTTCAAGGCCTGCGTCCCCTCCGGCGAGTCCGGCGTCTTCGGCACCTGGGCCGACAGTGGGGATGTCAGGAAGTAACAGATCGTTAACAAGAAGAGCCAGCGCATCGCGAACTCCGCAGCGGGTCCGGGGGACGACTCCGGCATGATACCGGCCAGGTTGCCTAGCGGAAACTTCCACTTGCGAGCCGCGGGGTGTTCGCTAGAATTGGGGGACGACGCGGGATTGGTATAACGGTCGTGCCCAGCCTTCCCAAGGCTGTGAAACGGGTTCGACTCCCGTATCCCGTTCTGCGACTCCACCACTTCTGACCGTACTCACGTCGCAAGATTTGGCTCTCGAACTGTCAACGCTCTTGCCAACGGGCACGTCGGCGACGCCGGTGCTCCACGACGATAGCTCGCTAGCAACTCGTGAGACCGGCGCGCGAGCACCCGGCGCACTTCACGCCGCTTCCCTTTGACGCGAGCAATGGTGAGCGAGTCGTAAGCCGTCGTTTGGTGACGCATCCAGGCGATCACGGCCGCCTCGGCGCGGTCCTCGACCGGGATGCGCTTGGTGCGAGCGACGGTGCCGCTGCCGACCGGCGTCGCGTGGGCGGTGACCGCGAGCGTCAGGCGGACGGCGAGTTCGCGGTGCGTGGAGTGGAACCCGAGGAAGTGCGCGACGGCTGCCCCGAAGTCCTCCACATAAGCGGTTTGCACCTTGTCACGGCGGGCGGCATCGGTGACTTTCCGCTTCGCGTAAGTCTCAGTGGAGCGCTCGGCGACGAGAACGTTGCGGAGACTCTCGATCGTCGTCGCGGGTGCCCAGACTCCGCGGGAGAAGAGCTTGCGGCCACGCGTCTCCTGGACGACCCAGTGCTCGCCGGCGGCCTTGACCCGGCGCGTCAAGCCGGGGTCGCCGGGCGGCAAGAGTGCCCACCCGGCGGGCGGCTTGACCGTCCGGCCGTCCGGTGTGCGGACGGTCAAGCCGTCGAGTCCGGGGCGGCAAATGAGGCCGGTCGGGGTGTCGCTCAACGCCCGTCTCCCGTGACGCGGTTACTTCTTGCTGGTCGGCTTGACCTCCGCCTTCTTATCGTCCTTCTTCGGCTTCTTGGTTTCCTTCTTCTTCGAGTTGTTGCCCTTCGCCATGACCGGTCTCCAGTAGAGGATTCGCGTCCGACACCGTGGCGATTGTACCGCACGCCACGCCGTCCCGTGAGGGCAAGCCGACTCGGAACGAGAAATCCCGCCCACCCGCCGGGGATAATCGGCACGCCATTCCGCGGAATGGTTGCACCCGCCCGGCTCCGCGTGTCGAAGACTGGCGACACTTTCCACCCCGCCCTGCCCCGGGATCGCCCATGCCCGTCAACGCCTTGAGCGTCACGCCGCCGGCCGCTGTGACGCAGTTCCCCGGCTTCCGCCCGGCGGCACTGGCCTTCTTCCGCGACCTCACCGTGTCAAACGAGCGGGCGTGGTTCAAGGCCAACAAGCCGACCTACGAAACCGAGGTCGTCCGGCCGATGGCGATGCTCGTCACGGACCTCGCGGCGGAGTTGGCCCGGCGGGGCGTGCCGCTGATGGGCGACGTGAAGAAGTCGCTGTTCCGCATCAACCGCGACGTGCGCTTCTCGAACGACAAAAGCCCCTACAAGACGCACGCCGGGGCCGTCTGGAGCCGCGACGGCGTCAAGATGTCACCCGGCGTCTTGTACTTCCACTGCGACCCCGAAGGCTCATTCGTCGCAGCGGGCTTCTACTTCCCCGAGCCGCCACTGCTCGCGAAGCTCCGCGACGCCCAGGTCCGCCGGACTGACGAGTTCCTGGCGGTCGTCACCGCACTCGAAGCCCACGGGTTGACGCTATCGCGGGAGGACGCCTTGAAGCGCACGCCGCGCGGTTTCGAGGAGTACGCCGACGGGCCACTCGCGGAACACCTCAAGCTGAAGTCGCTGATCGTGAGCCGACCCCTGTCGGTCAAGGACTTGCGTGGCCCCGCGCTGGTGGCGACGCTCGCCGACTTCGCCGCGAGCGCGTTGCCGATGTTGCACTTCGGCTGGTCGGCGCTCGACTCGCCGGACTGACGCTCACGTCGGTAGCGCGTCGAGCCACGCCTGGGCGGAGGCGTCCGACGGCATGCGCCAGTCGCCACGCGGCGACAGACTCACGGAGCCGACCTTCGGCCCGTCGGGCATGCATGACCGCTTGAACTGGTTCGCGAAGAAGCGCCGCAAAAACACCGCTAGCCAGCGCTGCACCTCGGCCGGCGTGTACGGCTCGCGGAAGGTCGCCTGGGCCGCGAGGAACAGGATCTTCTCCGGCGGCGTGCCGAAGCGCAGGAAGTGGTACAGGAAGAAGTCGTGCAGTTCGTAAGGCCCGACGGTCGCCTCGGTCGATTGGGCGACGCCGTCGGCCGACATCGGCAGCAGCTCCGGCGAAATCTCGGTGGCGACCACGTCGAGCAGCGTGTCGCGCACCGGCCCGTCGAACTCGTTCTCGGCGGCCCATTTGACCAGGAACTTCACGAGGGTCTTGGGGATGCTGACGTTGGGGTTGTACATGTTCATCTGGTCGGCGTTGTAGGTACACCAGCCCAGCGCCAGTTCCGACAGATCGCCAGTGCCGAGCACAAAGCCGGTGTTCATCAGCAACGCCGTGCGGACGCGGGCCTGCGTGTTCTCGAACGCGAGGTCGTTACGCGACTCCGCCGGCACGCCTGAGAGCTTGGCGGACAGCGTTTCGACATCGAGTCCTTCGAGGTCGAGGCCGAACGGCTTGTGCCGCAAGGCGTGCATCTGTTGCAGGCACATGGCGCGGATATCGACGGTGCGGGCGGTGACCCCGAGCGCCTTCATCATGGCGTCGGCGTTCCTGCGGGTGCGGGCCGTCGTGCCGAAGCCGGGCATCGTCAGGGCGTGAACCGCGTCGCGGCCCCGACCCATCGCGTCGAGCGTCTTGCACAACACGAGGAGCGCCAGCGTCGAATCGAGGCCGCCGGACACGCCGATGGCGACCTTCGTGACGCCGGCGTGCGTGAGCCGACGGGCGAGGGCCGTCGTCTGCGTGGCGAAGATCTCCTCGCACCGCTCGCGTAACTGCACGCCATCGGCGGGCACGAACGGGTGCGCCTCGACCATCCGCAGCAACGCCGGCTCGCGCTCAGGGCGAAGCGTCAGCGCGAATGGCACGCGGCGAAAGGCCACCGCAGTCGCCGTGTGGAAGCTAGTGGTGACGTGCCGCTCGCGTTGCAACTTCGGCAAGTCGATTTCGGCCGCGGTGAGGTGCCCGGCGGTCTGGAAGCGCTTCGACTCCGCCAGCACGGTGCCGTTCTCGGCGACAAGATTGTGCCCCCCGAAGACGATGTCGGTCGTCGATTCCCCCGGCCCCGCCCCGGCGTAGACGTAAGCCGCCAGGCAGCGCCCGGACTGCAATGACACGAGGCTCCGCCGGTACGCCGCCTTGCCGATCGTCTCGTTGCTCGCACTCAGGTTCAGCAACACCGTCGCCCCGGCCACGGCTTGTGCCCCGCTCGGCGGCGACGGTGCCCACAAGTCCTCGCACAGCTCCACGCCGACCACACAGCCGTCGAAGTTACTTGCCTCGAACAGCAAGTCGGCACCGAACGGCACGGTCTGCCCGGCGAGCGTGACGCGGTCACTCACCCGCGCGGCGGCCGGGGCGAAGTAGCGGGCGTCGTAGAACTCGCGGTAGTTCGGCAGGTACGTCTTCGGCACGACGCCCAAGAGCGTCGCCCCGCGGAAGACTGCGGCGCAGTTGAACAGCCGGCCGTCGAGCGCCACCGGCAGGCCGACGACGGCCAAGCCGCCGAAGCACATGCCGGCAGCCCCCAACAGCGATTCCAGAGCGTGCAGGGTCGCGCGTTGCAGGGTCTGGTCGTGGAACAGGTCGTGGCAGGTGTAGCCGGTCAGGCCGCACTCGGGGAAGACGACGACATCGACGCCAAGGTCCTCGGCTTCGCGCAACAGGTCGAGCGTGCGCTCGGCGTTGAAGCGCGGGTCGGCGAGGCGTAGCTCGGGCGTGGCCGCGGCGACCCGCAAGAATCCGTGGGCCTGCATCCGTCGCCTCCGTTCGGTGGGGTTACTCGTCGGCGATTTCGAGCGAGGTCGTGATCGCGTTCAGCACCGGCTCGTTGACCGCCCGGTCAAAGTCACTCACCTGGCAGAGGACGAGCAGCGGCCCGTCGGCGGTATCGACGCAGCGGGTCCAGCAACTCGTCGTCGTATCGAGGGTCAAGAAGTCGATGTCGTGGCCGAGCGCCGGCCGGCCGGCCAGGCTCTCGACGACCGCTTCGGCCTCCGCGTCGGCGTACTCGGCCCGGATCGCGGTGAGTGCCTCGTCGGCGACTTCGGTCGCCGTCTGGCCGTCGGTGCGCAGCGACACGACGACGAAGGCGGTCACGGGGCTTTGCACCGCGACGGTCCAGCCGCCGGAGTCGGAGTCCTCCGTCTCGACGGCCCAGTTCTCGGGGAATTGGAACTTCACGCCGGAGCGCTCGAACACGGCCGCCATACGTCACACGACCCCTTCGCGGGTTTCCGCCACGATGCGATCGACCACCGCCCGCAAGTCGTGGCCGCTCTCATTGTAGGTCTGCAACTGCCGGTCTGCGCTTGTGCCGTTGGCCATGATGGTGTAAGCGTACTCGATCTCCTTACGCGTGCCGAGTTCGTCGATCACGTCGCGCAAGAACCAGTCGATCATCTCGTGGATGAGGTCGCGGGCCGGGACCTCCATCTGCCGGCCAAGGTCGAGCAGCTTGCCGTCGAGACCGTAACGCACCGCCCGCCACTTGTTCTCCTCGATCAACTCCGTCGGGTAGATTCGGAAGGTCAAGTTGTCATGCCGCAACTTCCAGAGCTTGAAAATAATGGCCTGGAACAGCGCCGCGATGCAAACGCACTCATCGACGCGCGTGCAGACATCGCAAACGCGGAACTCTAACGTCGGGTAAGTGTGGTTAGGACGCACGTCGTACCAGATTTTGCTGGCGTCGGGGATGCAGTGGGTCGCCACCATCGTCTCGACCATGCCTTCAAACTCGGCCCAGTTGTTGAAGAACGGCGGGATGCCGGAGCGCGGGAAGTTGCGGAAAATGATCGAGCGGTACGAGCGCAACCCGGTGTTGCGGCCGATCCAGAACGGCGAACTCGTCGAGAGACACAAGATGTGCGGGACGAAGTAGCGGGCCACGTTCATCGCGTCGATGAGGAACTCCTTGTCCTCAATGCCGATGTGAACGTGCGTCCCGAAGATAAGGAGTTGCTGGGCCAGGTCGCCCATGTCGTTCTTGACGCCGATGTAGCGCTCGAACGGCGTGATCTCTTGCTCCTGCCAGGCCGAGAACGGGTGCGACCCCGCGGCGGCGATCACCAGGCCGTGCTTGCCCGCAAGTTCCATGACGGCCTTGCGGAGCTTGATGAGCTCGACCTTGGCTTCGGCCGGCGTGTTACAGACGGCCGTACCGACCTCGACCATCGACTGGTGGAGCTCGGCCTTGATTTGCTCCTTGAGAAGGAGTTTGCCGTCTTCGAGAATTTGAGTGATGTACGACTTCAACTCCCCCGTCTTGGGGTCGATGATCTGGTACTCCTCTTCGATCCCGATCGTCAGCGACGGCCTTTTCATGGCACGGACCTTTCGGCACGACACTCAGCGGGCTTCGAGTAGGAATGTTGGCACGGTCGAGCCGCCGCCGGCAGTCACGTTAACGAGTTCGTCCGTCGAGATGCGCGTCAGACACCCGTGGACCGTCGTCCCGAGGGCGACGTAAGGGTTGGTGTCGAGCATCCGGTCGGCGACCCGCAACACGGCGCCGTCGAAACTCGGGAACGGCTCCGTCGGCAGCCGGATCTTCTCCTGCACAACGAACGACTCGACCAGTGCATTCTGAACGGCGACTTCCCACGCGGATTGGGTGACGGTCCAGCCGAGGACGATGCCCTTGCCGCCGTAGTCATCGTTCGGCTTCAGCACGAGGCGGTCCTTGTTCTTCAACACGAACGGCACTAAGTCGATGGCCTCGCCGTCCATCACAGTCTTGCGTTCCTCGACGACCCGCGTCCACGGAATCTGTGCCGCGATGGCTTGCGATTGTGTCGCCGTGAACAGGTTCGCGTTGCGCTCGTCGCTGACGACGGCAAAGCTCGCCTTCTTGTAAAGGATCTTGCAGCGAAACGTGTTCGCCATGCAAACCTTGCCATCCCGCACCGCCTGGACGACGGGGTGATCGACGCCGCCACGTTCGATCAATTCGGTAATCAGCACCCTCTTATAGATCAACGTAATGTGGTAGTCGCCGCACATTAACTTGCCACCGGCGTACTCCACGTCGCGCGGATCGACGATCCGCACGTCAAAGCCGAGGGCGCGGAACTCGTCGAAGAACAGGACGAACTCGCTGAACGTCGGCACATCACGCCAGTCGAGGATCGCGATGCGCGGCTTGTCAGTGCGGGTGCCCTGCCACTGCGCGAAGGCGTCGAGCAGCGCGTGCGTCACGCCGAGGGCGCACGGCAGCGGGAAGGCGTGGTAGTGCCGCGTAAACTCGCGGAACGCCGGGAGGCCCTGGAACGCGCCGCTGAGCGCGTCGCAGTACCCTGCCCCGGCCGGGGTTTCGGTGTTGAACTCGGTAAACTTTAACTCGTCGTCGCTCACATAAAACGAATCGAAGCGGGCCGACGGGTAAGGGCACGCGAAGCCGGGGTCGATGCCGAGCAGGTCGTTTTCCCAGTCGAGCAGGCGAAGTTGTTGGCGAAAGCTCTCGTCCGCGAGGGCCTTGCGGTACACGGTGTCGAAGGCCGGCAACAGCGTCTCGACACTGCGTTGCAAGAAGCGGTACTGCGGCAGCGTCAGGAAGCGGGGGCGTAGGACGCCGCACAGGGGCCGCGTGCCGAAGTGCAGCCCGCGGCGGTCTTGCTGGTCGTCGAGCGCGGCCTGCGAGTCGGCGGCGACGGTGCCGGCGGCGAGCAGGTCGTGGTAGCGGGCGATGGCGTCGGTCGGCACGGCGACTCCGGGCGTCAGTTGAAGAGCTTCGACCAGTGCAAGTCGCGCAATTGCGGCCGCGGGTTGTGGCACAGGTGAATCACCATGTCGGCCATGGCCTTGACGCACCAGTCGAAGTATTCCGGCGTCAACGAGTTCAAGTCCATGTCGGGGGCGGGGTTCATGAAGTCGATGGCATACGGCACGCCGCCCTTGACGGCCCACTCGACGGAGTTCATGTCGTAACCAAGCGCCTTCACCACCGTCAACGAGTCTTCAATCACGCGGTCGCTGATGGCCGGCGTTAAGTAATTAGCGTCGGCAAGGTAGCGCCGCTGGTGCGGGTCGTACGGCATCGGCAACACGGTGTCCTGTCCCAGGCACATGCACCGAACGTACTGGTCCCAGTGAATGAACTCTTGCGCGATCATGGTGAGCAGGCCGGACGAGTCGTAGTGGCGAATCAACTCCTCAATCGTGTGGCACACATACACGCCACGCCAACCGCCGCCGTGGGCGTCCTTCAGGATGCACGGCATGCCGACGTAATCGACGATGGCTTGCCAGTTCATCGGGTAGTCGAGGTTCCGTAAGCTCTCGCTCTTGACGATCCCCGGCACGTAGTCTTGGTTCGGCAGCGCGACGGTCTTGGGGTGGGCGAGGCCGAGTTTCGTCAACAACGTCGCGCCGAAGAACTTGTCGTCGGCCGTCCACATGAAGGGGTTGTTAATGACACTGACGCCGTCGAGCACCGCCTTCTTCGCGTAGCTGCGGTAGTATGGCACCTCGTGCGAGATGCGGTCGATGACGACGGAGTACGGGTTCGGCTCGTCCATGCGGGTGCCGCCGAGCTTGACGAACTCCGCTGTTACGCCCGCGTTGCGGCGGTTGACCTCTTCGAGGAACTTGGGCGGCCAAGACCACTCGCGGCCGCACAGTAAGCCGACTTTTTTCATGGGTCCGAGACTCAAAATCAGGGGTGCGAATCGCGTCGGCCGGCGTCACGCCCGGCCGCCGATGTAGAGGTTAATCATCTGGTGCCAGACCGGCCAGTCGTGGGCGAAGCCGTCCCACTCGCGCAAGGCGTTGCCGATGCCCTTGCCCCACAGCTTGCCGGAGAGTTCGCGGTTCTGATGCACCAGTCGGTCGCCGTTGCCGACCGCAAAGATCAGTTCCTGCCGCCGCAAGCGCTCGAGCTTTTCCGGGTCGGTCTCGTGCGGGATGAAGTCGGTCGGGTTCAGCCAATACAGCTCCTCGCTCGAGTAGCCCTCGGTGAACATCTTGATATCGACGAGGCCGCTCATCGCGACGATGCGCTGAACGCGCTCGGGGTGCCGCATGCCGAAGCTCAGGGCGTGGTAGGCCCCGAAGCTCGCGCCGGTCGCCACGATGTAGCGGTTCTCGGTCGTCGAATCGATGAACGGCAGCACCTCGCGGTAGACGTAGTTGTCGTACTCGACCTGCCGCCAGACGCGGCCGCCGGGGTGCTTGCCGCGGGCGTACCAACTCTCGCGGTCCACGGAGTCGAGGCAGATCAGCCGGTACCAGCCCTGCTCGATCATCGGTCGAATGGCCTCGACCATGCCGCGGTTCTCCCACTCGAAGAAGCGGCCGCCGGAGGTCGGGAAGGCGACGATCGTCGCCCCGGCGTGGCCGAATTCGAGCAGCTCCATTGTGCGGCCGAGCGACGGACTCCACCACTCGTGGTATTGGCGATTCATGGCGTAATCGGGGTTGGAGGTGGGGCGTGCCAGGGGGGGTTCAGGCGACGGCGGCGCTGACGAACGAACTGAACAGCCGCTTCATGCCGGGCTGCGTCTCGGCGAGTTCTTCGGGGTGCCACTGCACCGCGATGAGGTACTGGCCGTTCATCCCCTCGACCCCCTCGATGATGCCATCCGGGGCGCGCGCCGACGGCCGCAGCCCGTGGGCCAGGTCTTTGATCGCCTGGTGGTGCATGCTGTTCACCGGGGCAACCGAGACGCCAACGATGTCGGCGAGCCGCGACCCGGCTTCGATGAGCACGTCGTGGGCCAGGTAAGCGCGGCTGGGGCTGACCGCCGTCGGGAAGTAGTCGTGCTTCATCGACGCGGGGACCTGCGACGACACGTCCTGGTACAGCGTCCCGCCCATCGCGACATTGATGATCTGGATGCCGCGGCAGACGGCCAAGACCGGCATGTGTCGGGTCAGGGCGTGCTGGAGGAGCATCAACTCGACGGCGTCGCGGTCGGGGTCGGTCGCCCCGCACAGGGCCGACTTCGGCTCGCCGTAGCGGGACGGATCGACATCGACGCCGCCGGTCAGGAAGACGCCGTCGAGCTTCTCGAAGATCGCGTGCAGGGTGTCAGGGTCTTGCGGGATCAGCGGGATGAGCCACGGCAGCGCCCCGGCCGTGCGGAGGGCCTCGACGTAGCGGTGGCCCATGATCCAGCAGTTCGGCCGCTGGCCCGCGACGCCCGGCAACGTTTGGGTAGCGACCCCGATGACGGGTCGGCGCATGGCAAGTCTCCGCGTCGGGGGGACGGGTGGTCCTTAAGTCCGCAAACGGGAGAGAGTTGCAGTGTGCGAATCTTAAGGCCGGGCGCGGTCGGGTTCCAGCGAATTCCCGCCCCGCGGCGTCACAATTATTTCGACGCGACCCCGAAGTCGGCTGAAGCTATGAGGCCGTCGGACTCTGTAAACTGTCGTGGCCGAGGCGGGCGACCGGTCAATCCGCTACCGTTTCGAGCGGCGGCATGACCGCGGCGAAGTCGCGCTGGATGCGTGCCATGTAAGACGTCAGCAGCTCCTCGACGCGTTCGGGGCGGTCGGAGGCGACGACGAAGCCGATGTGGCTCGGCAAGTCGAGGCGGCGGACGATTTCGGGGTCGGTGAACGCGGACGTGTCGGGGCGTTCGCAGTTGGCCAACGAGATCACCACGCCGCCGTAACCCTGCGTCAACGCGGGGAGCTTGTAGCCGCCGGCGACGCGGCAGACTTCGAGCCGCGCCCACTCGGACCAGAGGTTCACGCCGGTCGCCGCCTCGACCATCGTGGCGGTCTCGGCCCCGCCGACGCGGCAACTCGTCTCGATGAAGTAGAACTCGCCGTCGGCGTGGGACTTCATGAACTCGGTGTGCGACGCCCCGCAGCCCAGCCCGAAGCCGGTCAGCACCGCCTCGTTGACGGCCCGCAACTTCGCCACGTCGGGCGAGGCGCGGTCGAGCGTGCGCGTGGCGTAGACCCCGCCGCCCTGGTACACGTCGAGCAGCGGCTGCCAGTAAGCGTTGACCTCGGCGAACAGTACGCGGCCGTTGTCGGTGAGCGCATCGACGTGGTACAACTCACCGGGAACCATCTGCTCGACAAGGTGGAACGACTGGTCGTCGCCGAGGGCGTGGACGCGCCGCCAGACCTCGTCGGGCGTCGCGCACTTGACGATGCCGGCGGCCGAGGCGTCGCCACGCGGCTTGACCAGCCACGGGCCGGGGGTGCGGGCCAGGAAGGCCGTCACGTCGGCGTGGTGGTGCAGGGCGCTGAAGTCGGGGATGCGCACGCCCAGCGCGCGGGCCATCGTCCGCATGGCGAGCTTGTCGCGGAACAGCCGCGCGGCACTCTCGCCGTGGCCGACGACGCCGAAGTGCTCGCGCAGGTCGGCGGCGACCTCCACGTCGAAGTCGTCGAGGCCGACGATGCGGTCGATGCGGCGGGAGCGCATCAGGTACGCCACGGCGTGCGTCAGGTTCTCGCGGTTGTCGAAACTCGGCACCGCGAAGACTTCGTCGATCTCGTCGCGCGGCCACGGCTCGCCGAGCAACTTCTCGACGGTGAGCAGGTAAACCGTGCAGCCTTCTTGCTTGCAGCGCTGCAGGAAGCGGTCGCCCTTGTAGAAGCTCGCCAGGCAGAGGAACGTCGGTGGGGTCATGCGGCACCGCACAGTTACGGGGGCGAAACGTTCACTCTACGGAACAGCACCGCCCCCTGCCCGCGAACGACTTCGGCCCACCGCGACGACTTCGACAGGTACTCGTCGAACGGCGACGGCCCCAGTTCGACGCCAATTAGTGCGTGCGTGCAAGCGTAGCGGTCGCAATACTCCTCAATGCGTTCGGGTTGCGTTAATGCCACCTCGACGTAGTCGCGGAGCCAGGCGTCGCCGTACAGCTCGAAGCGGTCGTCCATGAAGACTTTGTGCCGACGGTGGTAGTAGATCAGGTAGCCGCCGAGGTTGCAGTCGTTGAAGACGCGCGGCGTACCGGGGGTCGCATCCAACTCCGCGTCAATCGCCGCCGTGATGTCCTGAGGGACGAAATCGGGCGACAGCGTCGCCCAACCGCGACCGACGACCGGCAGCGTGACGCCGGCGACTTGCAGGGCGAGCGCGAGCGTCACGAGTAACGCCGGCAGGGCGAACGCTGCGGGGCGGACAGGCGTGGCGTTGCCATACGCAAGACTATCGCCGTACTTCTTGAGCAGGTCGTGCCAGCGGGTGTGCGGCCAGAAGTCGGCGAGGACGACGCACGCGGTCTCGACAAACAGCGGGCCTTGGCGGATGCTCTTGACCGTGAGCAGCATCCAAACCAACGGCACGAGCCAGGTGACGCGGAACTCGCGGCGCAACTTCGGCAACGCCCCGGCAAACAGCACGAGGTATAGGATCGCGAACACGACCAACATTCGGTCGGCCGGTTGGTCGAGGTTCAGCGGCTTGTGTTCATTGACGACCTCGGCCATGAACTTCGAGCCGACGATCCGCTGCCAGGTGTTGATCATCTCCAGGCCGAAGGGGTTGTCGAATGGCGTCAACGCACACGAACACAGCACGCCCAGGATGCCGAAGCCGCCGCGGACACTCGTGATCGGCCCGGCGCGGCCGACGAGATACGACCCCGCCCACCCCGCCGCGACGATGCCGAAGGTCATCACGCCGCCCAAGACGCCGCCGTGGACGTTGGTCCAGACGACGAACAGCGGGATGAGCAGCGCGAGCCGGCCGAGCGACGCCTTGCCGCGGTCGAAATCGACGAGGATCGCCATCGTGAGCGCGAGGAAGGCGATGGTGGCGAGGTGCGGGCGGATGTAGAAGTGGAACGACGCCACGAAGAGCGCCCCGCACGTTAGCACGGCGGCGAGCGACCAGTGCACACCGGCGCGGCGCAGGCGGGCGAAGAGCCAGGTGAACAGCGCCGCGATGCCGACCGAGAAGCCGAGGAGCATGGTGTCGAAGCCGCCGACCTGGTGCAGCGTCGCCATGACGACTTCGCCGCCCCACTGTTGCGGAATCCACGTCCGGCCGGGGTGCGTGTAGGTGAACGGGTCGGTCGTCATGAAGCCGTCGCGCAGGATCGTCTCGCCGACGACGGTGTGCCACAGCGTGCCGGGGTCCGAGAAGGCCCGCTCGCGGAACTGCACCTGGAGCGTCAGCCAGACGGCGACGAAGAAAAGCGTCTCGGGCGTCAGGAACCGACCGCAACAGTTTCGCAACACGGTGAGGCCCCGCCGAAGGTTCATACCCACGGCGAGAGCCTAGAACAGGTTCGGGCGTCACGGCTGGCAGGCTCGATAAAGCAGGTCGCGGACGGCGGTCATCGGCATCACCGCCGGGGTCGGCCGGTCGCCGTGACCCATCACGAGTGGCTTGTCGAGGGGGTCGGCGGCGCGGAGGCCGTGGCTGCCGCGGACGAGGCCGGCGTCGAGGGGGATCACGTCGAAAATGGTGCGGAAGCCGAGCTTCTTCTGCAGCAGCCGCGTCGCCGCGCGGAACTTCGGCACGCGGAACTTGGGGTCGAAGAACAGTTCGCACGGGTCGTACCCCGGCTTGTGGTGGATGGCGACGGCGCGGGCGTAGTCGGGGGCCAAGGCGTCGTCGTCCCAGAACGGGTAGGCGAACCACGCTGTCGGCGTCGAGAGCGCGACGAGTTCGCCCGAGCGCGGGTGGTCGAGTTCGCCGCGCTCCTCGCCGGCCAGGACCGTCGCCACGCCGGGGGTTTGCAGCAGCAGTTCCCGCACGCGCGGCAGGTCGGCGGCGTCGGCGACGTACACGTGCGCGAGTTGGTGATCGACGACGGCGAAGGCCCGGCTGGCAAAGGTGTCGAGTTGCTCGCCGAACGGCCCGCCGCGGACTTCGAGCAGCCTCGCCGCCCGCAAGATGCGGTTCAAGTAGACCGGCGTCGTCACGTCGCAGTGGCCGTACTCGCTGACGACCCAGACTTTCGCCCCGGCCGCCTTCGCCGCGTTCAGCAGCGGGGCACAGGCGTCGTCGAGTTCGCGGACGTGCTTCGCGATGTCGCACCCGGACGGCCCACGGCGCTGCGGCTCGTAGTCGAGGTGCGGCAGGTAGACCAGCGTCAAGTCCGGCCGGTCGGCCGCCACGACTTCGGCGGCACAGCGGGCGATCCACCGCGTACATGGCAGCCCGGCCATCGGCCCCCAGAAAGTCGAGAACGGGAACCGCCCCAACTTCGCTTCGAGTGCCTCCGCGCGGCCCGGCGGGGTGCCGGTGACGCCGAAGACCTTGTTGCCATCAACGCCGTACCACGGCTTCGGCGTGACGCTGATTTCGACGGCTGCGCCCTGGTTAAACCACCAGAACAGCTTGGCACACTTGAACGACCGGCCTTGCTCTTTCGCCTCGCGGGCCAAGGTCGCGTAGACCGGCTCGGCGTCGAGAAGCCGGTTCGACTGCTGCCAAAACCGCACCTCGCGCGTGTCGCGGAACAGCCAGCCGTTGGCCACGACACCGTGCCCGCTGGCCGAGACGCCGGTCAACATCGTCGCCTGGGCGGTGCAGGTGACGGCCGGCAACGCCTCGTCGAGCGGCACGACCCACGGCGCGGCGGCCCGCAACCGCGGGGCGTGTTCGAGCAGCCGCGACGTGAGGCCGACGGCGTTGATGACGACCACCGGCGGCATCAGTTCGCCCCGGCGAAGCGGTACGAGAACGCCCCGAGCAGGTCGCCGCGCTGCCCGCCGTGGCACTCGACGCACGCGGTCATGTTGCGGATCGCCCCGAGCAGCCGCACCTTCGAGCCGACCGCGTTGGCCACGAGGTCTTCGCCCGCCGCGAGCCTCTCGAGCGCGGCCGCCTCGAAGCCGTCCGCCGGCCGCGTCGCCATCGTTTCGAGTTCGACCATGCGCGGCAGGAACTCGCTGACGTAGACCGCCGGCTCCGGGTTGCGCACTAGCCCCACGAGTTCGAGCCGTTCGAGCGTGTACGGAGGGTTCGACTTCGGCAAGTGTTGGAAGGCGTGCGGCGCGAAGCCGGCGACCTCGCGGCGATTTTTGAGATACCCGAGGCCCTTGAAGTTGACGAAACTTGCGATGTTACCTGTGTGGGTGTCGAAATAGCCGCCAACCTTGGCATCCGGTAGCGCGTCGCCGGTCGGTCCGATGACGAATTTAGGCCCGCGAGGTTGAGGGATCAGCGCGGGGAGTGTCGCCGCTTTGTTGATGTGGCTACTCATGCGCCCTTGGCCGACGCCTGGAATCATCGAGAACGTCCTGACGTGGCTCTTGTGCAGTTCGGCAAAGTCCTTCGAGTAGTCGAACAACTCCTGTTCGCCACGCAAGGAGTTTTCGGTCTCCGCAACCTGCCCCAAGTTCGTGCCTGCACTCACGTGAGGAACAGGTAGCCGCTCCTCCATCGAGACGAACGGGTAAGACGCTCGGAGTTCGTCCATGTAGGCGTCATAGTTGTGCGAAATCACGGCAACTCGATACCACGGGAACAGCACCACCGCGAGTGTCAACAAGCATGCGGCCGGCCGCCCGTACTTGGCGGAGATCGGCACGGGGACGTGGAGCCGTTCCCAGTGCCGCCAGATCAGGAAGTTCGCCACGGCGAGTACGGCCAGCGACGCGGCCACGCAGTACGCGATCATCACTCGGCCCTCGGGTGTGCCGCCATCCTACCACGCTGCATCCCGCAGCGTCACTTCGTCTCGGCGAGTCTGTACGAGAACGCTCCGAGCAGGTCGCCCCGCTTGCCGCCGTGGCACTCGACGCACGCGGTCATGTTGCGGATGGCGCCCAGCAACCGCACCTTCGATCCGACTGCGTTCGCCACGAGGTCTTCGCCCGCCGCGAGCCGCTTCAGCCCCGCCGCCTCGAACCCGTCGGCCGGCCGCGTGACGACGCTGTCGAGTTCTGTCATGCGCGGCAGGAACTCGCTGACGTACACCGCCGGCTCCGGGTTGCGTACCAGCCCCACCAGTTCGAGGCGTTCGAGCACGAAGGGTTTCTCCGGCTTCGGCTCGCTCTCGAAGGCGTGCGGGGCGAACCCGGACACCTCGCGGCGGTTCCGCAAGTACCCGAAGCCCTTGGAGTTGACGAAGCTACCGATGCTCCCCGCGTGGAAGCCGAAGAGGTCGCGCACCTTGGCGTCGGGCCAGGCGTCGCCGGTCGGCTCGATCTCGTAGCGGAGGACGCCGGGTTGCGGGATCGGCTCGGGCAAGCGTGTCGCGCGGCGGATACTGTACAGAGTCGCAGGTGTCCGCACCATTCGGCCGACGCCGAAGCCGGGGGTCGAGGCGAAGCTTTTGATGTTCTCGCCGTGCAGCGACTCGAACTGCCACGAATTCGGGCTTCCCCCCATGCCGACTTGATCCTCGATCCCGTCTACTTTTGACTCCGATGCACCAGTCGTGGGCTTCGGTGTCGGCAAGCGTTCTTCCATCGAGAGGAAGGGGTTCGCTTCGCGCAGAGAATCGACATCCCGTCGGTGGTCCGAAACCTTAACTGCAACCACCCCCCACGCCAAGACGCACGCCAAGACTGAAAGCACGCTTGCGATTTGGCGTCCGTAACGAGGAACCAGGACTCCGAGAGCTCCAAAGGCGGAAGCTACCACTTGCAGAATCAGCATTGAGTTGGACAGCAGACAACAGAGCCCTGAAAGGGTGGCGATCACAGTTAGCAGTTCGAGCAGTCCGAACGAGGTTTTACCACCACAGGGCCTCCAGATCGCGACATTCACAAACACTAATGTTGCCAGCGATCCGAGGAGCATGACCGCGAACATGTCGAAACCCTCGCGTGTCTTTCGGAGTCGCGCCGCCATCCTACCACGCCGGCGGCTCGTGCGGGCGGGAGTATCCGGAGAGGAACAGGCCGCGGACGGTTCCGCCCTCGCAACTGTGCGCGATCGGCACGGCGGCGTCGGGGTCGTCGAGCCGCATCGTTAGCGTCGCCGTGTCGTCGCCGGGGTAGTTGGGGTCGTAGACGTGCAGCGTCACGCGGCGGCCGTCGGGGCTGAGCGTGTAGCCGTGGGCGAGGACTTGGTGGTTCTTCACGAGTTGCCGCGGGTCGAACGACGCGACGGTCACCAGCCCCAGCGGCGCGGGGCGGCCGGTGTCGAGGAGGTCGCGAATGGTGGGCCACTCGTCGAGGACCGTTTGACGCGTCAGACCATCGACGACCCGGTGGCCGCCGAGCGTCCGGCTCGCGCCGGGGCGGCGCTGGCCGTCGTAATACTTCAGCACGCCGAAGGGCAGGTTCCAGCTTTCGAGCAGCCGCTTGCAGAGGTAGCGGAACACCGGCGGCGTCGCTTCAAGGGGGCGGGGTTGGCCGTAGACGAACAGGTCGAGCGCGGCGTAAACCATGCCGCCGCACAATCCGGCGTTGGCGTCGCCGAGTTTCAGCGGGCCGAACGGCGTCGGCAGGATCACGACGGGGCTGCCGGGCGGGAACCAGTTCGGGAACGGGAAGCCGTGGGTGCTGCTCGTGAAGCCGGTGCGGACGGTCACAGCAGCACGCGGAGCAGTTCGGCGGGGTTAGCGAAGTCGGCCATGACGTGGTCGGCGTCGGTCGCGTGCAGCTCCTCGATGGCGTGCCAGCCGGTCGCCACGGCGACGGCCCGCGCCCCGATTGCGCGGGCGCACTGCACGTCCAGCGGGGTGTCGCCGATGACCCAGACCTCGTCGAGCGGTATGCGGCGGCCGAGGTGCTCGTGGACTTGGCGTAATGCGTCGCGCGCCACGTCGTTGCGGTCGGTGTGGAGGTCGCCGTAGCCGCCGAGGGCGAAGGTGTCCCAGAGGCCGAAGTGCGTCAGCTTGATGCGGGCACCCTCGCGGACGTTGCCGGTGATGAGGCCGAGTAGCACGTCGGGGCGGGGGGCGAGTTCGCGCAGGATTTCGGGGATGCCGAGGCAGACCGTGCCGCCCTGCTCGACCAGACTGCGCGGCAAGGCGTCGAGGTAGGCGGCTCGCAACGCCTTCATCGTCGCGTCGGTCACGTCGATGTCGTTCTCGCGCAGCAAGTCACCGCCGATGGCCTGGTCGGTGCGGCCGCTGTACGGCACGTTGTCGCGGACCTTGGCGAGGCCGAAGGCGGCCTTCATGGCGGCCTCCATTGCGAATTTGCCCGCGCCGCCGCTGCGGATCAGCGTACCGTCGATGTCGAAGAGGATCACGGGCATGGCGTCGCGCTTTCGGCTCAAGTTGCGGTTGCGTGGGGCCGGGGGGCCGGGTATTTCGCGGCCTCTGTGGGAGTAGTTTAGGGTTCCTGGCCCCCTGCATCCCGCCGGTTCGCAAGTATGGCCTGACCACTCGCCGAGGACGCCACCGATGCCCGTTCGCAAGCTGACCCGCCGCCTGGCGACCGCCGCCGCTCTGGTCGGGGCCGTCGGCGTGACCGCCGCCCTCGCCCAGCCCCCGGCGACGCAGCCGCCCGCCCCGACGCCGGCCGCCGTCGCCGAGGACTACGGCCGGCCCGTCGCCTACGTGAACGGCAACCAGCCGGTCACCCGCCGCGACCTGGGCGAGTTCCTCATGGCCCGTGGCGGCGCGGACAAGATCGACTTGCTCATCAACAAGATCATCATCGAGAACGAGGCCAAGCGGCTCAACATCACCGTCACCGAGACCGAGATGGAGGCCGCCTTCCTGCTCGACCTCGCAGGGCTGACCGACGGAGGCGTCAAGAAGGGCGACTTCGTCAACGTCGTCCTGCCCAAGTACAACAAGACCTTGTACGAGTGGATGGAAGATGTCATCCGCCCGCGACTGCTGTTGACGAAGATGATCTCCGGCGAGATCAAAGTCACCGACGACGAGGTGAAAGTCCAGTTCGAGCGCGAGTATGGCGAGAAGCGCCAGGTGCAAATCATCATGTGGCCGAAGGGCGACGACCCGAAGGCCATCCTCGCCACCTACGAGAAGATTCGCGGCAGCCAGGTCGAGTTCGACAACGCCGCCAGGCAGCAGGCGAACCCGGCCCTCGCGGCCGCCCTCGGGAAGATCAAGCCGATCAGCCGGCACATGTACGCCCAAGACCCGATCATCGAGAAGGTCGGGTTCGAGCTGACGGCCGGGCAGTTGAGCCAGGTGCTGGAAACGTCGCAAGGGTACGTCGTCATGAAGATGCTGGGCGTCATCCCGCCGGCGGAGAAGATCGACCGCGCGGCCATCAACGCCCGCCTTGCCAAGCAAGCGATGGACGAGAAGATCGCCGCGGCCATCCCGGCCCAGTTCAAGAAGCTGCACGACGCGGCCGCCCCGAGCGTGATCTACAACGGCCCGTCGCTGTGGAAGTGGCACGGCGAAACCAAGGAAGCCGTCAACGACATGCTCAAGGGCAGCGGCAACGTGACCCCGGCCGGCGCGACCGCCCCGAAAGTCATGCCATCGGCCCCCGCCCCCGGCGTCAAGTGACCCGCCCGCCTACGGCCCCGACGAAAGCCTACGCCGACTGCGTGGGCTTTCTTTTTGCGCGCTTGTGGAGCGCCGCCCCGCCGGGTTATACTGACACGTCCCGCCGACAGCCCCGGCCGCCACGGCCCCTTTCGCACCCTCCCCTTCGAGGTTCCCGGATGACCCGGTCCTTCCGCTCGTTATTCGGCACGGCGCTCGTCGCCGGGCTGATCGCAACCCTCGGCGTCCTGCCGGACTCCCCCGCCCAAGACAAGGCGAAGCCCAAGGCCAAAGCGCCGAAGCCACCGGTGAAGCCGGAGTACTCGACGCCGGCCGCGTCGCTGAAAGTCGCCAAGGACTTCACGGCCGAACTGCTGTACGTCGTGCCCAAGGAGACGCAGGGGTCGTGGGTCAACCTGTGCAACGACCCCAAGGGCCGGCTGATTGTTTCTGACCAGTACGGGGCGCTCTACCGCGTCACCCCGCCGGCCGTCGGCACCAAGGGCGAGTCGAAGGTCGAGAAGATTCCCGTCGATCTGGGCATGGCGCAAGGGCTGCTTTATGCCTTCGACGCCCTGTACGTCGTCGTCAACGGCGGCGACAAGTCGGGGCTGTACCGCGTCACCGACACCGACAACGACGACACGTTCGACAAGGTCGAGTTGCTTCGCAAGTTCGACGGCGGCGGCGGCGAGCACGGCCCGCACGCCGTCCTCCCCCACCCCGACGGCAAGCGGCTCACCATCGTTTGCGGCAACCAGACGAAGTTGACGAAGCTCGACAACTCGCTCGTCCCCAAGGTCTGGGGCGACGACCACCTGCTGACGCGCGTCCCGGACGGCAACGGCTTCATGGCGGGTGTGTTGGCCCCCGGCGGCTGCATCTACAACGTCAACCCGGACGGCACCAACTGGGAACTCGTCAGCGTCGGCTTCCGCAACGAGTACGACGCGGCTTACAACAAGGCCGGCGACCTGTTCACCTTCGACGCCGACATGGAGTGGGACATGAACACCCCGTGGTATCGGCCGACGCGCGTCTGCCACGTCACCCCCGGCAGCGAGTGGGGCTGGCGCAACGGCGCGGGCAAGTACCCCGAATACTACGCCGACAACCTGCCGCCGACGGTCAACGTCGGCCCCGGCTCGCCGACGGGTGTCTGCTTCGGCTACGGGGCCAAGTTCCCCGCGAAGTACCAGAACGCCTTGTTCATCTGTGACTGGAGTTACGGCAAACTGTACGCCGTCCACCACACGCCAAGCGGCGCGAGTTACAAGGGCACGCTCGAAGAATTCGTCACCGGCAGTCCCCTGCCCTTGACGGATGTCATCATCAACCCCGTGGACGGCGCGATGTACTTCGCCATCGGCGGCCGTAAGACGCAGTCGGCCCTGTACCGCGTCACGTACACAGGCAAGGACTCGACCGCCGCCGACACGGCCAAGCCGACGCCGACGCCCGAAGCGGTCCAACGCCGCGAACTCGAACAGTACCTCGGCAACGCCAAGACACCCGAGAAGGCGCTAGCCGCCGCCTGGCCGCTGCTGGGCAGCCCCGACCGCGTACTTCGGTTTACCGCGCGGGCTGTGGTCGAGAGTCAGCCGCTCGAATCGTGGGCGACCAAGGCGACGACGGAGACGAACCCCGAGGCGGCCATCGAGGCACTGCTGGCGTTAGCCCGCGTCAGTGCCCCGTGCCCGCTGCACGCCAAGTCGAAGGACACGCCGAGCTTGCCGCAGGCGACCCTCGACGCCCTGCTCCGCCTCGACTTCGCCAAGCTGACGCCGTCGCAAAAGCTCGACCTGACTCGCACAATTCAAGTCACCTTGCACCGCCAGTCGGCGGCCCCCGCCCAGGTGGCGACGCTAACGAAGCAACTCGACGCCGTGTTCCCGACCGGCTCGCGCTTCCTCGACTCCGAACTGCTGCAAGTCATGGTCTTTCTGCAAAGCCCGACCGCCGCGGCAAAGGGCTTGAAGTTGCTCGCCGACGCCCCGACGCAGGAGGAGCAACTCGAGTACGTCCGCAGCCTGCGGATGCTCAAGGCCGGCTGGACGCCGGAGTCACGCGGCACCTACTTCGCGTGGTTCACCAAGGCCGGCGGCTACAAGGGCGGCAACAGCTTCCAGGGCTTCCTGCGGCTCATCAAGACCGACGCCGTGGCGCTGCTGACGGCCGACGAGAAACTCGCGCTGAAGCCGATCCTCGACGCCAAGCCGGCGACGACTTCGATGACCACCGCCGCCCCGCGGGCGTTCGTCAAGAAGTGGACCCTCGACGAGTTGACGCCCGTCGTCACGAAGGGTCTGGCGGCCGGGCACCGCGACTTCGACAAGGGTCGCAAGCTCTTCGGCGCGGCCAACTGCTTCGCCTGCCACCGCTATGACAACGAGGGCGGCAATACCGGCCCCGACATCTCCGCCGTCGCCGGCCGCTTCAGCACCCGCGACCTGCTCGAATCGATTCTCGACCCCAACAAGGAAGTGAGCGACCAGTACGCCGCGGTCGAGATCCAAACCCTCGACGGACGCACACTCTTGGGCCGCATCATCAATCACAATGGGGACAACATGATGATCAACACGGACGGCCTGAACCCGAACGCGATCACCACGGTTAACAAGAACAACCTCGACACGATGAAATTATCGAAACAGTCGATGATGCCGGCCGGCCTCTTCGACTCGCTCAAGGAAGACGAGATCATCGACCTGATGGCGTACTTGCTGTCGCGCGGCGAGCGCAACGGGCCGTTCTTCAAGAAGTAATACAGAGAGCATTTTGCCGCAGAGACGCAAAGGACGCGGAGCATACCGAAATCTTAACAGTAGATTTCGGTATGCTCCGCGCCCTTTGCGTCTCTGCGGCAAAATTGTTCTTGTTTACACCGCAGCCGCCTCGCGGGCCTTGCGGGCCTTCTTCGCGTCGATGAACGACTTCACGCACAGGCCGACGAACACCAGCGACAGCAGCGTCATGATCACGCCGACCTTCACGGCGGCCGTGTTGAAGTCGAAATTCCGCAGGGCGACCGGCACGAATCCGCCGACGACCCCGGCCAAGCCGAGCATCGCGGCGAGGTGCATGGCGTGCTTCAACAGCGACGGTTTGAGCAGACTCGCCAGCCCGGCAAGCGCGATCGGTACGCCGAGGTACGCCGGCGACAGGGCGGAGACCTTACCCGGCTCGCCGGTGCCCAACAAGTCAGGCGATGTATATGCGATGACGCCGAGGGCGGTCAGGAGCGCGCCGAAGATCATGGCGACGGTGGGCATGGGAAGTCTCCGAGGGGGTTGACGGGGTCAGTTCGAGGATAGGGCTTCGACCACTTCGCGGACCAACTCGTCGGGGCCGGCGATGTCAACGCACCAGGCGTCGATGAACACGGTCACCTCGTCCGGCCCGCGACGGAAGCGGCTCAGCCCGACGCCCAGGGCCGAATCGTAGTTATCGGTGTCGCCGAGGAAGCCGCGGTCGCGCAACGCCGCTTGCAGGCGGTCGATGCCGTCGTCGTCGTTGGCGGCGCAGAGGTCGGCGCGGGTCACGGCGTCACTCCCACTCGATCGTCGCGGGCGGCTTGCTGCTCACGTCGTAGACGACGCGGTTGACGCCCTTGACGCGGTTGATGATGGCCGTCGAGACGCGCGCCAGGAGTTCGTGCGGCAGGTGCGACCAGTCGGCCGTCATGAAGTCGTCGGTCTGCACGCAGCGCAGCGCCACCGTGTTCTCGTAGGTGCGGCCGTCGCCCATCACGCCCACGGACTGCACCGGCAGCAGCACGGCGAACGCCTGCGAGGTCTTGCGATACCAGCCCGACTTGCGGAGTTCGTCGAGGAAGATCGTGTCGCACTTGCGGATCACTTCGAGTTTCTCCGGCGTGACCGCGCCGAGGCAGCGCACCGCCAGGCCGGGGCCGGGGAACGGGTGCCGCCAGACGACTTCCTCCGGCAGGCCGAGTTCCAGCCCCAGCCGGCGGACCTCGTCCTTGAACAGGTCGCGGAGCGGCTCGATCAACTCGAAGCCGAGTTCCTTGGGCAGCCCGCCGACGTTGTGGTGTAGCTTGATCGTCGCCGCCGGGCCGTCGGGCGTGCCGCCGCTCTCGATCACGTCGGGGTACAAAGTCCCTTGGGCCAGGAACGACGCGCCGGGGATGTTCAACGCCTCGGCCTTGAACACGTCGATGAAGAGCTTGCCGATGGCCTTACGCTTGGCCTGCGGCTCGGTGACGCCGTCGAGCGCAGCGAGGAACTGCGCCCCGGCGTCAACGACGTGCAGGTCGGCCTTGAACCAGTCGCGGAAGGCGTGCCGCACCAGTTCCGTTTCGCCCTCGCGCATCAGGCCGTTATCGACGTAGATGCAGGCGAGTTGCTTGCCGATCGCCTTGACGAGCAGGGCCGCACACACCGCCGAATCGACGCCGCCGGAGAGGCCGCAAATCACCCGCTGGTCGCCGACGCGCTCCCGAACCGCGGCCACGGTCGTGTCGATGAAGGTCGTCATCTTCCAGTCGCCGGCGCAGCCGCACACGTCGCGCAGGAAGTTGGCGAGGACCACCCCGCCGTGCGGCGTGTGGCTGACCTCCGGGTGGAACTGCAAGCCGTAAACCGGCCGGGTGACGTGCTTGACCGCCGCGACGGGGCAGGTGTCGGTCGCCGCGAGCGAGACGAAGTCTCCGCTGACGGTACTCACCTGGTCGCCGTGGCTCATCCAGACGACCGACTCGGCCGGGTAACCGCGGAACAACACATTGGCGTCGAGGACGTTGAGCGTCGCCCGGCCGTACTCGCGCGACGCCGCCGGGCTGACCGTGCCGCCGAGGGCCTGGCAGGCGAGTTGCATCCCGTAGCAGATGCCCAGGACCGGGATGTTCAGGTCGAACACCGCGGGGTCGCACTTCGGGGCGTTCGGCTCGTAAACGCTCGCCGGCCCGCCGCCGAAGATGATGCCGCGCGGGTTGAGTTCGCGCACGCGTGCCGCGGTAATGTCGTGCCGCACGACCATGCAGAAGACGTTGAGGTCGCGCACGCGGCGGGCGATGAGTTGCCCGAACTGCGACCCGAAGTCGAAGATCAGCACGAGTTCCGGCGGGTTCAAACGTGGCTCCTAACTCTTCTTGCCAAGCTCGGCCGCGCGGTTGGCCGCCGCCTCGACCGCGTTCATGACGCTCGCCCGGAACGCGCCGCGCTCGAGGGCGTGGATGCCGGCGATGGTCGTGCCGCCGGGGCTGGCCACGGCGTCCTTGAGCGCGGCCGGGTGCATGCCGGTTTCGAGTACCATCTTCGCACTGCCGTAGACCGTCTGCGCCGCGAGCTTCAGGGCCGTCTCGCGCGGCAGGCCGGCCCGGACGCCGCCGTCGGCGAGGGCCTCGATCATCATGTAGACGTAGGCCGGGCCGCTGCCGCTCAGGCCGGTCACGGCGTCGAGTTGGTTCTCGGGCACCGCCAAGGCGACGCCGACGCTCCCGAAGAGTTTGGCGACGACTTCGCCGTCGCCGGGCAGCGCCGCCGGGCCGACGGCGTAGCCGGTCGCGCTCGCCCCGACCAGGCACGGCGTGTTCGGCATGACGCGCACCACCCGCGTCTCGCTGCCGAGATGCCCGGCGAGTTGCGCCAGGGTCACGCCGGCGGCGATCGACACGACGAGGTGGTCGGCCGTCAGGTAGCCGCGGACTTCGCTCAGGGCGGCGGCGAGGACTTGCGGCTTGACGGCCACCACGACGACTTGACAGCCCTGCACGACCTCGGCGTTGGTCGGCACGGCGCGCAGGCCAGTCGCGGCCGTAAACACCTGGCGGGCCGCCGGAATCGGCTCCCCGGCGAGGCTGCGCTGGAGGTCGAGCAGGCCGGCAGCCGTCCACGCCTTCGCAAGAGCGGTGGCCATCTGGCCGGCCCCGAGGAAGCCGACGGAGTGTGCGGACGCGGTCACTGGCATCGCGGGACCCGTGGGAACGAAAGGCTCAGTCTATGAACCTCACGGCCGCCGACGCAGTTTCTCGGCCTCGGCCACGCTCACGGCGATGCGGGCCTGCAAGTCCGCGAGCATCGCGTCGCGATCGACCGCCTTGTAGACGCTCGAATGGACCGGCTCGCCGTAGTGCAGGCCGATGCTGCGGCCGCCGGTCGCCTCGAACAGCGTCTCGGGCTGCGGTTTCTTGGCGTGGCGCGACCACATCTCGTAGCAGCCGCTGATGCCGACGGGGACGATCTGGCAGTTCGCCTTCTTGATGAGCAGAGAGATGCCCGGCTTGAGCGGCTGCAAGGTGCCGTCGTGGGTGCGCTCCCCCTCGGGGAAGATCACGATCGCGCGGCCCTGCCCCAATAGCCCGAGGACCGCCTGCAGCCCCTCCTTGCCGAAGCCGCGGTCGATCGGCACCGCCCCGTAACTGCGGATCGCCGCGGCGAAGAGGCGGTTCTTGAAGAGGTTGTGCCGGGCGAGGTAGACCAGCCAGCGCGTCGAGGCGTTGCCGACCAGCCACGGGTCGAGGAACGACTGGTGGTTCGACACCATCAGCACGGGGCCGGTCGCCGGAATGTTGCCGCGCCCGGACGCGCGGAAGCTCAGGCCGAAGGTCAGCGCGTGGAAGGTCAGCCAGAACGTCGAGTGGAACGCGACCCGCTGGACGAAGTCCCCGCTCCGCGGGGGGGTCAAGTCGCCGGGGATTGCCATGCGGCGACTTCCTTGAGGAGGCGGGCCAAGACTTCGTCGGGCGTCAGGTGCGAGGTGTCGATCTCGACGGCGTCGTCGGCCTTGCGCAGCGGGTCGATCTCGCGCGACTTGTCGTCGCGGTCGCGCTGCTCGACGCGGCGGCGCAGCGCCTCCAGGTCGATCGGCGCGTGGGGCGCGAGTTCGCGAGCCTTGCGGGCGGCGCGCTCGGCCTGCACGTCGTAGTGCGCGGCGAAGTAGAACTTCACCTCGGCGTCGGGGAAGACCTTCGTCCCCTGGTCGCGGCCCTCGCACACGACGTGCGGGTGCAGCCCGGCGATGCGCTTCTGCTCGGCTTGCAACTTGCGCCGCACCTCGGCCCACTTGCTCACGCCACTCGCCAGCGCGTTCATCGACTCGTCGAAGATCGTCGGCGGCATCGGCGTGCCATTGACGTGGACATCCTGGCCGTTGAGGGCGAACTCCCACGGCGCGATCAGGGCGTGCACGCGGTCGGCCTTACGGCCCATGTCGAGCACATCGACGCCGGCCTCGCGTAAGAGGTGCGCCACGCTGCGGTACATCGCACCGGTGTTGAGCAGGTACAGGTCGAGGGCCGTGGCGAGTTTGAGGGCCGCGAGCGACTTGCCGGTGTGGGCCTGGCCGTCGATCGTGATGACGCGCGGCAGCCGGGGCATCGCGGGCGCTCCCTGGGTCAACGGACGAACCCCGGCACCGGCCGGGGTTCGCGTCATCTTACGGCTTCGCCTACTTGATGCGGAGGGTCACCGAGTCGTTCTCCTTGATCGCGGCGGTCGTCGCCTGGCTGCCGGCGTGCAGCAACTCGTAGGTGTAACTGCCGGCCTGAACCTCGACCGACTTCGAGGCGTTCGGCTCGATGCGGTGCGAGCTGCCGTTAACCATCATCGAGATCGGCACCGGGTACTCGTTGACGATGCGGATCGTCGCCTTCGGCCCCAGGATGGCCGGGGCGGTCGCCGGCGGCGTCGCCGGGCCGGGCATCGCCTTGGGCGTCGGGTCGGCCTTCGCCACGGCGTCGGGCTTTTGGGTGGTCGTCGAGTTGCTGGCGGCGTCGAGCTTCTTCTCGAGCCGGGCGACCGCCTCCTCGAACTTGCTCACGTCGAACTTTTCGAGGGCCTTCTCCATGCGCTTCAGGCGGGCGTCGAGTTCGTCGAACTTCGACACCAGTCCCGGCTCGGTCTTGCCGGACTCCTTGTTGAGCTTGCCCTTCACCGCGTCGTCGGTCAACTCGCGGAACGTCTTCTCGAGGTCGGCGTTCTGGCGCAGCTTCTCGACCTGACGCTTCAGGTCGCCCAAAACGTCGTCCTTCGGCGCGTCCACTTTCGCCGCGTCAGTCTTGGGGGCGCTGGCCGGCGGCTCCGCGGCGGTCAGCGGAGTCACCGGGGAGACGGCGAGGGCCACGCCGAGGGCGGCGGACTTCAGGGCCTGGCGGGTGGGGATCACGGCGGCTTCTCCGGGCGGCTCAACTTTGAGCGAGGTCAAGGCACCGGGGGCCGCCTTCAACGGCGCGACCTCGGGACTACTCTTGACATTAAATCCCGCTTGCGGACCCGACAAGAGAAATTCCGGCATCACCGGCGCAATCGGTCTCACCTGGGGGGCAAGCTGCGCCGGTTGCGCGGGCGGGGCAACCGGTTTCGCCTCAAGTGCCGGCACTTTCGGCAGTTGGCGTGGTGGCGGCGCGACTTCCGCGTCGGCGATCGTGGCCGGAATCGGCGCGACCTCGATCGACTTGACGATGTCGGGCACGCCGAGGGACGGCATCATCGGCAGCAGCGGGCCGGCCGGGCTGACCGGCATCACCGGGGCCGGACTCGGCAGCCCCTCGACCGGCCGCGACGGCGGCCACGGCGTCGGCTCCGGCGGCTTGGCCGGGGCTGCGGATTCGAGCGGCGGCAACATCGGCAGCAGCGGCAGCGGCGTGACTGGCACTTCGGCCGCGGCGGCTTGCGTTACCGGCTCCGCCGGCGGGCGTGGCGCGGGCGTGCGGACCTCGGCGGTCGTCCAGGTCGGCTGGTCGGGCGGGCCGAGCGGCACGGCGGCGGCCCCGCGGTACAGCCCGAGGCTGCCCGCCCCGACGGCGAGGCCGACGGTCGTCATGCCGAGCATCGGCAGCTTGCGGCGGCGTGGTGTGGTGTCCCCGTGCATTCGCGTCTCCCCCGTGTTCGCGTCGTCCGTGTGTGTGTCACGCCCGAGGGCCGGCGGCGTCCCCCCGGAAGCCGCCGGCCCTCGGGCGAAAGTCAGTTCTGCTCGAAGGCCGCGATGCGGTTGACCGGCGTCGTGGCGGCGACCTGCGGGTCGTTCCCTTCCAGGGAGAACTCCATCAGGAAGGCGTCCTCGCCGCTGTCCTCGTAGTAGTTGCGCAAGACCCGCGTCGCCCGGAAGTCCTGCATCCGGAAGAACACCTGGGCGTCCAGGTTGCGCTCGCGGACCGCCAGGGTGACCCGGCTGCGGCGGTGGCTCGACAGCTTGCCGACGAGCTTGCTGACCATCTGCGCCCCGATGCCGCCGCGGCGCGACTCGGTCGCGACCGCGAAGTTCAGCACATGAAGCCGGTCCTTGTGCAACTCGTAGATCATGAAGCCGACGATGCGGTCCTGGTGCTCGGCTACCATGCCGATGCAATTCCGCTGGCGCAGGCAACGCAGGAAGTCCTCCTCGGTCCAGGCGAACTCGAAGCTCTGCTGCTCCGCCGCCAGGACCTCCGCCATGTCTCGGCGGATCATCCAGCGGATGTGGACCCGTAACAGTTCTCTCGGCGCACGTCCTGTGCTCATGGTCGGATTCCTCCCCCGCCGGTCCCCGCGTCGTCCCCCACGGCAACGCGGTCGCTGGCTATTGGTCCGTAATCGTCTCAACGTCGGTCAGAGTCGCGGTCGAGTCGGTGTCGGGTCGCCCCAGGCTCGCAGGTCTCGTGCCGCGGGCCGGGGTCAGTCGCAGTCGGCCGGCGGCCGGCTACTCCTTGTAGAAGCGCGTGTTCTCTTCCTTGGTCGTCGGCTGGCGGGTCTCGCTGCTCACCAGCTTGACGCGGAAGCGGTAGTCGCCGGGCGCGGACCCCTTGACCCGCACGCGGTAGACTGCCTCGGCCTTGACCCCGAGTTGCGGGATCGGCTCGAACGTAATCTGCTGGCCGACGACCTTGCCGGCGGTCGGCCCGGTCGGTGCCCCGACGACGGTGGTTGTCTCGGCGAGTTCGGCGACGATCTGCACGTTGGTGCAGGCCCCGGTGCCCTGGTTGACCACGCGAATCTCGTAGGTCGCTTCCTTGCCGACTTCGATCGGGTCTTCGAGGTCCGACACCTCGAAGCGCAGGGCCGGCACGCCGTCGGCGCGGACCAGCGTCTCGGCGCGGGCCTCCAGCCCCTTGGCGGCCGAGGTGCGGCCCTCGACGGTAGCGATGTCGCCGGCTGCGGCGACGGCCTGGGCGACCGTGCGGACGGCCCCCTCGGTCGGCGCGACGGCCCGGACCTTCAGCGTCACCGTCTTGGTCGTGCCCGCGGCCAGCCCCGGCAGCCGCCAGCCGACCGCCCGGTTCGCGTCCAGGAACGCCCCGCCGTCGGTCGCGGTCAGGAAGTCGATACCCGGCGGCAGCGCGGCCCACAACTGCACCGGGTCGGTGGACGCCGTGCCGGGGTTTGACAGCTCGATCGTGTACGTCGGCTCACCGCGGACCAGGCAGCGCGACGGCCCGGCCTGCTTGATCAAGAGCATCGGCTCGACGAGGTTGACACTCGACTTGGCGACCTCAGTCTGCGAGCCGTCGGCGACCGCGGTGATCGAGCAGACTTGCGCCCCCGACTTGGCCGCGACGACTTCGAGGCTCATCGTCTTCGACTGGCCGGCCGGCAGGTTGGCCAACTCGGCCTCGATGACCTGGCCTTGAACGTGCGTCAGCCCGTCGCTGAACTTGGCTTGCAGGAGGATCTTGCCGGCGGTGCCGGTGCCGGTGTTGGTGAGTTTGATCTGGAACGGCACTTTCTCGCCGACGCGGGTCGTCTCCGGCCCGGTCATGGCCAGCGTGATCTTGGGCCGCGTGACACGGGCGCGGGCTTCAACAGCCGTGGTGAAGCTGACGACGGCGCGGCTGCGGATGTCGCCCTCCTCGAGCGGCTTGACGGTGACGCTGATGCGCTTCTCGGCCCCCGACTCGAGCGACCCCAGCGACCAGGCGAGCCGGTCGCCCACGGTCTCGGCTACCGGAGAGCTGGCAAGGAACTGGCACTTGGCGGGCAACTCGTCCTCGACGCGGACGTTGGCGACGGCCCCGGTGCCGACGTTGCGGACGACGAGTTCGTAGACGAGTGCTTGATTGACGCCGATTGTCTCGGGACAAACCGCCTCGACGACGACGTTCGGAACCTGCCGCGCGGTCGCCGCGGCAGCAGCCCCTTGGGGCACCATGCGAGGCGACTCGGCCGGCATCTCGTCGAATGCCTTGGGGCGAACCCCCGGCGTCGGCGGGGCGGGCGCGGCCGTCGGCGGGGCGGGCGCGGCCGTCGGCGCGATCGGCGCGACCGTCGGCTCGATCGTCGCGGGCACCGGCTTGAGCGCGGCGACCGGGGTCGGCTCGGGGCTGAGGCCCGCCGGCAGCGCCTTCGGCTCCGGCAGCGGCGACGCCTCGACCTTGACCGAGGGCGGAGGCGGCAGCGGCGCGGACGGCGTGAAGTACGGCGGCGCGCCGGCCGGCTCGGCGTTGCCCAGCACGCGGACCTCGCCTGGCCCGGCGATGACTGGCTGGGTGAGGCGCGGCACACCGCCGGCCTGCTGCACCGGGGCGAACTGCGACGGCGCGCCCGCGGGCTTGCCCGCGGAGCGGTCGCCGGGCTTCTGGCCGCCGAAGGTCGGGATGTTGGCCGACGACGGCAGCGTCGGCGACGGCGTGGCCGGGCGGATCGCGCCGGGGAACAGGCCGGCCGGCGGCGGCGACACCTTACCCTGGTAGTACTTCACCTCGGCCGCGGGCGACGGCGGCACGCCGGGCGCGGCGTCTTGCCCGCTGGCGGTCACGGTCACCCCGGCGATCAACGCCCCGAAAGCGCCCGCGGACGCGGCAGAAATCCAACGACGGCTACGCACGGCAATCCCCCCCAAAGCGAAACGTCCGACAATCTCCAAGGCCCGACCGGTCCACCCCCGTGAGACCGGCCGGGCCGAACGCCCCCGCGGCGTTTCCCGTATGTCGTCAAAACCCGCCCACGACTCAGGCTGTCGGGGCCGGGTACTTCACGGCGTTCTTGAGCAGCTTGGCCTCGACCGCCTCACTCAAGTCGATGCCCGTGTGCGAACTCAGCAGCATCACGATGTTGGCCACGTCCGCCAGTTCGTCCGCGATGGCCTCCCGCAGCGCCGGGTCCGTGGCCGCCGCGACCGACTCCTCCGCCGTCATCCAGCGGAACACGTCGCACAGCTCGCCGACTTCCGACGCCAGCGCCATCACGAGGTTCTTCGGCGAGTGGTACGGCTCCCAGTGCCGCACCTCGGCGAAGCGACGGATCGCCTGCTTCAGGTCCGCCACCGGTGTCGTCTCGTCCGCCATGCGAACCCTCGGCTCGTGCCCGCGAGTCCGGCCCCCGCCAGCCCCACGGGCGGCGGGTTATAACCGGGCGGGCCGTGGTGTCAACGCGGAAGGGCGGCGAATTCGATGCGAAAGTGCTGGAAATTGCAGCGAAATCGACTCAAGTCTGCGCCCGACACGGCCGGAGGGGCTTGTTGGCAATCCGCGACCGGCGAGCCGGAAGAACTCCGGGCACTTTCGCCCGAAGTCGGTGGGCGGCATCGGCCGTTGCCATAGAATAGTGAGGATTTTGCGCCCGGTCCCGGACCCTTGAGGTACTCCACCCCGCCATGCCGAAGCGCACCGACCTCCACAAGATTCTGCTCATCGGCTCCGGCCCGATCATCATCGGCCAGGCGTGCGAGTTCGACTACTCCGGCACCCAGGCCTGCAAGGCCCTCCGCGAGGAGGGCTACTCGGTCGTGCTGGTCAACTCGAACCCCGCCACGATCATGACCGACCCCGAGACGGCCGACCGCACCTACATCGAGCCGATCACCTGGCAGGTCGTCGAGAAAATCATCGCCAAGGAGCGCCCCGACGCGCTGCTGCCCACGCTCGGCGGCCAGACCGGCCTCAACACGGCGATGGACCTGCACAAGCACGGTGTTTTGGTCAAGTACGGCGTCGAGATGATCGGCGCGAAGGCCGAGGTCATCGACAAGGCCGAGGACCGCTCGAAGTTCAAGGACGCGATGGTCAAGATCGGCATCGACGTGCCCAAGAGCCGCGTCGTCCGAAACCTCGCACAGGCCGACGAGGTGATCGAGGAGATCGGCCTGCCGTGCGTCTTGCGGCCCAGCTTCACGATGGGCGGCACCGGCGGCGGGATTGCGTACAACCGCGAGGAGTACCGCCGGCTCGTCGCCCTGGGCATCGAGCTTTCGCCCGTGGGGGAGACGCTGGTCGAGGAGTCGATCATCGGCTGGAAGGAATTCGAGCTGGAGGTGATTCGCGACAAGGCCGACAACGTCGTGATCATATGCAGCATCGAGAACCTCGACCCGATGGGCGTCCACACCGGCGACAGCATTACGGTGGCCCCCGCGCAAACGCTCTCCGACAAGGAGTACCAGCGGATGCGCGACGCCGCGAAGGCGATCATCCGCGAGATCGGCGTCGAGACGGGCGGCTCAAACATCCAGTTCGCCATCGACCCGGCGTCAGGCCGCATGATCGTCATCGAGATGAACCCGCGCGTCAGCCGCTCGTCGGCGCTCGCCTCGAAAGCAACCGGCTACCCCATCGCCAAGATCGCCGCGAAGCTGGCCGTCGGCTACACGCTCGACGAACTGCACAACGACATCACGCGCACGACCCCGGCGAGCTTCGAGCCGACGATCGACTACGTCGTCACCAAGATGCCACGCTTCAACTTCGAGAAGTTTCCAGGGGCCGACGGCACGCTGACCACGCAGATGAAGTCGGTCGGCGAGACGATGGCGATCGGACGCACCTTCAAGGAGTCGCTGCAAAAGGCGTTACGCGGACTGGAGGTCAACCGCTTCGGCTTGGGGCTGGACCGCGAGGACCGTTGGGGCACCAAGGACCAGCCGTCGATGGACGAGATCCTGGCGAAGCTCACCACGCCCAACGCCGAGAGGATTTGGTACGTTCGCTACGGCTTCAAGGCCGGCATGAGCGTCGAGCAGGTCTTCGCCCGCACCAAGATCGACCCCTGGTTCCTGCGTAACATCGAAGAACTCGTCACCTTCGAGAACGAATTGGCGGCCGTCGGCCGGCTGTCGGCGTGCAGCCCCGCGCAAATGCTCAAGGCCAAGCAGTTCGGCTTCGTCGATCGGCAGTTGGCGACGGTCTGGGGCAGCACCGAGGGCCGCGTGCGTGAGGCCCGCAAGGCGATGGGCGTCGTGGCGACGTTCAAGTCGGTGGATACCTGCGCCGCGGAGTTCGAGGCGTTCACGCCCTACTACTACAGCACTTACGAGGCGGCCGTCACGACCCCCGACGGCCCGCGCGTCGAGGACGAGGTGCTGCCCTTCAGCGGCAAGCCGCGCATCATGATCCTCGGCGGCGGCCCCAACCGCATCGGCCAGGGGATCGAGTTCGACTACTGCTGCTGCCAGGCAGCTTTCGCGCTGCGGCAGGCCGGCTACGAAGTCATCATGGTGAACTCGAACCCTGAGACGGTCAGCACTGACTACGACACGAGTGACCACCTGTTCTTCGAGCCGCTGACCGTCGAGGACGTGCTGAACATTTGCGACCGGATGCAGCCGGCGGGGGTCATCGTCCAGTTCGGCGGCCAGACGCCGCTGAACCTCGCGAAGGCCCTGTCGAAGATGGGCGTGCCGATCATCGGCACGAGTGTCGAGAGTATCGACCTCGCCGAGGACCGCGAGCTGTTCTCGCAGGTCGCCCACGACCTCGGCATCCACCAACCGGACAACGGCACGGCGTTCGACCTGCAAGCGGCCTGGAGCATCGCGCAGAGCGTCGGCTACCCGATGGTCGTGCGGCCCAGCTTCGTGCTCGGCGGCCGGGCGATGGAGATCGTCTACGACGAGTCGGCCTTCTCGCGCTACATGACGCGAGCCTTTGAAGTCAGCCCCGGCAAGCCGGTGCTGATCGACCGCTTCCTCGAGAGCGCGACCGAAGTCGATGTCGATTGCCTGAGCGACGGCACGCGCACGGTCATCGGCGGCGTGATGCAGCACATCGAAGAAGCCGGCATCCACTCCGGTGACTCGGCGTGCGTCATCCCGCCGCACAGCCTGCCGGCCGACATCGTTGCCGAGATCAAGGTGTTGACGAAGCGGTTGGCGGAGCGACTGCAAGTCCGCGGGCTGATGAACATCCAGTTCGCCGTGACCGGCCTGCGGCCCGACGGCACGACCAACTTCCCGCCGGTGATTTACATCCTCGAAGCCAACCCCCGCGCCAGCCGCACGATCCCGTTCGTCTCGAAAGCCACCGGCGTGAGCCTGGCGAGGTACGCCGCGCTGGTGATGGTCGGCAAGACCCTCGACGAGTTGGGGGTTCTGGATGAAGTCGTGCCGACGCACTACTCGATCAAGGAGAGTGTCTTCCCGTTCAACAAGTTCACTGGGAGTGCCGTGCAGCTCGGGCCGGAGATGAAATCCACCGGCGAGGTCATGGGCATCGATGTCGATATGGCGATGGCGTTTGCGAAGTCGCAAATGGCGGCGTCGGCCTTGCTGCCGATGAAGGGGCCGATCTTCATCTCGGTCGCCGGCAACGACAAGCAACTCATGGTGCCGGTCGCCAGGGAGTTCGCGGCGATGGGTTACTCGCTCATGGCCACCACCGGGACGGCGGCGGTGTTCGCGGCGAACGGCATCCCGGTGCAGACGATCCCGAAGATTCAGGAGGGCCGGCCGAACCTGCTCGACAAGATGAAGAACGGTGAGGTGTCGATGGTCATCAATACCCCGAGCGGTCGCGGCAGCAAGACCGACGAGGGCAAGATCCGCACCGAGGCCGTGACCCACCGCGTGACGCTGATTACCACCGTGTCGGCGGCGTTGGCGGCAGTCGCGGCTTGCCGGGCGATGCGGGAGCGGGAAATGACCGTGACAGCGTTACAGGACTGGTTCCCGCCGAAGGCCTAGTCGAGTGGCGGCAGACACTCCATCAGCCCGGCGACGTGCTTGCAGTGGTAATGCTGCAAGCGCTCGCCGCGGTACACGGCGTCGGCGCAACTGCAGTGCCATTGCAGCACGCCGGCGTCGGTGCGTTCGAGGGCCACCTGATACGGCAAGCGGCCGCCACCGACATCCCAGGTCGTGACGCAACCGACCTCGCGGGGGTCGGGGGCGCGGTAGGTCACGCGGTAGGTGTACGCGGCGATGTTCCGCTTGCGGTCGGGGCCGGGAATGCGGAGCATCAGTTCGGGGTTCTTGACGCGGGGTCGAGTCAGTTTCACGGCCAATCCTCCGGCGAAATCCTGGGCGTCTTCCTGTACCAATTATACGTCAAAATCGGCGAAATCTTACAGGTCCGTAGCCGCCGAAACTCGATTCAAACAGAACCGTTTTCCGAGGATGTCACGATGATCGAACTGCCCGCCGAACCCGTCGCCTTGAAGGCCGCGTTGCGGGAGCAGGCCCGCAAGAATCGCGTCGCGCAGCCCGACAAGGACGCCGTCAGTCAGCGCATCGTGGCCGCGTTCATGGCGTTGCCGGAGTACGCGGCCGCGACAACGGTACTGTTCTACGTCGATGCCGGCAGCGAAGTCCGCACGCGGCACAGCCTGGCGGGGGCGATTGCGAGCGGCAAGCGGGTCGTGGTGCCGTACTGCATTGTCGAGACGAACCAACTCGAACTGTTCCGCCTCGAAGACGTAACCGAGTTGGTCGAGGGAGCCTACAAGATTCTCGAACCGAAAACCGAGTTACGTTGCCTTCCCGGCAAGCGGGTTGATCCGGGCGAACTCGACCTCGTGATGGTCCCCGGCACCGGCTTCGACCTTCGCGGTGCTCGCATGGGCCAGGGCAAGGGCTACTACGACCGCCTCCTGACCGGGGCGCGGCCCGGCGCCCCGCTGATCGGCGTCGCCTTCGACTGCCAGGTCTTCGACGCGATCCCCGTGGCGGCGCACGACGTGTTCATGGACGCCGTGCTCACGGAGAGTCGGCTAATCCGCGGCGTGGGGCGAGGAGACAGGAAGTAAGAATTTTGCCGCGAAGAGACGCAAAGAATAAAAAAAGCCAGTGTTCAAAACGCGGCACCTCGGGCATCCCTCGGCAGTGCCAGGCGGAATCCAACTCAAATGCTTTTGTTTGCTCCGCGTCTCTGCGGCAAAATTCTGACTTATTTCGTCGCCGGCGGCACGCCCACGAGTTGGGCGAACTCGCGGACCCAGATGTTGCGGAACATCGTCTCGTCGCCGTGAAATTGCAGGCTGATCGGCATCCGCGCGGCGTGCTTCACGTAGGCCGCCGGGCGGTCGAAGTTGGTGCTGCCCTTCAACTCGAAGTGGTTGTGGATCAAGACGCCGTTGTGCAGCACCGTGATATAAGCCGGCTTGGTGACCTTGCCGTCGTCGCCGAACGCCGGGGCCTCGAACACGATGTCGTAGGTCTGCCACTCGCCGGGCTTGCGGCTGACGTTGACCATCGGCGGCGACTGCTTGTAAATCGCGCCGCACTGGCCGTCGAAGTAAGTCGGGTTGTCCACCGAGTCGAGCACCTGGACCTCGTAGCGCTCCATCAGGTAGATGCCGCTGTTGCCCCGGCCTTGGCCGTTGCCCTTGACCTTCGCCGGGGTGGCGAACTCGACGTGGAGCTGGCAGTCGCCGAAGGCCTCCTTGGTGCTGATGCCCGACTTGCGGGTGATGGCGTAGCCGTCTTTGACTTCCCAGTTCTCGCCGTTTTTCCACTGCGCGAGGTCTTTGCCGTCGAACAGGACGACCGCGTCGGCCGGCGGGGCACCCGGTACCGCCCCGGCGGCGACAACCTTCGGCTCCGGCCAGACCACGCCGCTCTTGTACTCTTGCAGCAACGCCAGTGTGGCGTTGGCCGTACAAACGACGGCGACCGCTGCGACTAGTAACAAGCTAGATTGATGCTTCGTCATAACGGCACCGCGAAGTGTTGACGGGGGGAGGGAGTCGAGCCAACCCAAGTCTACAGACGCGGCGTCGGGAGTCACGGCGTCTTCAAAAGGGAGGTCGTCATCCCCGGCACGCCTGGCTTCCGCAAGGCCGTCAGCCGCGCCCCGGCGACCTCGGCCGTGCGGCTGTTCGGCGCGAGCAGGGCGACCCGCTCGAGGCACGCCGCCGCCTTGGCCGTTTGGCCCTTCTTGACCCAGCCGTCGGCAAGCGACAGTTGCAACTCGGCGACCCGCAGCGAGAACTGCTCCGCGGCGACGGCCAGACGCTCAGGGTCGCCCTGAATCGACGCCTTCAACTCGTTCGCCTCGCGGCCCTCGGGCAGGTCGGGGAACTGCGTGCCGATCTGCTCGCAGCGGTCGAGGCAGTCGGCCAGACGCTCGCGGCGGAAGTCCTCGCGGGCGGTCGTGACGAACTCCTTGGCGATCATCACGCGCAGCCTATCGACCCCCTCCCCGCGGGCGGCGAACGCCGTCAACCGCGTCGTCGCCTCGACGGCGGCGGCGGTGCCGGCGTAGTTGCGGATCAGGTCGGAGTAGACATCGACCGCGGCCGCCACGTCGCGGCGGGCTTCGAGCTGCTGGCCGCGTGTGAGCCTCTCCCCGGCCGACTTCTCGACGGCGGCGATCCCGGCCTCAGCCTTCGCCCGCACCGGCGAGGCGGGCACGCCCGCGGCGATCGTCTTCCAGAGGGCGAACGCCCGCGTCGCGTCGCCGAGTCGTAACGCCTTGTCGCCCTCGGCCAAGTCGCGGCTGGCCCACTCCGGCGTGCTGATCGTGTCGATAACCGCGCTCTTGACGTGGTCCCGGAGTTGCTCCGCCGTGATATAGCCCTGGAGGAACGAGACGATCTTGCCGTCCGGCGCGGCGATCACGGTCGTCGGGTAGATTTGGATCTTGAGCGCCTGGACGAACGCTGGCTCCTTGCCGCCGTTGACCTTCACGATGACCGCCTGGCGATTCAACAGTTCCGCGAGTGCCGGGTCGCGGAAGGTCGTCGCGTCTTGCTTGCGGCAGTAGAGGCAGTCGTCGGTGCCGATCACCACCACGAGCGGGGCGTTCTTCTCGCGGGCCTCGGCGCGGGCGGCGTTGTAGTCGCCTCGCCACCGCACCGCGTCGTCCGCGGCGAGCCGGGGGGCCGCGACCGCCGACCACAGCGACAAGGCGAGGAGCGTGCGGGCGAGGCCCGCGGGGTAGTTTCGACTCATGCAAGTCCTCATCGAAGTTCGTCGAGGGTGCACACCCCGGCCGGGTCGGGCCGGGGTGAAATCGCCGAGGGCAAGACGTGGGGCGACGGGAGTAATCTACCGCCCGACTTGCGCCGAAACCTCACGAAATAGGGCGTTCCGAAGGCGTAGCGGGCGCGGCGGTTGGCGCAACCGCGCGAACTGCGGCGACCCGCGGTGAAGCTGGAGCGGTTACGCCCGCGGGTGCGCTTTGTGGTAACTTTGCTGGAGCCGCTCCGTCGTGACGTGCGTGTAGATTTGCGTCGTCGAGAGGTTCTTGTGGCCGAGCAGTTCCTGGACGCAGCGGATGTCGGCCCCGGCGTCGAGAAGGTGCGTGGCGAAGCTGTGCCGCAGGGTGTGCGGCGTCGTCCGCGGGTCCAGGCCCGCCACTCGGAGGTGCTTCGCCAGCAGCCGGCCGACACTGCGCACCGTCAGCCGCGTCGCCTGACAGTTCAGGAAGACGGCGTCGCTGACCTTGTTGGCGCGCCGCAACAGCGCCGCGCGCTCGACGAGCCAGTCGCGCAGCGCGAGTTGCGCCGGGTGCCCGAGCAGTGCCAGGCGCTCCTTCTTGCCCTTGCCGCGCACGACCGCGACCCCCTCGGCGATATCGAGGTCGACCAGGTTCAGCCCGACGAGTTCGGACACCCGCAGGCCGCCGGAGTAGAGGGTTTCGAGCCACGCCCGGTCGCGCAGGGCAAGTTCGTCGCCTCCCGGCGCGGCCAGCAGCCTCTGCACGTCGGCGAGCGTCAAGAAGTGCGGCAGCGTCTTGTTCAGGCGGGGGCCGCGCAGCGAGTCGGCCGGGTTGGACGCGAGCACGCCTTCGCGGCACAGGTACTTGCCGAACGACCGCACCGCTGCGAGTCTCCGGGCGACCGTACTTTTCGCGTAGCCCTGGTTGTGCAGCCATGCGGTGAGTGCCCTGAGTGAGCGTAAGTTCCAGTCCTCAGGCCGCGTCGAATTCTGTTTGGTGTGCTCGCGCAGAAACGTGAGGGCCTGCGTCAAATCTTCGCGATACGACTTCACCGTCAGCGGCGACGAGTTCTTTTCGAGGCCGAGGTGCATCAGGAAGTCGGCGAAGGCGGCTTCAAGCGTCACGGGCGGACATCTCGGGGGGCCAGTTCACCGCCGTCGAGGGCGATTACGGCGACGGCCTGCTGGTTCGCGCGCTCGGTCAACACGGCGGCGTCGAACCAGTTGAACGCGGTGCCGGCGTCGGCGGCGGTGTCGCGGATCGCGGCGACGACTTCGCTCCGGCTGGCGTCGTCGTACACGAAGATGAAGCGCTCGGTGCCCTTGATCAGGGCCAGCACGTTCAAGTCGTGCATCGGTCGAGGCTCCGGAGGCGGTCGGCGAAGGTCACACGCAATTATCGGTGCGTCGTCCCGCGGACTTGCCGGAATGCGGGCCGTTTTTGGTGGCTCGCCCGTCGGGGTGTCGGTACTATCCCCCCTTGCGGCCGGCCCCGCGCCGCCGAACCTCGCCTGCCCTCCCCCGGAGTCACCCCGCCATGGCATCGACGGCACTCGCGCCGCCCCCGACGACGACCAGTCTGAACGACCGGATCCTGTTCGCCGCCAGCTTCCTGACACTCATCGCCGCCGGCATCGGCTTCTCGGTCCGTGGGGTCATCCTCGCCGACTGGGGTACGCAGTTCGGCTTCACGCAGACCGAACTCGGCACGATCACCGGCGGCGGCCTGATCGGCTTCGGCGTGGCGATCATCTTCTTCAGCTTCTTCGCCGACCTCTTCGGCTACGGCAAGCTGATGCTCGTGGCGTTCCTGCTGCACGCCGCGTCGGCGGTCGTCACCTTCGCCGCGACACCGGTCTACGCCGCCTACGGCAAGGACGGCGCGTTCGCCTGCCTGTCTGTCGGCCTGTGGCTCTTCGCGCTGGGCAACGGCACCTGCGAGGCGGTCATCAACCCGCTGACCGCGAGCCTCTTCCCGCGCAACAAAACCCACTGGCTGAACATCCTGCACGCCGGCTGGCCGCTCGGCCTGATCCTCGGCGTGCTGATCACGCTGGGCTTCGGGCTGCTGTCGGGTCCCGTGCCGTGGGAAGCCAAGCTGGGGGTGTTCCTCATCCCGGTCATCGGCTACGGCCTGCTGATGTTCAACCGGCCCTTCCCCAAGTCCGAGGCCGAGGCCGCCGGGGTGCCGCTGAGCAGCATGATGGGCAACGTCGGGATGATCGGCTTCGCCGTCGCCGCGATGTTCCTCGCCTTCGCCTTCCCGACCCTGCTGACCGCCGTCGGCGTCAAAGTCCCGGAGATCGGCGGCCTCGCCGGCGGGCCGCTCGTCGGCTACGTCATGGGCGCGGTGATCTGGCTGGTGTTCGCCGTTTACAGCGGCTTTTCACCGGGCAGCTTCCTGCTCGCCTTCCTGTACCTCCTGCACGCGCTGGTCGGCTACGTCGAACTCGGCACCGATAGCTGGATCACCAACATCACGACCCGCGTACTCAAGAGCGGGACGAACGCGCAACTCGCCTTCGTCTGGACCAACCTGCTCATGTTCACGCTGCGCTTCACGGCCGGGCCGATCGTCCACCGCATCAACCCCATCGGCCTGCTGCTCATCAGCGCCCTGCTCGGCTGCGCCGGCCTGGCAATGCTCGGGCTGCCGTTCACCGACACGATCTGGCTCTGGCTCGCCGCGGTGACCGTCTACGGCATCGGCAAGACCTTCTACTGGCCGACGATGCTGGGCGTGATCTCCGAGCGCTTCCCCAAAGGCGGGGCGTTGGCCCTCGGCCTGGCCGGCGGCATCGGCATGATCTCCGCCGGCTTCTTCGGCGGCCCCGGCATCGGCTACAAGCAAGACTACCTCGCCGTGCAGAAGATCAAGGAGACCTCGGCGGACACTTACGCCCGCTACAAGTCCGACGCCGCGGAGGGCTTCCCGATCCTGTCCGACGTGTCGCCCGAGACCGCGCCGAAGATCGCCGGCTTCGACAACGCCAAGCTCAAGGTGTTCAACGACTACAAGGCGGCCGTGGCCGCGAAGGTCACGGGCGACGTGATGACGACCCTCGACAAGGACCTGGCGACCCTCGACAAGGAGAAGGCCGCCGGTAAGCCTGTCGGCGAGAAGCTTGAGGCTTCGCTGAAGGCACTGAAGTCATGGTGGGTGAACCAGGGCTTGCCGAACTTCGAGGCCGACAAGGAAGTCCTCACCGGGGCCGAAGACTACGGCGCGAAGACCGCCCTGCTCTACACCGCCGGCGTGCCCGCGGCGTTGGCGGTCGGCTTCCTGCTGCTGCTAATCTACTTCGCCGCGACCGGCGGATACAAGCAGGTCCACATCTAATCGCGACGGCTCGACCGAAAACGCGACGCCCCAGGGGACGACTCGGTCGCCCCTGGGGCGTATCATTTCCCCATGAGCCACGGCCGCACACTCGTGTTCCTCGGCACCGGCACGTCGGTCGGCGTGCCAATGATCGGCTGCGAGTGTGCCGTCTGCACCTCGACCAACCCCAAGAACCACCGCACCCGCTCGTCGGTACTGTTCAAGTTCGCCGCCGGCAACCTGCTCATCGACACGTCGCCCGAACTGCGGCTGCAGTTCTTGCGCGAGCGCATCCCCGTGGCGCACGCCGTCGCGTACACGCACTACCACGCCGACCACCTGTTCGGCCTCGACGACGTGCGCATGTTCCCGGTGCGCCTCGGCGGCCCGCTGCCGCTGTACTGCACGGCCGAAGTCGAGGGCGTCATCCGGCAGTGCTTCAGCTACGCCTTCCCGCCGCCGGACTTCGACGGCGGCTTCGTCCCCAACCTGACCTTCCGCACGATCGCCACCGACCCGTTCGTCGTCCTCGGCGAGCGCGTCACGCCGATCCCGCTGGTCCACGGCCGCTTCCACGTCCTAGGCTTCCGCGTCGGCGACGTGGCGTACTGCACCGACGTGAGCAGCATCCCCGAATCGAGTCTGCCGCTGTTGCAAGGGCTGGACGTGCTCGTCCTGGACGCCCTACGGCCGGAACGTCCGCACCCGTCGCACTTCAGTCTCGAGCAGTCGCTCGACGTGATCGCCAGTCTGAAGCCGCGCCATGCCTACCTGACGCACATGAGCCACGAGATGGACTACGACTGCCTCGTGGCGGTGCTGCCGGCCGGGGTGTCGCCGGCGTTCGACGGCCTACAATTCGACTTCTGACCTTTCACCCAGCGCGAGCGGATCGATGACCGACGCCCCCGCCGACCTCGTGGCCCGCCTCCGCGCCCACGGCCAGGAACACCTACTCACCGGTTGGGCCACGCTCTCCGAGGCGCAGCGCGTTGCGTTCGCGGGGCAACTCGGCCGGGTCGATTTCGCCGAACTCGAACGCCTCTACGCCCGCCGCGGCGAGTCGCAGACCGATTTTGACGCTGCGACAGTTACGCCGATCGCCGTCGAAGACGCCTCGGCCGTGGACGCGGCGACGCTGCAACTCGGCGAGGACTGCCTGCGGCGCGGCGAAGTGGCGGTGCTGGTCGTCGCCGGCGGCCAGGGGTCGCGGCTGGGCTTCGACAAGCCGAAGGGGCTGTTCCCCGTCGGCCCGGTGAGCGGCGCGAGCCTGTTCCGCCTGCACGCCGAGAGAGTCGCCGCCCTGTCGCGGAAGTTCGGCGTCGCCGTGCCGATGCTCGTGATGACCAGTGCCGCGACGACCGCCGAGACGCAGGCGTTCTTCGAGGACCAAGCCTTCTTCGGCGTGCCGCGCGACCAGGTGACCTTCTTCGAGCAGGGCACGATGCCGGCCCTCGACGCCGCGACGGGCAAGCTGCTGCTCACCGCACCGGGCGAACTCAACCTCAGCCCCAACGGCCACGGCGGCACCCTGACCGCGCTGGCCGACACGGGGTTGCTCGCCGACTTGCAGGCGCGTGGCGTCAAGCACATCTTCTACTTCCAGGTCGATAACCCGCTCGTCGATCTCGCCGCGCCGGGCTTCGTCGGCCGGCACGTCACCGCGAACTCCGACGCCTCGACGAAGGTCGTCTTTAAGACGCGGCCCGACGAGAAGGTCGGCGTCCTCGCGCTCATCGGCGGCAAGTGCGGCATCGTCGAGTACTCGGACTTGCCAGCGGCACTCGCCGAGGCCCGCGATGCCGACGGTGAGTTGCTGCACCGCGCCGGCAACACCGCGATCCACATCTTTTCCGTCGCCTTTCTCGAACGGGTCACGCAAGGCGCGGGCCGTCTGGCGTTCCACCTGGCCCGCAAGAAGGTGCCGTTCTACGACCCAGATACGGGCGCGACGGTCAAGCCGACCGTCGAAAACGCCCTGAAGTTCGAGCTGTTCGTCTTCGACGCCCTGCCCTTGGCCGAGCGCTGGCTGACGGTGCGGGTCAATCGCGAGGACGAGTTCGCCCCGCTCAAGAATGCGACCGGCGCGGACTCGCCGGAGGCGGTGAGGGCGGCCATCAGCGACAGCCACGCCCGGCGGCTGCGGGCGGTTGGCGTCGAGGTCGCGGACGGCGTGGCGGTCGAGGTCGCGCCGCTGTTCGCCCTGAGCGACGCCGAACTTCGCGGCAAAATTCCCGCCGGGACGCGGGTCGTTGTGCCGACACTGTTCGAGTAACGAGTCCCCGGTGAGGTTGCCGATGCTGCACGCGATGATTATGGCCGGCGGCGGCGGCACGCGGTTCTGGCCGCGCAGCCGCAACGCGCGGCCCAAGCAGTTCCTCACCTTCTCGGGCGACCGCACGCTGCTGCAGGCGACCCTCGACCGCGTCACCGGGCCGATCCCCGCCGAGCGCACCTGGGTCATCACCGGGGCCGCGCACGGCGGCGAGGCGGCCCGGCAACTGCCAGAGCTGCCAGCCGACCACGTCGTCGGCGAGCCGTGCGGCCGGGACACCGCCGCGTGCATCGGCCTGGGCGCGGCGTTGATCGCGCGGGACGACCCCGGCGCGGTGATGCTCGTGATGCCGGCCGACCACGTCATCGAGCCGGTCGCCGAGTTCCAGCGGGCCGTCCACGCGGCGGCGCAGTTCGCCGAGGAGTTCCCCGACGCGCTGCTCACCTTCGGCATCCCGCCGACCTACCCCGCCACCGGCTACGGCTACATCCAGCGCGGCGCGGCCGTCGGCCAGCGCTCAGGCGTGACGGTGTCGCGCGTCGAGGCGTTCCGGGAGAAGCCGGACGCCGAAACGGCCGAGCGCTTCGTCGCCTCGGGCGATTACTTCTGGAACAGCGGCATCTTCGTCTGGAAGGCCGCGACGATCCTGCGCGAGCTGCGCACCAACTGCCCGGCGGTTTACGCCGCCGTCGAGCGCATCGCCGAGGCGTGGCCGACGGCCCGACGCGACGAGGTGTTCGCGGCGGAGTACGAGTCGTTGGCGAAGGTCAGCATCGACTTCGCGGTCATGGAGAAGGCCGCGGACGTGATGGTGATCCCGGCCCCGTACCAGTGGGACGATGTGGGCAGTTGGCTGGCACTTGAACGCCGCAACCCGCAGGACGCCCACGGCAACACCGTGCAGGCGACCCACTCGGGCATCGCCACGACGAACTGCGTCATCGTCGGCGACCCCGGCAAACTCATCACGACGATTAACGTGAGCAACCTGCTGATCGTCCAGGACGGCGACGCCATCCTCGTGGCCGACCGCAACGACGAGGCGACGGTGAAGCAGCTCGTCGATCAGCTCAAGGCGCAAGGACTCGGCCGGTTCCTGTGAGCGACCCCGCCCCCACGCCCGTGAACGACGTGCTGCCGCCGCGCGGCCGGCTGATCGCCGTCGATGTCGGCGGCAAGCGCGTCGGCTTAGCGCTGTGTGACGCCGACCGCCTCGTCGTGTCGCCGCTCGAAACCCTGTACCGCAAGAACGCCGAGTTCGACGGCCAGTTCTTCAGGCGCGTCGTCAAGGTCGAGGAGCCGGTCGGCTTCGTCGTCGGCCTGCCGATCCACATGAGCGGCGGCGAAAGTCCGCAGTCGGTGAAGTGCCGCGAGTACGGGGCCTGGCTGCGCGAGCGAACCGGGCTGCCGGTCGCGTTCTACGACGAGCGCTGCACGTCGTCGGCGGCCGACTCGATCCTGTGGGAGGCGGGCTACTCCCGCGACAAGCGCAAGGCGAAGCAAGACCAGGTCGCCGCGATGCTGTTCCTGCAATCGTACCTCGACGCCCAGCGACTCGAACTCGCCCCGGTCGCGGAGCCGGAGGCCGAGTTACCATGACCGAGCGCGACTTCGCCACGGAGGTCGTCGCCCGGCTCACCGAGCGTGGCTTCGTCGCGCTCTGGGCCGGCGGCTGCGTCCGCGACGAGCTCCTCGGCCTCACGCCCGCCGACTACGACATCGCCACCGACGCGACCCCGGAGCAGGTGCAGGCGAGCTTCCGGCGGTCGCACAGCTTCGGCGCGAGCTTCGGTGTCGTCGAAGTTTTGGGGCCGCGCGACGACGCCGGGCAGTGGCTCAAGGTGCAAGTCGCCACCTTCCGCAGCGACGGCACGTACACCGACGGCCGGCGGCCCGACAGCGTCACGTACAGCTCGCCCGAGGAGGACGCGAAGCGCCGCGACTTCACCGTCAACGGCATGTTCTTCGACCCGAGTACCGGGAGCGTCACCGACTACGTCGGCGGCCAGGCCGACTTGCGCGACCGCGTGTTGCGGGCCATCGGCGACCCCGTCGCGCGCTTCACGGAGGACAAGTTGCGCGTCCTGCGGGCCGTGCGCATGGC